>JAOAAG010000407.1 GCA_026418995.1 Anaerolineae bacterium
CCATGGTCCCCAGCATCACCACCAGATAGCGGCGCGGGAAGAGGGGCCGTGTGGCAAAGAGCTGCGGCACGCCAGTTCCCAGTGTCAGGTTAAGCAGACTTCCCAGGACATTAGGGTCTATCGAGGTCGAAGTGGCTCGCATGGGGAGCTCCGGGTCATCGCGGATGTAACGCAGAACCCCGGGGCCGGTCGGGTAGCCCAGCCGTCCAAGCGCAGATAAGGCGCGAATGACCAGCTCGTCAGAGATGTAGACGGCAGTGAGATACAGTACCACACCGATGAACGCTGCTGCGAACGCGCACAGAAGCAACGCGCGTGTGAGGCGTTCCAATCTCCCCGTATCCTGTACCGTATTGACCACCAGGAAAAACAGCGCTATGCTGAGCAGAATCTCGGCGAAGTGACGTAGCACGTAAGAAGTGAGCGCGGCATGCGAGAGGCCGAAGACGAAGGCGCCTATCGTAATCAGCATGAATATGAGGACGGGAAGCCCCAGTGGCGTGGCAGTGAACTCCCTCTGCCGGCCCGTGGCGATGCGGAGTAGCCACAACATAAACAGGGCCCCCAATGCGGCATTGAGGAAGGTGGGGGTGAAGCCGATACTGAACGGGAACGAGGCGAAGGGTAACAGGCAGATGACCGCGATGACGCTCCAGTAAGCCAGCTCTATGCTGCGCAGCATCAGGAGGCCCAGGCATAGCGCGAATAGCAGCGCAACAGAGACAACTACGCCCAGCTCCGCAAGCAGGTATCCCACGCCTATGGCCAGCGCCGCACATAATATCAGCGCCGCCAGTGTGGTTAGCCACCGATGGGAAGCCAGAGTCCGGTATAACCAGTCTGCATGTTGCATCGTTTCACCGTCAGACAAGTAGACAAGGATGCAGGTGGGCAAGGATACAAGTAGACGGGATGCGAGCAATGGTATACTGCGCTACGGGAGGTTCCATGTTCCTAATGGCGTCTCGTCCGGGCGGCCGGCTGGTACGGAAAGCGGTGTCATGCGGAAGCGCTCATAGGCTACCAATGTCACCTGTATTGTCCCGCCGGCAAAGCTGGAGGGGAGCGGGATGAGGTGCCGGTCCCTCACGAGACTCCCCCGGATCCACTTGAGCGTCGGGATGGCACCCAAGGCCGGCTGGTAATCGTGCATGGCCAGGCGCCGGCCTTCGGCATCTGCCAGCCGCACACTGACGGAATAATCATCTGTCAGAGGACGCCACCCTACAAAAGTGATATCCACTGCCGCCGCCTCTGTCGGCTGCGAGACGGGAGCCAACACCGAGCGCTGGTCGGAACGGGTAGGTTGTACCTGTGCGCCGATCACCGCCATCTCGTTGCCCAGCGGCACAAACAGCGCGTTGTCGGGAGGGGCAGGCAGGCGCAGCCGTCGTGTGGGCCATCCCCACGCGCCAGCTACGCGATCCGCTTTGCCTGTGCTGTCCTCCAATGAGAGCCAGAGTGGCTCAGAAATGGTGCTCGGCAGATCCATAGCGATAGTCTGGTATGTCCCTGCTGGCAACGGGGGAAGCGGGGTTGCCGCTTCCGTGCCATCGGCAGTGCGCACTTTGGCCGTTAACTGCCCCTGTGACGGCCCCTGCCAGTGCAGGTATACCCGCAGGGCATCCGGCGCGCTCCGGTCGAAATCCACCCCCACCAGTGACAGGCCGCTCTCGAAGGGGGCGGTGAGGGGGTGGAGGGAGAATGGTCTTGCCGAAAGCGGGCATATCTCCAGTGCGGTTAACCTGGCCCTTGTCTCTCCGTCTCTGGTCGGCAGGTCCTCGAAGCCGGCCTCAGTCGTGACATACACGCCCACTGTGATCTGATATTGGCCGGGAGGGAGGGTGAGGTGGAGCGGGAGGAACAACCGCTCGAAACGCACTTCGCCAGGCGCCAGATCCGTACTTAACCGGCGGTCGGCCTGCGCCACCTGTTGCCCCTGCTCATTCACCAGCCGCAGCGTGAGCGAGGGAGTGGCCTGGAGACCTCCTGTCGAGCGCCAGGCAAGGGTGATCTCTGCCACCTGTCCAGGCTGGCACGACCTTGTGCGCAGATCATATCCCACCAGTTCTACAGCCTCGCCAAAGGTTTCCGATAAGGGGGTGGGGGGCGTTAGCGGTGCTGTCACCGGGCGTGGGCGGAGGATAAAGGCTGCCTCCAGCGGTTCGGCAGTGTAGCCATCGAATTCGTAGCAATGGGTCAGCAGCACCGGCCTCTCTGTGCCGGCATCGCGCAGCCGTTGCTCCCAGACCTCGTGATATGCCTTGCCGGCCACCGGCCAGACATACTGGATCGTTACGTCAGGACGACGTCCTTCGACGTCCTGGAGATAGCGTAGCGGCATGGCCCAATGCCAGTCGGCCAGGATCAGCGCATCGTTCGGTGCTGCTTCCAGTAGCGTACTGGCAATCTGGCGTGTACTGCGGTCGCGGGCCAGCTCGAAAAAGCTGGGGGCATGCTCCCATCCGTTCAATACCCCTGCCCACAGGAGTAGAGCACACAGCAGGGCCGTGAAGAGAGACCTCCCTGGCAGGGGCACGAGGCAACGGGAGAGCAGAGCAGGGCAGAGACCGATGGCAATGGCGATGGGCAGGTAGGCCGGCATCAGATACTCCACGGTCTGGGGAGCGCGGTAGGTGATGGTGACGAAGGTATGCACGGCCCAGGCTCCAGCCATGAGGACGAAGAGACGCCACTGCCACCGCAGGAGCGTCACCAGGCCAATCAGGGCGATGGCTAGCAGGGGCAGGTTAAACTGGAACGAGAACAGCGTTGGCACCAGCGTCAGGCGCTGAGGCAGGTCCACGCCGTTGGCGAAGGCGAACATATCGCCGGCGAAGCCGCGGGCCAGAAAGTGGTGGAGAAAGCCCGGGATAGTGTCCAGCCCTTCGGGAGCTAGAGGGGCGTTCATTGCCCCCCGGATAGGCAGATAGACTAGGGGCAGCAGAAACGCTGACGCGCCAGCCAGGAACGGGCGCCACCAGCGTCGGGGCTGGATGGCCAGATGAGGATCGCAGAGCAACAGGTAGCAGACAAAAAAGAGGCTGATAAATGCCAGTGGCGGATAATGTCCCCCTCCCAGCCCAAGGAATACCCCAAGCCAGATGAGGGAACGGTCTTTCTCTCGTGGCGCATGCCGGGTAGCAAACCGGGCCAGCGCATACAAGGCCAGAGCCGCAAAGAGGATGGCCGGGGTACGGATGTTGGCGATAGTCGCCTGGGCCCAGAAAGTGGTGGCGCTGCCCAGTGCCAGCGCGGCTCCCACCCCCCCGATGAGCGCTTCAAAGCGAGACGCGCCCAATGATCTGGCCCACAAGCGGGTGGCGCGGGCCAGCGGTATCAACGCGCCTGCGGCCAGGAGGCTACTCATCAGGTTCAGTCGGTATGCGGGTGTGCCGAAAGGTAGGAGCCGGATAAAAAGGTGTCCGACGATGGTGTAGAGAGGGTAGCCTGGCGGGTGTAGCACTCCCAGGAGAGTCGTTGCGAGCTGAAACTCGCCCGCATCGGCAGGGAGGACATCGGGGGCGGCCGTCGCAAGGTAGATAGCCGCCGCGATGACAAAGAGCGCGGCGTCGGCCAGTCCTTCTATTTTCTCCGGCAAGTCTATCTCCCTACTGAGGTAGCACAGCCAGGTCAGCAGAGCCAGTACACCCAACTGGCCGCCGACCCCGGGGTCACGGCGCGGCCAGAGCAGATACATAAGGAGCAGGAGTGTCGGGAGGGGCAGGGCATAGGCGACCTGGCGGTGTGCAGACCATCGCGCAAGCGCAGCATAGCCCAGGCCCACGGCGGAGAGGCCGGCCAGGACAATGAAGGGCCAGGGCAGGGGGCGCGGCATAGCTTCCAGCACGACGCGGGTCAGGAACAGAGCGCCGGTGGCCCCGCATATTGGCGGGATAATAGCGCGTGTGGAGAGGGGTCGGGTACTCATCTCGTGCGGCTGGGATTATACCATCGGGGGCAGGGAGGGCAAGCGCCGTGGCAAAGTGATGTTGCGGGGCTTGACAAACACCTGGTTATTTGGTATAATGTAATTACATAATGACCATACCCTTCGGGCGGACCGGTGTCGAATATTGATCCCCATTCTCCCATACCAATATACCATCAGCTCAAAACACTGATCCGCGAGAAGATCGAGCTGGGCGTATGGCGGCCGGGTGACCGGATCCCCACTGAGCAAGAGCTCTGCCGGATGTACCACATTAGCCGCACCCCGGTACGCCAGGCACTCAACGAGCTGGAATTTGAGGGGCTCATCGTGCGCCGTCCCGGATATGGGACTTATGTAAGTGAACGCACGGCCATGCAGGTGCGCATCATGAGCTCAGACTCTGAGCTACCCAGGATCCTGGAGCGCATCTCCCAGGCCTGGAATACCAGGCACGCTACTCAGCAAATATCTTTTCAGGTGAGCCTGGTTGACCACTTCCGCTTCTACGACCTGCTCAGCGCCGCGGTCGGCAGTGGTGCCGCGCCGGATATTGCATTGGTGGATTGCGCCTGGATCGCCGGATTGGCCCGTGCCGGATTCATCTATCCCATCGAAGAGCTGGGCTTCCGCTGGGACCGGGAGGAGCTGGAGCGCAAGGTTTATCCCTCCGTACTGACGGTCAATACCTTCAACGGTAAGCTGTACGGCTTGCCGGCAAGAACCGATGTCTCCTTGTTGTGGTATCGTAAGGACTGGTTTGAACAGGAGGGAATAGCGCCTCCGCGGGATTGGAACGCACTGGTGGACACCGCCTCTCATTTCCTCAAACCCCAGGTGCGTGCACGGTACGGGCTGGAGCATCCGTTGGCCTTTCCTGCCGGTGTGAATGGCCACGAGGCTACCGTCTATATGCTGATGCCCTTCATCTGGTCGGCGGGGGGGGAGATCCTGGACCCGGCAACAGGAGAGGTCCGTCTCGATAGCCCGGAAACCAGGCAGGCCCTCCGTTTCCTTAGGGAACTGATCTATGTGCACCAGGCTGGCCCTGTGGAGATGGTCTCCTACAACGAGAACACCGCTGCACGCCTGTTTGCGATGGGCAAGGTGGCTATGGCGTTGGGAGGCAGCTACGAGAGCAGGCTGATCCGCGAGATCAGTCACTGGGAAGAAGAGGAGTTTTTCCAGCGGGTCGGCTGCGTGGTGCCACCTGCTGCCCCGGGTAAGCGCCCCGCTTCCACGATAGGGGGTTCCAGTTACGTCATTCTGCGCCAGTGCGAGCGCCCGGTGCTGATGCTGGATATCCTGCGCCTGGCCGTAAAGCCAGAGATCGTCGGTGAGATGTACGACGCGATGATGCTCAGCTTGCCCTATCTCCCGACCGGGGAAGGGAAAAGTAATCCGCTGTTGAGCAGCCTGCCTGACATGATGATGTCTGGGCGGGCACGCCCGTCGGTCCCGGAATACGTCATCATCTCACGGCAACTGCAGTCTATGTTTGAAGCGGCGATCTCCAGCTCGACGCCCGTGGACGAGATCGTGCAGCGGGCTGCCGAGTTTATCGGCCTGGTGGTTGGGGGTCCGGCGCGGAGCGTTGCGCTACTGCGGCATCAAGAGGGTGAATTTTAAGGTAATTCCATTGACACTGTCATATGAGTATGATATAATGACATTAGTTTAAACGTTTAATGTCCCCGCAGCTTATCCCTTTAAGAGAAGGAGGTGATGCCCTGGACTAGGAAGCCCGTGATATCTTTCCCCCTATAGCGAGCACAACTCTGTCTTTGGATCCACCACCTGAGAGCAAATTTTTTCCGATGAAAGGAGAAGAAGATGCGCAAGTTAACCCTGTTCAACCTCCTGGTCATTGCGGTGATGGTGCTGGTTGCCTGCAAAGCCCCAACGACTCCCACAGCGGCACCTACTCCCACCACCGCGCCAACGGCAGCCGTGGGCGCCATCAAAGCCGAGGAAGCTACTCCCACTCCTGTCGCGGTAGAGGTAACCAAATACAATGAGGCTCCAATGCTGGCGGAGCTGGTGGCGGCCGGCAAGCTCCCGCCGGTGGACGAGCGGCTCCCCGAGACCCCGCTGATCACCCCACCGCGTGAGTCCATCGGCAAATACGGCGGCACGATCCATACCGCTTCCTGGTGGCCGGGCGTGGGCAACGTCCTGCTCTACATCTCTGAGCCCCCGATCAAGTGGAAGGCCGACCTCACCGGCTACGAGCCTGGCCTGGCCGAGAGCTACGAATGGTCAGCCGATGGTAAGACCTTCACCCTCCGCCTGCGCAAGGGCGTGAAGTGGTCGGATGGGACGCCCTATACCACCGAGGACTGGAAGTTCTGGTGGGAGGACATCGCCAAGAACGAAGACTACAAGGTGGTCTCGGTGCCGGCCTGGCTGCGCAACGAGGATGGCTCTCCCATTGATATGGAATTCCCCGACGAGTACACTGTGGTCTGGAAGTCCAAGGATCGGCCGCTGTGGATTGACCCCTACTATATGGCCCAGGGGTTCTGGGAGTTTGCCAACCCGATGATGAAGCCGGCTCACTACCTCAAGCAGTTCCATCCCAAGTACAACCCGGATGCTTCTTACGAGGACCTGGAGAAGGTGGACAAGTGGTGGGAGAACCCCGATTTCCCCTGCCTGTTCGCCTGGTGCTGTCATGAGCGTGCTGAGGATGGAAGCCGGATCGTCTTCGCCCGTAACCCCTACTACTGGCGGGTGGACACCGAGGGTAACCAACTGCCGTACATTGACTACATTGACGTCGAGATCGTGGCCGATGAACAGGTGCGGCTGTTGAACTGCTCCCAGGGCAAGTACGACACCGCCTTCCGTATCTGCGGCAGCCCCAACGACATTCCCTTCTTGCTGGAGCAGGCGTCCTCCGGTGGCTACCGTCTGCTGAAGGGCTGGATGAACGGCGCCGGTGCCTGGCCTGGCTATATGGTCAACCAGTACTATGTCGAGGGTGGCAAGAACTACGAGGATGACACGCCGGAGCGTGCCGCCGAGATCCGTAACATCCTGCGTGATAAGCGCTTCCGCCGCGCGCTCTCCATCGGCTTTGACCGCCAGCGCATTATAGACGTAGCCTGGAATGGCATCGGTGAGCCGAAGGCCGCCACCATCAGCCCCCAGTCCTGGCACTTCGCCAGCCCCGAGGGCCAGGAGGTCTTCAAGCGCTGGGCAGAGTCCTACGCCTATTTCGATGCCGAGGAGGCCAATGCCCTGCTGGATGAGATCGGCATGGTGGACGCCGACGGCGACGGCTGGCGCGACCTGCCCAGTGGCAAGCCGTTCACGCTCATCATTGACGTGACTGACTGGGGCGGCAGCCTCAAGGTCCAGACCGATGCCGCGGCCGAGATGGAAGTCGAGTGGGAGAAGAACCTGAAGCTCCAGGTCGAGGTCAATAACCTGCAGGGCCAGCCAGACGTGGACACCCGCACCAATGAGGGGTACTACATGCTGCGCGCGGCCCACATCTCCGAGATTGACATCTGGACCTACCCGGACTGGATCTTCCCCATCGTGAACCGCTACATGTTCCCGCTGGAGGGCCGCTGGTTCGCTATGGGCGGCGAGGAGTGCAAACCTGTGGAGGGACAGCCCTATTCCTGTGGCGTCAAGCCGGAACCCGGCAGCCCGGCGGCCAAGCTGCAGGAGCTGTATCGCAAGGGCCGCGCTACCGCCACCATTGAGGACCGGCACAAGGTGGTCTGGGAGGCCGTGGAAGTGATCATCGAGGAGGGCCCCTTCGTGATCGGTGTCGCCGGTGACCAGCAGATGCCGGTGATCGTCAAGGACTATATGCGCAACATCCTCGACTTCGGCGTGGTCGGCCCGTGGGCTCCGGCAACGCCAGGCAATCAGGTCCCGGCCCAGTGGTGGATGGACAAGTAGCCGGCGTTCCGAGCTTTCCCCTATGGCGGGCGGCTATAGGC
>JAOAAG010000326.1 GCA_026418995.1 Anaerolineae bacterium
AGATGTGTATAAGAGACAGCTCTCTGTACTCCCCACTGCGGATCCTGTCCACATAATCCCATAGCTTAACAACGGGGTAGGTGAAGCGATGCACCACCTGCCCTCCCATACGCACGAGATATTCGGCTGGCGGGTCTGACAGCCGGGGGCTCAGGTACAGCGCAACGGAGAGCACCGGAATTTTGAACTGCTCGCTTCATGCCCCGTGGTAGCTGTGCATCCGACGGGGGAAATCGGCCTCGTGTTCCAACTGGAACTCGATGTGCAGGAGGTACTCCTGTCCCCCGCACTCGATGCGGTGCAGGAAATCCACCGGCCGGACCGGCAGAGACAGCTCCACGTTTTCCAGCGTACCAAGCAGGCGGGCTTCTACCTCAGGGAGCGCCAGCTTGAGCAGGGAAGCGGCGTAGTTGCGCCCGATAATCTTCAAGGTCTGGTCGAAGAGGTTGATCTTGACCATAGCCTGCGTTATGCTATGCCAGCCGCAGCCCGGGCACAACATCCAGCTCCCATCCCGCGCGCTCTCCGGCGATGAAGCGGTAGTGGGCGCAAGCGCCCACCATCGCTGCGTTGTCGGTGCAGAGCGAGAGCGGCGTGTAATACACGGGCAGGGAACCGGCCCGCTCGGTGGTTACTTCCCGCAGTGCCCGGTTGGCCGAGACACCCCCGCAGAGCAGCAGGGCTGTGGCCCCATACTGCTCTGCTGCCCGCACCGCTTTAGCCGCAAGCACGTCTACCACAGCCGCCTGGAAGCTAGCTGCTAGATCGGCCAGGTGCTGGCCTTGCGGTGGAGCGCCAAGCTTTGTCACCTCACGCAACACAGCGGTCTTAAGCCCGCTGAAACTGAAGTCGTAGCTCCCTTCCAGCCAGGCGCGGGGAAACGGATAGGCGGTTGGGTCTCCTCCCTGAGCTGCTTTCTGGATCGCCGGTCCCCCCGGATAGGGTAAGTCCAGCAGGCGCCCCACTTTGTCAAAAGCCTCGCCTGCGGCATCGTCGAGCGTGCCTCCCAGGTACTCGTACTGACCGTGGTCATGCATCAGGATCAATTCGGTATGGCCGCCAGAGACCACGAGGGCCACGAGGGGAAACTGCACCGGAAGGGGCATGCTGCGGCTGTGAGCAGGACTGATGCCGCTGGCGTCCAACCAATGAGCATAGATATGGGCTTCTAAGTGGTTGATCCCCAGCAGCGGCAGATCATATCCCAGCGCGATGCCCTTCGCCGCATTAACTCCCACCAGGAGCGAGCCGGCCAGCCCCGGCCCGTAGGTCACAGCCACCGCGTCCAGGTCGCCGAAGTCCAGGCGGGCCTCCTCCATGGCCTGGTTAATCACCGGTATGATGGCCTCGATGTGAGCACGAGAGGCGATTTCCGGGAAGACGCCGCCATAGCGAGCGTGCAACTC
>JAOAAG010000019.1 GCA_026418995.1 Anaerolineae bacterium
GTGTATAAGAGACAGGTACAGGCCCGCGCGCACCAATGCATCCATCCAGTCCCTGAGCTGCACAGTCAGGTCGTCGCAGTAGAGCAGGCGCTTGTCAGCAACGGCACATCTCAGCACCAGCTCGTCGAAGGCGATATCCACATAGGCCAGCGGCTGCCCCTCCGCATCTGCGCCGAAATCCACAAAGTGCACCGTGTACTGCTCCTGCAGCTCCTCGCGGAAGGGAAGGAGGGCCCGGTAGCCACTGTCCGCCCCTGCCGCGCTCGGAATCGCGTCTGCCATCACCTGCCTGACCAGCCGGGCAGTTGTCTGGACAGGTAGCCGCCAAGGGCGGTGGAGCAGCTCGTCTATTGGCCGGCCCATACAGAAGGCTAGCGGTATACATATGTACACCAGGCTCAGCATCCCCTTTATCCGGTCCTTCGTCCGGCGTAGCGCTGTGCGCTCCAGGAAGCCCGCTGCGGTGCCCAGCGCGATGCTGGTGAAGAGCACCAGGAGAGTTCTTGTCGTTGCCATCTCTCCGAGCGCAAGCACGGCCTCGCCCCGGAAACTGCCATCTGCAAGCTGCATCACCAGATTCTGCCCATTAACCCGAATGTAAGCAGCGACCGCGCCCAGTAAGGCACCGGCCACAGTCCACAACAGTGGCGAAAAGGCAGGCACGCCGGCTGCCACTCTGCCGACTATGCCGCCGATCAGGAGCGCAGTAGGCAATCCGAGCGCCAGCTTTACCCAGGCCATATCCGCGTTGTTGAGGGCCAGCACCAGCGCGTCATACCCCCAGGTGAAGAGCGCGAAAAAGAGGCCGCAGAGAAGACCATACACCGTCCCGGCGGGCTTAGCTCTCATAAGTTACCTCCTTTGAGCACTGGGGCGGCAGTGGGGAGACCTTGTCCCGACTCCAGGCAGAACTGACACCACTGCGACAGGGCCGCGGCCGGCGAGGCGGTCGGTGGTGGAGCGACGGGTCCATTGTCAGGGTGCGGAATCTATGTGGGGCGGTCTCTCCAGGCTACCCCACACCTGAGTGCGAGGCCATTATCAATACTCGACCTCGGCGATCTGCTCCAGGTCAAAGGTGAGGCCGAATTCCTCGTCTTCCGCCTCCCCGGCCTCGTCGAGTGGGCCGGCCTTCTCGCCGCGTCGGCAAAGTGAACGGTAATGACAAAATCGGCAGCGCCGCTCATCCGCCGTGAGGGGGAAAACTGTCGCCTCCAGCCCCGCTATCTCCCCAACCAATCCAAGTAAGTAGCGCTCGTCCTCCTGGTATCGGGCCGCGCTGTAAACGAAGCGCTCAGGAGCGGCAGGGAACTCGGTGAACCAGTAGAGCATCTCCACCTGTTCCGGCATGAACTCTCTGCCGCCATTGAACTCGCGCCCAGCCCGCACCAGCAGGTAGGGGTAAACCCGCGTCTGGAGCCGACCAGCCAGCCAGGCCCGCCGGGGACGCTGGCGCAAGGTCTTCCAGTCCACGATCACCGCCCTCTCCCCAGCCTCCACCGCGATCAGGTCGTATCTGGCAGCCAGGCGATAGCCGCCCAGCGGCGCGGAAAGCAGGACCTCCGCGTAGCGCGTCTGAGGCAGGCCAGACGGCCCATACTCAAGGTAGTTGCGCCACCAGCGGCTCAGCTCTTCACCAATAGCCTGGCGCGAGAGCTGTGCTGCCGGAAGGCCCACCATATGCTGATGCACCAGGCGGTGGAACAGGCTGCCCTGCTGCAGGTAACGCTCGCTTTCCAGGGGCGGCTCCGCCCGGATGGCCGGCCAGGCCAGTTGCTGAACATAGCGGAGCTGGAAGCGCCGGGGGCAGTCTACGTAATCCTGGAGGCTGGACTGGCTGAACTGAAAATCGGCGGGCAGGCTCATACCTCGTTCCCTCCTTCCCTCTGCTCCCAGAACGTGCGCAGTGCGATAAAGGGGAGTGCCGGCCTCAGGTCGCCATGCCGACCGCTGTTCCAGGTGATGATCAGCTCTTTCCTGGCACGGGTAATGCCCACGTACAGGAGGCGTAGCCGCTCAGCGACGTAACCCAGGCGCGCTCGCTGCGTGGCTACCCCCTCCTCATAAGCGCCGCCCGTGCGCAGCGCTTCCAATTGAGCCAGCGCCTCCGCTTCCAGGTTCAGCCCGTCGCGCACAAACCACTTTTCGGCGATGAACCGGTCGCCGGGCAGGGCAGAGGGGAAGTCGTAGTTGTTGACCGACATCAGGTAGACACGATCCCATTCCAGTCCCTTGGCTTTATGGACGGTGGCAACCACGATCTTGCCCCTGTACTTGTCGGGGTCGAATCCGGTGTCCTCCGCGCTCAGCCCCAGGAAGCGCCGCTCGTTGCGCGCGATGGTCTCCAACTCATGCGCCAGCTCCGGCAGGCGCCACTGGGGATGGCTTTCACTCGCCCGGCGCAGCAGGGCGGCCAGTTTGTAGGCCAGCGCCAGCTCCGCCGGCTCGCGGAACAGGTCCTGGGCAAGGGTGAGCAACAACTGATCCACAGGCAGCAGGGCCGCCTCTTGCCAGCGACGCACCAGGGCACGGAATTCGAGTAAGCGCTCGCGTAGCCTACCGGAGGGAAACTCGGTGCTCTCCAGCCAATCGCGCTCCGCCCACGGCCACAGAAAATCCTCCCCCCGACGGCAACGCTGCAACAACTGCACCGCCGCGTTCAGATGAGCGCGTTTCTCCGGGTCCTCCACCTCATGGCGACGCCATGCCCTGTAGACTGCTGCCAGCTTGCCCGGAGAGGTGGGGTCGGCCAGGTAGCGCACGATATCTCCTAACGCCTGGGCTGTCTGGCGCGTGGATATAGTGCTGCGGAGGAGTTCCACGTATTCCAACCCCCGTCTCTTCAGCTCCTCGACCACGTCGAAGCCCCGCTGATTACGGGGCGTCAGGACGGCAACGGTGCTGTCCTGGTGTTCCGGTAGCCAGCGGCACAGCGAATCCACCACCGCCTGTACCTCTTCCTGCGGTGTGAACCTGCGGTTCACGATGTAGACCCGCTCAGGGGCGTCGGGAGGATTCGGCTGCGGGTCGCCGGGGGGCGCCGGCTCGATGTGTGGCGGCCTCAGCGCATCCCGCACTGCCTCTACCGGGTGTTCCTGGCGCGTCCAGTCAATCAAAAAGTTGGCCAGGTCTATGATGCTCTGGGTCGAGCGGCCGGAGTTGGGCAACTCCCGCCGGACAACCCCCCGTTCCTCCAGAAAGCCGCGCAGGAAATAGGGGCTAGCAGTGGTGAACGTCTCGTAGATAGCCTGGTTCGGGTCGCCGACGCGTACCCAATTCCCCTCCGGCCCGACCAGCAGGCGCAGAAGCTGTTCCTGCAGGCGGCTGCTATCCTGCGCCTCGTCCTCCAGGATGAAGGGCCAGCGGTAGCGCAAGCGCTCCAGATAGGCCTGATCCAATTGCAGGGCCAGGAGTGCCAGGCGCACTAGGTCGTCGAAGTCCACGGCGCCACGGTAGTTCAGACTGCGCTGGTAATCGGCGTAGATGGCACAGCACATCTCGGCCAGGAGAAAGGGATGCGCCTCCTCCGTAAACGGAGCGGCCGCGCCGACATCCTCGTCTAACTCCGGGAATGGGTAGAGGCGTTCTCGCAGCTCACTGGGGGTGAGCTGGAGGTCCTTAGCCTGGCGGATGAAGCTCCGGGTGGTTTCAAGCATCAGCTCCGCCCAGTGAGCGTGGAGGGCGCCCGGCTTACCCGCCAGGTCGGGAGCAAGGAAGGCCTCGATGCTCCGGGGATGGGCCCGCAGCCAGGCTTCTACCGCGTCCTGGAGTATCTCGTCAGACTCCCGCTCATCCACGATCTGGAAGTCGTCGGACAGGCCCACCAGGCCTGGACGCTCACGAACAATATCGTGCGCCAGGCCATGTAACGTGCGTACCCGGTAGCCCAGATGGGGAAGGAGGCCACGCTGTCTGATAAAGCCAGCTACCCGGGCGGCGAAATTGTCCACGGCTGAGTTGACGAGCGTGACAATCAGCACTTCCTGATCATCCGCCAGGATGCCACTGAGCACCAACTGAGCGGCCAGCGCCGAGAGGGTGACGGTCTTGCCGCTGCCGGGCACGGCCGCCACACCCATCCGGCCACCGGTATAGCTCAGCACCTCCCGCTGCCTGGGCCTGGGCACAAAGGGCGTCATGTGGCCGCTCCATCCATACGGCGCAGTACGCGCTGGACTGCCATCAGGAGCGCTCCCTTCTGCTCGTAGCCCTGCTCGCTCAGCTCGCTGAGCGCCAGATATACCCGACGTCGGCAGCGACGGAGCAGGCCTATGATCAGGCGGGCCAAGGCCTCGTTGCGTGCCTCGACCTCGTCAGCATCGCCCCATACTTTCCCCTGAGGCCAATGGCGGCTGAGAACGTGGGGATGGGTGAGCGGCTGGTAAAGCCGCTCCCACCACCCTGCTCCCCCTACGTCGAGCCAGAACTGGATGTCTACCGGTCGGTTGTACATCAGGAAGGTATATGCCGGAGCCAGCAGCACGGCGTCCTCCGGCCTGAGCTGCCAGCCCAGAATGTACTGAGCGGCGATCACGCCATCCTGTACCATGCTCAGGTATTCCTGACCCAGCTTGCCCCCGGCGGCGATGGATGCCTCGGTCACCCAGCGGAATTTGCGCACCGACTCGATCAGCTCGTATGCTACCCGTGCCGCGTCGTAGTCGGTGTGGAAACCGTAACCTTCCTGCGAGAGCACCTCGCCAAACAGCCTGGCCAGGAAGTGGTCCAGCTCTTCCTCCTCGCCGCTCTGGTACTCCTGCAGCCATTCGTACAGGCGCTGATAACGCCCCCCAAGTGCAAAAGTCAGCCGCTCCTGCATCATCGGGTTGATCTGATCAAACGAGCTCAGGACGGGCTTTCCATCTTTGGACCGATAGACGATCTCGGCGAGCAGTTGTGCCCGTACCAGGTCCAGCCCCGCAATAGCCTGCATCAGCGCATAGGCCACATCGGCACGACTGGGGCAGACGCCCCATGTCGGGTGCGCCAGCGCCGCCAGTGTGAGCAGGCAGTTCGTGGCCGGCTCGTCTCGCAGTGCCCGCGAGGGACGGTGAGAACGAGAGGGTATCCCTCTGTGCTCCAGCCGATTCATCAGCGAGAAGCGTAGGGCATCGCTCATGAAAGGGGCCAGCACGACAATCTCACCAGGTGAGACGCCTTCCTCTCGCACCAGTGTGGCAATTTCGTCAACAACCCAGTCCAGCATCTGAGGGTAGTAGTGGTGGGACTCGTACCTGAGCACTGAGCGTATCTGAGGATACTGCGCCTTTTCTCCGACCGGCCGCCCCAGGCTGTGGGCCAGCGCACGCCCCAGGTTCTCCAGGCCGGAGGAGGTGACGAGCGAGGCCGCGAAGGTGATGCACTCGTCACATATGTCGGCCAGGGCGTAGCCACTCTCTGGGTCGGCTCCCAGAAAACGGCGATAGCCTGCATCCC
>JAOAAG010000090.1 GCA_026418995.1 Anaerolineae bacterium
ACAAGGTGGCGGTACAGGTACACGCGGCCGGCGTGACACGCGAGGACTTCAGCGAGCTCAAGCGGGTTGTCGCTGAGCTGCTCGAGGCCCACCGGCGTGCCGAGGAGCGTCTGACGCGGCTGGAGGCGGCTGTCGCCGAGCTGATTGAGGCGCAGCGGCGCACCGAGCAGCGGGTCGAAGAGTTGGCTGCAGCCCAGCGGCGCACTGAGCAGCGGCTCGAGGAGCTGGCTGAGGCTCACCGGCGTGCTGAGGAGCGTCTGACGCGCCTGGAGGCAACTGTCGCCTAGCTGATCGAGGCGCAGCGGCGCACCGAGCAGCGGCTTGAGGAGCTGGCTGAGGCACAGCGGCGCACCGAGCAGCGGGTCGGGGAGCTGGCCGAGGCGCAGCGGCGCACCGAAGAGCGGCTCGAAGGGTTGGTTGGGGCCTATCAGCGACTGACGACCAGAGTAGCGCGGATCGAAGGGCGCACCCTGGAACAGGAATACCGCGAAAAGGCTGCCTCCTACTTCGGCCTCATGCTGCGCCGCCCCAGGGTGGTCTCCGTAAATAGCCTGTGGGAAGCGGCTGAAGCCCGCCTGTCCGACGATGAGCTGGATGATCTGCTTCTGGCCGACCTGATTGTGCAGGGCTACCCCCGCCGGCAACCTGAGTTGGGGGAGGTGTGGCTGGTCGTTGAGATCGCATTAACGGTAGACCAGGGAGATATCACGCGGGCACTGCGACGGGCGGAATTGCTGCGGAAGGCTGGCTATTGTGCCATCCCGGTAGTGGCTGGTGAACAAGTCGCCGACGGCGTGGAGGATGAGGCCCGGAGTCATAAAGTCGTCATCCTGCAGGATGGGCGGAATGCTCTGTGGCAAGAGGCACTCGAGGCCTGGGTCTCCCGATTCTCAACGGCTGTTTGACAGCCTGACCTTGCGCCCTCACACACCTGCGGGGGCATCTGTCTGATATTCTCCCCTCTCCAGCGCTGCTGCGACCGCCCCGGCCATCACTTTAGCCGTCGGATTGGCAGCCTGGACAGCGGACAACCGGGGGCGGCTGCTTTCCACTGCTTTCTGCTGCTGCGCTTATCCTCTGCTGGTACAGATGCTTGTACCCAGCACGTGCTGCCTGATCTGCTTCGTCCGGTATACCGTGCTCTGCATTGTGCGAACACCTCCTGCCTTTGCCGTCCACTTCGAGGTCGAGCCTGGTATGCACCTGGTCTACAGCCGTTGTGAATCCCAAGTCTGATTCCCCGCCTGAGGCTTTCTGATGACAGCCGGTATAGCAGAGGTAGACTTGCCTTTCTGGCACTCAGGTGTTAGACTATGGAGGCAAGCTTGACGGAGGCAGGTGATGACAGAGCAGGCCCTGTACAGGAAATGGCGTCCTCGCACCTTTGACGAGGTGGTGGGACAGGAGCATGTGATCCACACGTTGCGCCACGCCCTCTCCTCCGGTCGGATTCACCATGCCTACCTGTTCGCCGGGCCACGTGGCACCGGCAAGACGACGACGGCGCGCCTGCTGGCAAAAGCTGTCAATTGCCTCGCCCCAGAAGCCGAGCGTCCCTGTAACCGGTGCTCGATCTGCCAGGCGGTCAACGAGGGGCGTCTCCTGGACCTGATCGAAATTGACGCGGCCTCCAACACGGGCGTAGACGATGTGCGAGAACTGAGAGAACGGGTCGGATTCCGGCCTAACGAGGCGCGCTACAAAGTTTACGTGATTGACGAAGTCCATATGCTCTCCACCTCGGCCTTCAATGCGCTGCTCAAAACGCTGGAGGAACCTCCGCCGCACGCGATCTTTGTGCTGGCCACAACCGAGGCACACAAAATCCCGGCCACGGTCATCTCCCGCTGTCAGCGGTTCAACTTCCGCCGACTGCCCCTCGATGCGATCGTGGCCCGGTTGGAGCGTATTGTGGAACAGGAGCATATCCAGGCTGAACGGGAGGCGTTGATCGCTATCGCACGCCAGGCTACTGGCAGTATGCGTGATGCCGAGAGCCTGCTTGACCAACTGGTATCTTACAGCGCAGGACGTCTCACCGCCGCTGAGGTGCATGCCGTGCTGGGGATCGGCAGCAGTGAAGCGGTGTGCCAGGTTGTCGAGGCACTGGTGCGGGGTGACGCCGCGCAGGGCTTGAGCGTGATCAACACGGCTGTGGAAGAGGGGGTTGACCCCCGTCAATTCGCCTGCCAGATCGTGGATCACCTGCGGGCATTGCTGCTGGTGCAACTGAAGTCCGGCATCATCCCCCCGTATGTCACGGAGGAGATGCTCCCCAGGCTGGAGAAACAGGCCGCCTCTTCCTCGCCCAGAGTACTGGTACAGGCGGTGAAACTCTTCAACCGCGCAGCGACAGATGCAAAGAGCAGTTGGCAGCCTCAACTGCCCCTGGAGATGGCCTTCGTGGAGGCGCTGCTCCCCCCGGAGATAGAAGCGGGTCCCACTCCCCAGCCCGCCTCCCAACGTCAGACACGCCCGGTTTCTTCACCTCCCTCTCCATCGGCTCATCCGGCGTCCCGGCCACCTGCTCCCGCGGTAGTACGGGAAGCGGAGGCGGGATACAGAGCATCCTCTGTGGCACCCGAGAGGTTGCAGGAATGTTGGCCCGAGTTTCTGAACGCCTTGCGTCCGCGTAATCTGTCGCTCGAGGCCCTGATGCGTTCGTGCCGGCCGCTGGCTGTCGAAGGCGATGTGGTGGTGCTGGGATTCGACTACGACTTCCACCGGGGAAAAGTGGAGGAAGAGCGCAACAAGCGTGACGTGGAAGATGTGCTGAGTAACCTGTTGGGGTGGAGATGTCGTATCCGCTGCGTGCTCAGGCAGAAGGGTCAGGCGGAACAGACTCCCATCACACACCACCAGCCTCAGCCAGCACAGGCCGAGCCACCGACTCCCACCCCATCCAGCGACCAGGAGCATGCCGACGATCCGCTCATTCGTACAGCGATCGAAGACCTGGGAGCTCAAATCATCGGCTGATGCTCAGATGCCTGATTCCTCAGTCCCAGGAGCGGTTATGAGTAGACACGTTATTACAACCGAGCGAGCGCCGGCTGCCGTCGGACCGTACTCCCAGGCAGTACGGGCAGGGGATTTAATCTACACAGCGGGACAGGTAGGCATCCGTCCCGAGACCAGGCAATTCGCCGGCCCTGATATAGAAAGCCAGACTCGCCAGGCGTTGGAGAACCTGAAGGCGATCCTGGAGGCGGCCGGTTCGTGTCTGGAGCACGTCGTTAAGACCACGGTATTTCTCACCGATATGAGCGAGTTCGCCCGTATGAACGCCGTCTATGCGGAGTTCTTCCCATTGGCTCCCCCGGCACGTTCTACGGTCCAGGTGGCCGCGCTGCCGTTGGGAGCAAGGGTGGAGATAGAAGCAGTAGCTCAGGCCTGTGCATGTGCCTCCCAGCGCGCGTGAGCTACCTCGCTAGCTCAGGGCCATAGCAGTCTGGCGCGTAGACGGGTTTTTCAGCCTGGCGGTACACCTGCTGGCTCGCCCGAATGACTCCGGGCGAGCCAACGCACACGGCACAGCGTAAAGTTAGCCACACTATAGCCTGCGGGAGAGAGTCCACTGTGCTGGAGCATCTGAAAGAGGAACTCTGGCGTTTGCATCTGGAACTGCCGAAGAATGGGCTGGTCAAGTGGACGGGGGGCAACGTCAGCGCACGCGACCCGGAGACGGGCCTGGTGGTGATCAAGCCAAGCGGCGTCCGGTACGAGGTGCTGCGTCCAGAGGATCACGTCGTGGTCAACCTGGAAGGTGTGGTTGTGGAAGGGAG
>JAOAAG010000294.1 GCA_026418995.1 Anaerolineae bacterium
CGCTCACATGCATCACCCACAGCGCAGCGGTCGGGCTTGCCTCCAGGCCCGGTCCCCCGATGTTTGCCAGACAGGCCAGCGACTCCCCGTCGGGCGACCAGCGCAGGTCTGCAGCGTAGGCCTGGAACGTCAGGTTATAGCTCTCGGGTATGGTGGATTCTCCGGTGACCGAATACAGGTCCAGGCGAGAGGGGACGACGTCGCGGCCGGCCCGCGCGACGGCCAGGCGGGTCGCGCCTGGGGAGAGGGCCAGCGCCACAATCTGCTCGGAATCGTAGAGGGGGATGGTTTTCAGGCACTCGCCCTTGCGAGCATCCATGACCCAGACGACGTTGTAGCGATCCTGGCCGCCCACCGGCGTGATGACGAGGGTGTTGGCGAGGGCATCGTAGCCCAGGAAGAGCAGGTTGGCAAATCCCGGTTCTGGCGGGGCGGGTGGCATTGGTGGCGGGGTGGGTGTCGGCCGCCCTCCCGGGCGGGCCTCAAAGATGGAGAGCGTGCGCTGCTCGTAGCCGTTCACCACCCCCAGTGCCACGCGACGGGCGCCGTCGGCGGCTTCATAGGCGGCGGCGTAGGCCAGCATCTCGCCGCCCTGTGACCAGCGGAGACTTACGTCCAGCCCCCGGCCCATTCCCTGTTCGGCAAAATTTACCACTTCGTACACCTCGCCCGTCGCCGGGTCCAGCACGAAGAGACGGGTGTCCAGAACATAGGCCAGGTAGCGAGAGCCCAGAGCGCGGCTGGTGGCAACATCGGGAAGTTCGGCGGCCAGGCGGGCCTGGGAGCCATCGGGCGCGGCAAGCCACAGTTGCCCCTCGGCGGGCAGGTGGTAAACCAGGCGCCATTGCAGGGGCTGCGGATGGGCAGTAGCAGCAGGGGTGATTACAGGTGATGGACTACCTGGTACGGGCGATGGGGCAATTGTTGGTTCGATCCCCAGTTCGAGTGTGCCACAAGCGGCGAGCGACAGGGGAAGAGCCAGGGCAGTCAATAGGTGAAGCAGACCTGAGACAAACGAACGCGTGTTCATCCAGAGCCTCCTGAAAGTGCGGGTTTTCTGCTCTGGATGATAACACGACGACGTTACAGGGGTGTGGCAAGGGCGTCACAATCCTGAAACAGGAGGTTACAGCCCTCGCTACTCCTCACCTTCCTCGAACTTTTCCACCTGATAGGTATAAACGTCCAGATCGGACTTGCGATAGGCATCCGGGGATAGGCCGGCTTTGACGCACAGGTGCTCCAGAAACATATGAGGGTCCGGCAATTTCTCCCACACCTGTGGCAAGAAGGTCGCTCTGTGCCAGCCGCGCTCGATGACTACGCCGTCAATGCCCGGCCGCAGTTTGGCAATCAGGTCGGCGGGGCCGTCGTAGCTCAGCGGCTGAGGGGTGCTCAGGACGGAGATTTCGATATGCAGCTCGTCCAGCTCCTCCGGCCGCACCGGCGGGAAGCGGGGGTCGTGGAAGGCAGCGGCGAGGGCATTTTCGCGCACATCCAGCACCAGCGGACGGCGTGCCTCAAGCGAGCCAATGCAGCCCCGTAGCTCCCCACCTTTGGTAAGGGTCACAAAGCAAGCCCCATTACGTTGCAGCGCCTCCGGTACAGTGGTCAGATTGACCGCCGGTATCTCCTGCCGATGGACGGCCCGGGTAATGGTCTCCCGCGCCAATTGCAAAAGCATCTGACGTTCCTCAGATGAGAGAGCCATGGCGACATCTCCTCAGTCGGTGTAGGCCACCGAGGCGTAACCCACTACCTGCCACTTATCGCCGGCGGTGTCGCCAGAGGTGCGGTAATCGAGCAGGTGTGGTTTCCATCCCTTACGGCGTGCTATATTCATCAGGGCCACGACCGGCGCCCGTCCGCACGCCTCGCCGGAAAGCACGCCCGCGTCGTCCCAGGCTATCAAAGCATCGAGAAGCGCCCGATCGAGACGCTGGGCCCTCTCGTAGGGATAGTAATGACTTAAATCGGTGGACACTACAAGCAGGTCATCCTCGCCGATGTGATCGGCCAGCTCCTCCCCTACTTGCCGGGGGTCCACCTCGCCAAAGAGCATCGGCACAAGCCGGAAAGAGGGGAGCGCTACCTGGAGGAAGGGCACCTCGACCTCCAGGCAATGCTCAGGCGCATGAGCCTCTGTAGCACGTATGTAGAGGGGAGAACGGGCCAGCATCTCGTTAACCCGGTCTGTGGCAATGGGCACATCTCCCAGCGGCGTGCGGAAAGCCGAGTAGTTCCCCAAAGCCACACCCTGGAAGTAGACCCGGTGCGCCGGCCCCAGTAGAAAGACGGTCCATTCCTTTTGAGGCAACCCGGCAAGCGCTTTGAAGGCGTAGCCAGCGGTGGGGCCGGAATAGATGTAACCGGCATGGGGCGCGATGACGGCACGGACTCTCCCCAAATCCTGCGGCAAAGTAGCCTCTTCGATGTACCGCTGTACCATTTTACGCACCTGTTCAGGAGCGCCAGGGTAAAATTGCCCGGCGACGGCAGGGCGTCGAACTGTTGCATCGGACATCACACACCTCCCTACATGCGTCATGCAGCCTGTACTGTCTCAAAGCACCGGAGCGATGTTCATCCCTCCGTCAACGACAAACACTGCGCCGGTAACATAGTCGGAGGCAGGGGACGCCAGGAACAGGGCCACCCCCGTGACATCCTCCGGCTCGCCGAAACGCCCCGAGGGGATGCCCTGCAGGATGGGCTGTGCGAACTCCGGTGTCTGCCATAACAACTGGCTAAAGCGCGTCTTGATAACCCCCGGCGCGATGGCATTAACCTGGATGTTAGACGGGGCCAGTTCTAGCGCCAGAACCTGGGTCAGCATAATGACGGCCGCCTTGGAGACGGAGTAAATGCCCATCGCCGGCGAAGGGCGCAGGCCAGCCACCGAGGCGATGTTGATGATCTTGCCACCCCCTTGGGCCTGCATATGAGGTGCCACTGCCTTCGCCACCCGGAAGACCGATTTCACATTGGTATCCAGAATTTTGTCCCACAGGCCCTCATCGGCAGCGAGGATGGGGCCAAAATGCGGGTTGGTGGCTGCGTTGTTGACGGCGATGTCCAGCCGACCGAAGGCTTCCAGCGTCCGGGCCACCAGTGTCTCCACCTGTGCGCTTTGCCCGACGTGGGCTTCCACGGCCAGTGCCGCGCCGCCAGCGGCGCGGATCTCCTCTGCCACCGGTTGAACGTGCTCTAACTTGCGGCTACAGACGACGACCCGGGCTTGCGCACGGGCAAAGCGGAGGGCAATGGCCCGCCCGATGCCGCGCGAGGCGCCGGTGACCAGCGCTACCTTCCCCCGCAGGGAGAAATCTTCCATCGGTGCACCTCCAGCGGCCTGGATGCCTCACTGTTTCAACAGAGCAAGCACACCACCCACGACGATGAACAGGATGCCCGCGCCCACCAGCAGGAACTTCGGCAGCGCACACCAGTATGCCAGTGCGGGCCACAGGGGCCGTTCCGATCCCAGGAGCAGCCGGATCAGGGCGTAGTTCTCCGTCGCGTCCAGCAATGCCGCCAGCCATTGCCCCCAGGACAGCCCCACCCCTAATCTGGCAAGCCCTTGATGCCATCGGCCCAGGCGGCGTGCTACCAGCACACACCCCAGCCCCAGTGCACAGGCGTAGGCAACCATGAAGAGATAGTCCAGACCCAAACTGAGGCCGGCGTAGACCCGTGCTTCAGGTCCCCAGGAGGCCAGAATCCGGCGCGCTCCGTCCAGATTGCTGGCAAACTCGTAGGAGATGATGCCGGCGGGCGCGGCCGTCGTCTTGAGGGGGCTGTCCAGTAGCTGCAGCGAGGCCATGGAGATAATCGCAACGATGGCCGTTGCGACGAGAGCTTGTGCCAGCTTCGCCTCGACAAGCCATACGAAGGGATGGGCGAATTTCATCTTTCCCTCCCGGGCAAACGGTCATCCCTTAACAGGAGGGCGGTCACGTTTCCTCGTGACGAGTCCTCTTGATCTCCACCAGCCCAAGCGGTCCAGCTCTCGCCCTTTGCTTCTACCTGCCACCCGCAGGTACATCAGGAAAATAGGGGGTAGATTCAACGAGATGCTGCCCTCCGAAACGTACCTGATGGCATCTTCGGGTGGAGAGCTGTCGGTGCGCCCCTCAGTTGACATTGTACCATGCAGTTGATGACGGGTCAATTGACTGCCTGTCGTCTGTCGCATAACTGCCAGGGGGGCAGCACTCCAGCAACCGCCCTTAGGGATGATGACCTCCGGGGTAGAGCAGAAGCACGAGACTCCGGTGCAGTCCAGTGCTGACTGTACGCGTCTGGACCTGATGGGCGGGTGCAATCTGCGACAGGATGTGGCTCGACCACACTCTCTTGCTGAGCCGGTGATGCATCTGGTGGGGGAAAAGGGGTAATCACAAGGACAGGCGGAGGCAATCAAGCGCTGGATAAGGCGGTATCTTTACCTGATACACCTGAGGTGACTGGCCGGTCTGGGGCAGCGATCAACTATCCAGGCGATGCCCCGTCGTCTCGCTATACCGGCTACGCTCTCATGGCTGAGCATCGGTCTGCGCATCACTGCATACCGATGATGGACCTCACCAAAACTGCGGCAGGTACTCGCGGTAGCTTTCCAGATAGTCATCGAGGATCTGCCGTGCTACATCCATGTCCGTGATGCACGGGCTGAGCAGCAAACACTGGAGCGCAGCCTGTCGGTCACCGTGGACGGCGGCGTCCACGCACAGGCGCACCGCCGCCATTTCGCGCCGACATAGCTCGGCCACTCCTTCTGGTAACTCTCCTGCACAGACACCGCGCACACCTGCGCCGCTTACCCAGCCGGGAGTCTCGACGATGGCCCCGGCGGGCAGATTAGCGATCTGCCCATCATTGGGCAGGTTTACCGCGAGGTGAAAATGCTGACCAGCGCCGGCCATATTTTCGATCATCTCCAGCGCACCTTCACTGTCACAATAGCGCAGGCCGTCCACGCTCTCCCGTCCGTCGGCCATCGCAGCGATCCACTCATGCCCTGCGCTGCGCATCCTGCCCATGCGCTCCCAGTCGTAGAGGCTGATCCCGTATTTCTCCCACGGGCGGGTCTGGGGGTCGCTCACCCAGGGGAGATACTCGCACAGATGTTCGTCACCGGCGATGGGGAAGAGGCCAAAGGCATCGAAGACACGGCGCGTTAGCGGCTCAAAAGCCGGATCGAAGGCCGCCCAGCGCTCGCGAAAGTGCGGATAGAGGTCCTCGCCGGTCGCTTTGAGGCGCAGATCGAGCATCCAGGAGAAGTGATTCAGGCCGGCGGCCAGGATATCCACCTTCTGCGTGGCCTGATGAGCTATCTGCATTAATTTGGGCCAGATATCAGGGTCAGCGTGGGTGCTGATCTCGCCCTCGGGCACTTCGATGCCCAGCTCATCCGCCAGCACGTAGCCCACCATGCCGTAACCGATATAGATTTGGTGACACAATCCGACCACTTTGATACGGCTGTAGCGGGCAATCGCGTCGCAGATGCGTATCATCGGGTTGGTATAGTTGATAAACCAGGCTTCAGGGCAGGCATCCTCCATCGCGCGCACGATCTCCATCACCGGGCCGATGTTGCGCGCGGCATGGGCGAAGCCGCCGGGGCCGCCGTTTTCGGCATAGGGCTGACGGACACCATACTTGAGCGTGATCTCGTAATCCTGTCGCCATAGCTCTTCGCGCGGCCCCACTTCGATGGCCGAAACCACGAAGGCGGCGCCTTCGAGCGCGTCGGCGTGGTGCGTGTGCGAGGTGAGCGTCATGTCGGCGTCCCACTCGCGGTTGAGCCGTTCGGCCAGGCGGGTCATGATCCCCAGCGTCTCGGCGTTGCGGTCCACCAGCGCGAGATGGCTGCCGCGCAGGCGTCCGCTGCCCATCAGCGCAGCCACCGTGTTCAGCCCGAAACTGGCGCTTCCTGCCCCGATGACAACGATTTTGGTTGGTAACATTCCTCCTCCTCGGGCATGTTGCGTTACACGGTCACCGACTGGATGACATTCAGCCCGGCTGATGCACCGGGAAAGGTGCGGGCGGTAGCCTGACCTCTTTAACCCTCTTCACGCATACTGTGCACGATATCCGTGACAGCAGTATGGAAGTCCAGCGCCCTCCCGCTCTCCATCGCCATCTCAATCTGTGCGGCTGGGAAGCGCTGGCGCAGTCTGGCCAGCACTTTTTCGGCTGCCTGCGCGGTATCTACTTCCGTGGCTGGATGGTTCACAATCAGCCCCAATAACCTGGCTGCTTTTTCCAGCTCGCCGGTCTCAGCCCATAGAGAGGCCACACCAACCAGCGCGTCCAGCGTCAGAGGTACACTCTCGATGGCGGTGGCTTCGCTCAACGCCTCGCGCAGGTGCTGCCAGGCGAGCGCATAGTCGCCCATCAGCACGTAGAGGTGCCCCAGATTGCTCAGGGTGCTCGTCGCGCCATGCCGGTGGCCGATCTCGCGGCTGATGGAGAGCGATTCCTGGTAATACCGCCGTGCCTGCCCGGCGTCACCGGTGTAATGATGGTGGATGTAGCCCAGGTTGTTGAGCATGTCGGCAACCGCCTGCCGGTCATTGGCCTCCCTGGCGACGGAAACGCTCTCCTCGTAGTGCTGCACGGCCTGTGCATACTCCCCTTGCAGGATAGCGAGAATGCCCAGGACGTTGAGCAGCCTGGGGATGCGTTGACGGTTGCCCAGTTCCTGGTAGATTGCCAGGCTCTCCTGACAACAGGCCGCTGCCCGCGCCAGGTCGCCCCAGCGCCAGGCCAGTGACCCCAGCATGGAGAGAGCGGCCGCCTCATTCGTCCGATCGCCATGTGTGCGGGCCAGTGTCAGCACCTCATCCAGATAGCGTTGTGCCATCTCATAGTTGCCGCGTTCGCTGGTCGCCTGGGCCAGCAGCGTGAGCGCTTCGGTCTCTGCTCTGGGGTCGCGGGCCTGACGGGCCAGCATCAGGGCCGTCTCAAGGTGATGTACCGCCTGGGCATAGTCTCCTGTCCGGTTGTAGCAGGCGCCCAGACAGGCCAGCAACGTCGCCTGTTCGGCCAGATTGTCCCCCGGCAAGAGCGCGGATGCCTTTTCGTAAACGTCGTCGGCCTCCTGGAGCACAGCCAGCGCGCCCGGATTGTCGCCCAGCGCGGCCAGGAAGCTGTCTCTTATACACATCT
>JAOAAG010000301.1 GCA_026418995.1 Anaerolineae bacterium
GACTACCACCTGTCTCTCCCTGGGCGCCTGCCTGGCCGAAATGGGACGGACAGTGTTGCTGATTGACCTGGACCCACAGGCGAATCTGACCCTCTCGGTGGGGTTGAAACCAGAGGAGTTGCGCCATACCATCAGCGAGGCCCTGCTTGGCAACGCCTCGCTGGTCAGCATCAGCCGCGAAAGCAACGTGTTCGGCATGGACATCGTGCCTGCCAGTCGGGAGCTCACCGTCATAGACAAGATTCTTTATGGGCGCAAAAACTATGAGTTCTTCCTCAGGCGCAAACTGGAAGCGATTGACAGGGACTCCTACGACTTCGTGCTGGTTGACTGCCCACCCTACTTCGGCGTGCTTACTCTGAATGCGCTGACAGCAGCCAACCTGCTCATCATCCCCGTACAGTGCGAATACTACGCGATGTACGCCCTGCGCCAGACCATCGAGCTAGCGAAGATGGTGCGCGAGAGGACCAATCCCTGGCTGGATTACCGGGTTCTGGTGACCATGTACGACCAGCGCAATAAGATCTCCCAGCTTATGCTTGCTCAGATGCGGCAGAAGCTGGACCGGCTGCTCTACGACACGGTCATTGAGATTGATACCAAACTGAAAGAGAGCCCCGTATTCGGTAAACCGATCACCCTGTACGAACCTAAGACCCGCAGCGCCAACCAATACCGCGCCCTTGCCAAGGAGTTGATTAACCATGGGTAGCGACGGTGAAAGCATCAGAATGCAACTTGAGGCACTCTTCTCCGAAGCCGATATCCTGGTCGGAGAGGACTTCCGCCAGCAGGCCATCCTCTCCTCGCTCATCCGGTTCGCCCCCGAGGCGATAGTTCTCGGAGACCTGGAGGGCCGTCGGATTTATGCCAACCGGGCCTGCCACGAGCTGTTTGGCTACAACTACGAGCGGCAGGAAATGAACGGCCTTTCCCTGAGCGATCTCTGGCCTGCGGAAAGAGCGATGTTCCTGAGCGAACAGGTACTCCCCCACGCCAGAAGCGGAGGCTGGCAGGGGGAAGTGCTCCAGAGGCGCAAAGACAATACCCTGTTTGAAGCTACCCTGAGTATCTTCCCCGTCGCCGATCGGGACGAACGTCCCGTGTGCCTGGCCGCCATTGTCCGCGACGTCTCCGCGCTCAAGGCGGCGGAACGCGAAAGGGAGCAGGCTGGTTATACCCAACGGGCCCAGAAAATCGAGGCCATCGCCGAGATTGCTCAGGAGCTGGCAACTGCGCCCACCCTGGACGAGCTATACCGCCGTGCGGTGACCTCTATCAAGGAGCGGTTCGGCTACGAGCAAGTGCACATTTTCTCCTGCTTCCCCGCACAGAGGGAGGTGAGGTTGATCAGGAGCACGGCCGAAACTGCGCCCCTGGTGTTACCCTATGGCGAGGGCATTGTCGGAAGGGTAGCAGCAGAAGGCAGGGCGGTCTCCGTACCGGATGCGCAATCTTCCTGCATGGCTCAGCCTGAGCTCTCCCAGAACGGAAGTGAGATCGCTGTCCCTGTCAGGTGGCGTGGTCAGGTGGTGGGTGTGCTGGATGTACGCACCGATCGGGTCACGGCTATTTCCAGAGACGACGAACTTCTGCTTCTCGCGCTGGCTAGCCAGATCGCTGCTGCGGCCGAGAATCTCCGTTCACTGGAAGAAGCTCACATGATACGTCGGTTCGCCCACGCCTCTGATGGAATCGGGTGGGTCACGCTGGAAGGTCACCTCTTCATCTATGCTAACCCCATCCTCGCTGGCATACTTCACGAGACACGGCCCGAGGACCTGTTCGGAAAGCCCATCACCGCCTATTACCCCCGGGAACTGCATGAGCGGGTCGAGAAGGAGGTCTTCCCCACGGTCATGCGAGAGGGCCGGTGGAGTGGGGAGCTGGAGTTTCTCTCTGTACGCGGCGAGAGGGTCCCGACCATCCAGAGCCTCTTCCTCATCCGCGATCAGGACGGGAAGCCACTCTACATAGCCGATGTGGTAACCGACATCAGCGAACAGAAGCGCGCCGGACGCCTGCTCGCCCGCCGGGCCAGACATATGGCCTGTATCAACGATATTGGCAGGAGGATTGAGCAGAGCCCGCCTGTACCCGAATTCCTCACCTGGGCGGCGGAGCGCATCCCCCAGGCGATGGAGCACCCGAATGTATGTAAAGTGGCCATTGAATATGATGGTGAGGTATACGGCACACCAGAGGCGCTAGCTTTGCCCGACCGTATAACCGAATCCCTGAAAATCGGCGATCTGCAGGTGGGCCGGCTGTGCGTCTCCTCCATCCGGGGTTACGGCTTCCTCGACGATGAGCGTGCTTTGATACGCGATGTTGCCGGACAGATTGCCGCCTTCATCGAGAGCCAGCAACTGCTGGAGCAGTCCCTCGTCCCGCTGGAGGAACTGGCGGCACTTCATCGCCGCTATATTCACAGACCTTGGGTCGAACCTGAGACGGCTCAGGGGGCTTTGCCGGTCAGTCTGCAACCTGAGACAGCTCAGGGGGCTTTGCCGGTCAGTCTGCAATCTGAGCCAGTTCAAAGGACGTTGCCCGTCGGTTTGCAACCGGATGATACGCCTCCCATCCTCTCCCGCAGGGAGCCTCCTGCTCCTGAACCAGAAGTTCAGGAAGGACACCTTCCCGGGAGACTGCGGGAGATGTGGCGACGTATCACTACCGGACTATTCATCCTGGGTATCCTGGTGCTGGGTGGCCTGCTTCTCTCACGAGTGATTCACCAGGCGGAGGCAAAATCGGCACCTGCGGTGGTGACGGTCGCCCCTTTCGGTGGAGAAAAGACCCGGCCTGTGACTGTAGGGTTTCCTACCCCGTTTTTCACAGCCACGCCTGTGCCTGTCACTCCCTCACCCACGCACTTCGTGCCGGCTTTTCCGACAGCGCTTCCCCTCTCACCCACTCCGACGTCTGAGTCCATACCGGAGCTACTTGAACCGACCCCTATCCCCGTCGCCCTCGTGGTACCGGACCCATTCCCCGTCCCAGGACCCAACCAGTACGTTCCTTCTACCACGCTGCTGATTCCTACCCCTGTCCAGCCGGTGCCGGTAGCAGCCGACGCGATCAACATTGCCGTCCTGGGCAGCGACAAGAGGCCCGATTGGACCGAGTGGCACACCGATGTAGTGCAAATTGTCTCTATCCAGCGTGAGCGTGGCACGGTCTCGATCATCTCCATCCCCCGCGACCTGTACGTCTACATTCCCGGTTTCTGGATGAGTCGCGTGAATTTTGCGGACTATTATGGAGAGGCATATGATTATCCCGGAGGAGGGCCCCAGTTACTGCGCGA
The DNA here is from genome assembly GCA_026418995.1 of Anaerolineae bacterium. GTDB lineage: Bacteria > Chloroflexota > Anaerolineae > B4-G1 > B4-G1 > JAOAAG01. Next base: position 3,314 of record JAOAAG010000301.1, read on the forward strand.
CACATTGCTCTATAACCTGGGCATCCGCGTGGACTATTACGCCCGTACCAACTTCGACGGCTTGATCGGGATCGTGGATACGATAGGGGGAATAGACGTCCCGGTGCACTGTCGTTTGAGTGACCATTGGCCTTACCCCAATGAACACGGAGAATATCCTGTTCTTACGCTTGAGCCGGGCATGCATCATATGGATGGCGAGACCGCGCTGTGGTATGCCCGTTCGCGGCTCACTACCAGTGTCTTCTCCCGCGAGCGGCGTCAGCAACAGGTGCTTCAGGCCATCTGGCGCAAAGCGCGCGATACTGGCCTGCTGACCCGTGTCCCGGCGCTATGGAAGCAGGTGCGAGAGATGGTGGAGACGGACCTGCCGTTCTCTCAGATCGTAGAGCTGGCCCGCATCGCTTTGGCGCTGGACGAGGAGGATGTACGTTTCTATAATATAGACCTGGAAGAGGTAACGCCATGGATCACGCCCTATGGGGGGCGCGTCTACCTTCCCCGCTGGGAGGCTATTGAGCCTGTGATAGCGGAAGCGATGGCACCTGCGCCGGAGACCCGTCTGAGCCGCACCTACACAGCAGTGGAGGTGTGGAACGGTACGTCTAACCAGGGCTGGGACATGCTGGCGGTGGACAGGCTGCACCGGGCCGGGTTCCCTGCTGTCATCGGTGAGCCGGATCATCACGATTACTCTACGACGCAGATGATCGTCTTCGGCTCTCCCAAAGGCAGTGGGGCCGATCATCTGCAGGAGCTTTTCGGCCTCTCAGACGAGCAGGTGATCAGAATGCCCGATGGAAAATCTGCCCATCCGATACGCCTGATTATCGGCGCCGATTATCAAACCTGTCCAGAGCAATGGAGATAGGAGCTATGTGCAGGAGAAACGGGATGATCCTCATCGTGCTTCTAGCACTCACATTGGTGACCACAGGCTGTGAGCAGACCACCACAGGTGAAATGCCCGGGACGTACAGAGTGAATGCGCTACCGGGAGTGAGCACCGACTCTCTATCCCCCACACCGCCGGCCAATCACACCCTCAGGTTGCTGCGTCCAGAGCCAACCGTGGCAGCCCTGGCTGTGGGCGAGCTGTGCACTACACAGATCTGGCTCGATAATGCTCAGGAGCTGTACAGTATTGAGCTGGTGATAGCGTTCGACCCCCTCTACGTGAGCGTGGTTGATGCGGACCCGTTTACGCCGGGAGTGCAGGTTAGCGCGGGGACGGCCCCGATGCCTAATCAACCGGTCATTAACGAGGTTGACAACAATACAGGGGTGATCCGCTACAAAGCGGTACAGCCGACGGGGAGGCCAGGGAGTGGAAGCGGGATAGTGTTATCTTTCACAGCACAGGCTCTGCACAGCGGTGGCAGTCCTCTGAGATTTACCTCGATTGTTCTTCAAGACGCCAGTGGCAATGTGTTGCCTGCGCCGGAGTTTGTTGACGGCCTGGTGTTGATAAACAGCCAGGGCGACGAAACTACTCACTGTATCGGCACGGTCGGAAGTTCTTGAGCTCGGGTCAGCCTGAGCCTTCCCCTCAAGCCAGCATGATTGAACAAAAGGCCTTATAGGCAATGGCTTTGCGCCTCTCCATCCCGCAAGCCAGGCGTAGTTGCAGACCGGGGACATCTCGTGACCACTCTTGCCAGGTTAGCCGGGGGATGATATAATGCACGCGTGGCTGTCTGGAGAGGTAGCGTAGTCTGGCCTAACGCGCGCGCCTGGAGAGCGCGTGAGCAGCAATGCTCCGCGGGTTCGAATCCCGCCCTCTCCGCTGCACGGGGTGGCTTCATCAGGTTCAGGAGCCACCCTCGTTTTCTTTGTGCAAGCCAGAACTCGCGTACCTTGCATCCGGCACCCTGTACCCTGCGATGAGGTTAAGATAGATATGGAAGACTTTTTCTCGAGGCTCACCTCTGGTCGCGTTATCGTTGCCGATGGGGCGATGGGCACGATGTTGCAGGCAGCAGGGCTACCCACCGGCGTCTCCACCGAGGCATGGCTGCTGGAACACCCTGACGCAGTAATGGGTGTACACCGTGCCTATGTTGAGGCTGGAGCTGAACTCATCCTGACGTGCACCTTCGGAGGGAACAGGGTGCGCCTGAAGCGAAGCGGCCTCGCCGAGCGTGTAGCCGAGGTCAATCACCGGGCGGTTGAGCTCGCGCGCCAGGCTGCTGGGGCGCGGGCTTACGTGGCTGGTGACATCGGTCCGCTGGGTGAGCTGCTTGCTCCACTGGGCAAGCTCACCTACGAGGAAGCGGTCGCTCTCTTCGCCGAACAGGCCCGGGCTCTGGTGGAGGCGGGCGTGGATGTTCTCTACATCGAGACGATGGCCGATCTGAACGAGGCGCGCGCTGCCGTCGAGGGGGCGCGGCGAGCCGATGAGGGTGTTCCCGTAACCGTTACCCTGTCCTTCGACACGCGCGGGCGAACCAACATGGGGGTACGTCCGGAGCAGGCGGTTGCCACGCTGTTGCCGCTGGGGGTGGCGGCCATTGGCGCTAATTGCGGCCATTCGCTCGAGATGACGCTGGAGGCGCTGGAGCACATGCACGCCTTCGCTCCTCAGGTCGTGCTGATCGCCAAACCGAACGCCGGCCTTCCGCGTATGGTGGGGCGCCAGGAAGTATACGATGCCACACCAGAGATGATGGCCGATTATGCGCTCAAGTATGTCGCCGCGGGCGCGCGTGTAGTGGGCGGGTGCTGCGGCTCAACCCCGGAGCACATCAGGGCCATCGCCAGGGCCTTGAGACCATGAGCGTGTCAGGAGAGAACGGTCTCTCTTCCTTAAGTGGCACCATTGCCTTCGCCGATCCCCAGGCTGCCAGGCGGGCACTGTCACGCATCGCTGCTGTCCCGCTCCTGGAACCTTTGCTCCCTCACCTGCTGGCCAGTTTGTCCGATGCTGCCGACCCGGATCAGGTAGTGGTTAATTTTGAACGCTTCCTGTGCGGTATGGACAGCAGGACACTTCCTCCTGCCCTTCCAGTTCATCATCCGCGCGCTGTCGAGATGCTTGTCTCCCTGTTTGCGGGCAGTCAGTTTCTTACTGAAATCCTGCTCCGCAACCCGGAGTATCTGGATATGTTGCTGGAGCGCAAAAGCCTGAGCCGGTTCAAGAGCGCGACGCAGTTCCAGACAGAGGCGATGGCCGCCCTTTCCCACCTGAGCGGGGATGGCGATGTGTTTACTGACCGGCTTGATGTGCTCAGGCGTTTCCAGAGACGGGAATTACTACGCATTGGCACGTGCGACCTGCTGGGCTTGCTGGACCTTCCCTCCGTGGCGATGCAACTTTCGTACCTGGCTGATGCCCTCGTGTGCGTCTCCCTTGCTGTCGCTGCCGCCAGTATGAATCTGGAGACAGATGGCTTCGCCGTGGTGGCGCTAGGCAAACTTGGGGGGCAGGAGCTGAACTACAGCTCGGATATAGACCTGTTGTTCCTGGCCGCCTCGTATAGCGAGGGCTACCGTCGCCTGGGTGAACGGCTGATCGAAGTATTGGCACGTGTCACAGGAGAGGGGTTTCTTTACCGTGTGGATATGCGGCTTCGTCCCTGGGGGCAGACTGGTGCGCTGGTCTCATCGCTCGACGGGTACGCGGCTTATCTTGAGTCATATGCTCACCTCTGGGAAAAGCAAGCGCTGCTTAAGGCACGCTATGTGGCAGGCGATAGAATGGTCGGAGAGGAGTTTCTGCACCGGGTGGAGCGGATACTGTTTGACCAGACCTGCTCTGCCACCGCCGCAGCAGTGCGGAGCAGCGTGCAGAGTATGAAGGAACGTACCGAGGCGCACCTGCGGGAAAAGGGGCGGGAGTGGGGCGAAATTAAGCTCGGTGAGGGGTCCATCCGCGATGTGGAGTTTGTGGTACAGTATCTCCAGCTTATCCATGGTGCGGAGCATCCTGCCGTTCGCTGCCCTAACACGCTCGAGGCACTCCGACGGCTGGCCGGGCTGGGCCTGATTACCGCGGAGGAGTGGCGTATCCTCACTGAGGGGTACATCTTTCTGCGCACCATCGAGCACTACCTGCAGATCGCCCATTACCGTCAGACGCACCGGCTGCCGGACGAGCCCGCCTCGTTGGCGCATCTGGCGCGGCGGCTGGGTTTCCACGGGCGCGTGTCCGGGACGAGCGCCGTCGCCGAGTTCCTGGCCCGCTACGAGGAACACCGCGCGGCTATCCGCGCGGTTTATCTCCGCTATCTGGGGGAGCAGGGTAGGAGAGCAGTGAACGTGAATACACATCCGGTACAGGCTAAGAACATCACTTCAGTATCTTCGCATGTTGCCCGTATGGACCCCTCCTACGTGGAGGCATTTGACGAGGAGGAGATCGCCAGACATGCCACGCTGGCCGCCCAACTGGATGAGGAACATCTGGTGTGGGTCGAAGCATGCCCCCTTGGAGAGGAAGGATACTGGCGTGTGACCATCGTGGGGTATGATTACCCCGGCGAGCTATCCCTGATCTGCGGCCTATTATTCGTTTACGGGTTCACCATCTGCGATGGGAAGGTATTCACCTATGAGCCGTCCACTGGCGAGGCGGAACGGGAGGCCAGGCGCAAAATCGTGGACGTCTTCACCGTGCGCCAGGTACGCGGTGAGATGGAAGAGGAGACCTGGTCACGTTATACCGGGGAGCTGAGCGACCTGTTGCGCATGATGGATGCCGGCCTGCGGCGCGAGGCCCGGGGAAAGCTGGCCAGGCGGGTCGCCGCCGCTTTCCATAAAGTGCACGAGACTGCCCCCGTGCTCTATCCGGTTGATATCAGGATAGATAATTCCACCAGCGCGAAATACACCGTGCTGCACATTGATGCCCCTGACACGGTGGGCTTCCTGTATGAGCTAACTAACGCGCTGGCTTACCATCGTATCTATATTGCACGTGTGACAGTCGAGACGGTGGGCAACCGTGTGCGCGATACGCTCTACGTCACGGATGCCGAGGGGCAGAAGATCACCTCGCCGGAGAAGCAACGGGAACTCCGTGCTGCGGTGGTACTGATCAAGCATTTCACCCATCTGCTCCCTCATTCTCCTAATCCAGAGGCTGCTCTACTCCACTTCCGCGAGTTTATCGGGGAGCTCTTTCGCCGTCCGAACTGGCCTGATGAGCTGGCCTCGCTGGGTCGTCAGGATGTGCTGTACGCGCTGGCACGCCTGCTGGGCGTGAGTGACTTCCTCTGGGATGACTTCCTGCGCATGCAGTACGCCAACCTGTTCCCCGTCGTACGCGACCTGGATGCACTGGAGAGCGCCAAATCGCGCGCCCAGTTACAGGCGGAGCTGGAGGCAGCCCTGGCCCAGGTACACGCGGGCCCCCAGCCTCCCTCTGATACCGCGCCGTGGCGCGCCGTGGTCAACGACTTCAAGGACCGCGAGATGTTCCGCATAGATATGCGGCATATCCTGGGGCATACTCAGGAGTTCTGGGACTTCGCTGAGGAACTCACCGCGCTGGCCGAGGTAGTGGTCAACGCGGTCTACCATCTGTGTCACGAAGACCTGCGCGCCGTATATGGCACGCCCTGCCTGGAGGACGGTCAGATCAGCGAAATGGCGGTGTGCGCGCTGGGAAAGTGCGGGGGGCGTGAGCTGGGGTTTGCGTCAGATATCGAGTTGATGTTCATCTACGCTGGCAACGGCAGGACCACCGGTCCCCATGTGATTACCACCGCTGAGTTCTACGAGAAATTGGTGCAGCATTTCATCAGCTCCATCCGGGCCAGGCGTGAGGGTATTTTTGAGATTGACTTGCGGCTACGGCCTTACGGCAGTGCAGGAAGTCTGGCGGTATCGCTGGAGTCTTTTCGCCGCTATTTTGCGCCAGAGGGGCCGGCCTGGCCATATGAGCGCCAGGCGCTGGTGAAGCTGCGTCCGATTGCCGGCAATGAGGGATTGGGACAGTACATCGTGGAGCTACGTGACCGGTTCGTCTATACCGGGGAGCCGTTCAATGTGCAGGCTATGCGGGCGATGCGCGAGCGGCAGTTGCGTCACCTTGTCGCGGCTGGCACGTTCAACGCCAAGTTCAGCCCCGGCGGCCTGCTGGACGTGGAGTATCTTGTCCAGGCGCTTCAAATCACCCATGGACACCGCGACCCGGCTTTGCGCTCGACCAATACCCGCGAGGCAATGGCAGCGCTGGCCCAGGCCGGCATTCTGTCCCCAGACGATTATGCACGGCTCCGCAGGGCCCACACGTTTCTGCGCTGGTTGATTGACGGCCTGCGGATGGTACGGGGCAACGCGCAGGACCTCACTGTCCCACCGCCGGACAGCGAGGAATTCGCCTTCCTGGCCCGCCGCCTGCGTTACGGTAACGATGTGGCGCGCCTCTATGAGGACCTGGAGCGTCACACTGCCCACGTGCGGGAGCTTAACGCTCGCCTGCTTTAGCCATGCTGCGCGCTACATACTCCCCACTGCTTCGAGGGCGTTATCGTAGAATCGAAACAGGGGGATGAATCCGGCCAGGTCCATCACGTCCCTGATCCTCTGAGGGACGCCGACAAGCACCAGCTCTCCCCTGTTCCACTTCTTGCAGGTCTTTTGTGTGCTGATCAGCACCCGCAGGCCGGCGCTGGAAATAAACTCCACCCCGCTCATATCGAGCACGATCCTGAAGCGCCCTTGTTCCATAATGGACTCAAGTGCTTTGGAAAGCTGCGGCGAGGTGTTGCTATCAATGCGGCCGGTCACTTTTACCAGATCACAGCGCTTGAATGGTTCGACGGTGATCTCCATTACAGCTCCTTTTCTTCGGCAGCAATGGACACCTGGGGCTGGGGTCCGGTGACCACACGGAATCCGATGCGGGTGGAGCGGTAGTCGGCTTTGGCCTGTTCGCGGGAGAAGCAGCGAGCATCCTCCGCCCGGAAGTTCCAGGAGCCTCCACACAGGACCATCTGCCCACTGGGGGTCTGGGAGGCTGTCCATTCCCAGACGTTGCCCGCGCAGTCGAGCAGTCCGTATGGGCTGGCACCGGCGGGGTAGACGCCCACGGGGGTCGTGCTCCCTACGCCACTCTCACGCACGTTAGCCCGTTCGGGGTCGAATTCATCTCCCCATGGGTACATGCGCCCGTCCTCCCCGCGGGCGGCCTTTTCCCACTCCTCCTCGGTGGGCAACCGCACGCCAGCCCACTTACAGTAGGCCAGAGCATCTTCGAAACTGACCAGCACCACAGGGTGATTTGCCTTGCCTTCCGGGTAAGTGCGCCTGCGCGGGTCCCAGTTGTAAGGCTCAGCCCAGGGCTCCGGGACGTAGGGGACGGGATGGGATGGCACAGCAGCCAGAAAACGAGCGTATTGGAGATTGGTAACCGGGTAGCGGCTGATGCGATAGGCCATCACATAAGTTGCTATCCCCTCCTCCCCCCGTTTGAACTCGCCGCCGGGGACATCTACCATCTCGTCAAAGTCACGGGGATCGCCCAGGTAGGCCAGGGCGGTGCCGGCAGAGATGCGTTCTAAGGCCGAGGCATCTGTGCCGGGTTCCAGCAGGCGCACCAGTGCTGCCACGTAGGCATCCTTCTGCCCCTCAGCTTGCACCGCCGCTACGGCGGAGCGGATACGGGTGGGGTCATTGCTTAACAAATCGCGCCAGATATGGCCCGTCTCCAATTCTGGTTTGTGCCGCACTTCCTCGCTGGTGGTGCGGGTCAGGTAGATGTAGGCATTGATCTGAGAGCGTGTGAGCTGGGCAAAGAAAGGCTCCACCCGGAGCATGTCCAGCAGCGGTTTGTGATGCAGATACTTCTCCAGCAAGGTGGTAGCTTCCGCAGAGATGCCAGGCGGGGGGGCAATGGCCTGCTGCGGCCCTTTCCCCGCGCGCGCGGCCCGCTCGAGATCCTGGATGAGGTTCGGGTACTCAAGTAGGTCATCGTACAGCTCGCGGTAGCGGGCCTGGATGACGACCATTTTGGCCAGCAACTCCGGCACAACCGGCTCCATAGAACCGGCTTCGACCCGGCGCCCGGATAGTTTGAGGAGCAGGCGGAGGATATTGAGGGCACGTTTGACCACGCGCGGATTGGGCTCCAATCCCAGCGCCAGGATCAGTTTGCAGCCAGTCGGCAGGTCGGGATCAAGCGCGTCAATGAAGCCCAAAATTTGTTCCTCCTCCAGCGGGGGGAGATGGAACGGCAACTGCACGATTTTCTCCAGGTAACTCTGGCCCGCGATGGGGATGGTATCCTCACGTCCTCCCTCCCCGACCAGGTAACCGGCGTATTGGGCACGTACTACCCGCTCGATCACATCTCTGTCCACAGCGATCAGGAAAGCGCAGCCTTTGACATCCAGGAAGAGCTTAATCGCCTCCAGTACTTCCACTGCCCGGCTGGGTATGCAGCGGTCCAGATCATCAATGAAGACGACCAGCAGACCGTTGCGGCTCCACACATATTCCCGCACCAGGTGGGCGAATCCTCCCTGGAATTCCTCCAGGAGTGTCAGTTGGCGGCGGTAGACTTCGGTGCGCTCTCGCTCGAACGCCGCGACGATCTCTTCGAGCGTGTCCATTTCGCCCTGCACCAGCTTGAGCAGCTCGAGCAACGTGGTCGGGGAGGGCATCAGTGAGAGGCCCAACCGTAACGCGCCTCTGCCGAGCTTAGGCCAGTCAATCTGGATTGAGCCACTTTCGGTCCGCTGCACGTCCATATACAGGCGCATACGCCAGTCCTCGATCTGCCGGGCATCCTCGCGGCTGAGTTGCTCGCCCTCCAGCCCCTCCAGGACGCGCAGCAGCAGTGCCCGCCACAGGGCGCCCTGGTCGCGCTCATACTGCCAGGCGTTAAACCAGACGACCCGTGCCCAGCGGTGGTCTGGCCTGCGCCGCTCGAGTAACTGGCCGGCGATTAGCCGCATCAGACTGGTTTTGCCACTGCCCCAGGGGCCGAAGATGCCGATGGTGATGGGGGTATCAGCGGTGCGCACCACCTCGCTTAAAACGTCCGCATAGTGGGAAAAGTTCAGCCGGTCGTAAGTGGCGTCTAAAACTGGCTGGTCGTTCCAGAGATAGTAGGTCTGCATATCGGTTACCTCTGGTATACTCCGGTGGTCAACCTGGGTGATGACAAGTCGTTACCACGCGGCAGGAAAAGATGGAACACAGCTTTGCCCCTACCTTTTGGGAATCCGCTGTGGCAACATGCTGTGTAAGGCAGGACGGCAGGAGATACACATCGTGGCTGAGATACAAGGTGCCGAGGAACGGTTTTGAATCGGCTTCCTGACCTTCGGTCAGGTGCTCTATCTCGGCGCTGGCGTCTGTGCCGGCGCATCGCTGTCATGTTACCACGCTTCCCCTCTTTCTGCAAGCAACGGAGGGCGCCGCGCCTATCCAGGTCACCGGGTCTACTTAAGTGTCTCGCGGTGATACGAGCGCTTGACGAAAGCAGGGGTTTGCGTTAGAATAGCGGCGCTCTACTACGGGCGGGGCAGCGTCCCCGCCTGTTTAGTCCCACAAGAAGGGATTCGTCAGGAGGTAAGCGCATGCAACAACAGGCACAGAGAATCGAGTTAAACGCCGAAAAGCGCACTGTGATGGGCAAACAGGTAAAACAACTACGGGCACAGGGATGGATACCAGGGGTGATGTACGGACGCCATTTCACCCCTGTCCCGCTGCAATTCGAGGAACGGGAACTGGCACAGGTCATCGAGCGGGCAAAGGGTGCCCAGCTTATCGGCATCAAGATAAAGGGAGAGAGCCAGACGGAGATGGCCATCCTGCGGGAGGTTCAGAGAGACCCGATCCTCCATACGGTGTTGCACGTGGATCTCCAGCAGGTCAAGATGACTGAACGGATCAGAGCCGAGGTGCCACTGGAACTGGTCGGCGAGTCGCCCATCGTGGCGAGCCGGGTCGGCATACTGTTGCACGGCATCGCCTCGGTCGAGGTCGAGTGCCTGCCCGGGGACCTGGTGAATGCGATCGAAGTGGACCTCTCAAGGCTGACCGAGCTGGATCAGGCGATCTACGTGCGCGATCTGGTTCCCCCTCCCGGTGTAGAAATCCTCACTGACCCCGACGAGATGATCGTGCGGGTGATGCAGCCGGAGGAAGAGGAGATCGAGGAAGCCGTGCCAGAGGTGGTGGAGGTTGAGATCATCCGCGAGTCCAGGCGCAAGGAGCAAGAGGAAGAAGAATAGTGGGTCAGCTCAACTGTGCACCAGGGCTGCGTGGCATCGCCTGTGCAGCCCTGGGATATCGTGAACCTGGCCTGGTGCAGGGTAGGCCAGTGTGTCTGGCCTCACCCTGTGTGGCCCATCATCTGTCTCTTATACACATCT
>JAOAAG010000329.1 GCA_026418995.1 Anaerolineae bacterium
CCTCGCGGGCTATGCATAGATCGAACCGGCCATCGTCAGGCTCGCCGTCAGGCGCCATATAGAACCCACCCCCCATACGTCTCCCGTTCATAATAGAGACCATCAGAGAGGGCTGGACGATCGTTTGGTCATCGTACTCGATCCGGCTGAGCGGCGCTTTGTAGTAAAGGAAGACAGTTTTGAGCACGGCGACCAGATAGGCAGGGAAGCCAGACAACCGGGTCATTCTGCTTGCCTCGAATCCGACCACAGCGTCGAAGCCGATGCCAATGCCGTTGCCGAAATAGCGCCCCTTGGGGTAGCCGTCGCCCACGACCCGGCCGACGTCCACTCGGCGTCGGTGGCCACGTGCCAACGCCTGACAGGCGGCCTCGAGGTCCAGGGGAATGCCCGTCCCGTAGGCGAAGTCGTTGCCCTGGCCCACGCACAACACGCCCAGCGCGGGTCTGCCATCGTTACCGCTGTTGGAGGGCACAGTCATCAGGCCGTTGATGACCTCATTGACAGTGCCATCTCCGCCGGCAGCGACTATGACGTCGTACCCGTCCTGGGCTGCCTCCCTTGCTAGCTCAGCAGCGTGCCACGGACGCTCAGTACATACCAGGTCAAACTCGAGGCCCTGCTCGGCCAGTAACCGTTTAATGCGGGGTAGCGATTGCACGCCGGTACCGCGGCGGGCAGCGGGATTGAGAATTACTTTGTACCTTGGCATGATTTAATTGTATCACGTTTTTGCGAAGTAGCCAAACGACCTGCGTCCGGCGCTTCCGGCTGAGGTGCTCCGTGTTATAATTAACACCCAGGCGCAGGGCTTACCCCGCCCACACTCCGCATCGGGAATCCGATACCACAGGAGTCAGCCATGCTTGAGCAGATCGAAGTGACGACCACAGGACGGCAGGGATTCCACGATATTACCGCGCAGGTACAAGCGGTGGTTAACCGGAGTGGAATCCGGGAAGGCATATGTTTCGTCTTCTGTCCACATACTACCGCTGGCCTGACGCTCAACGAGAACTGGGATCCGGATGTCCGGCACGATATGGCCATCGGACTCGATGCTGTCTGTCCCGACCGGGCAGGCTACCGCCACAGTGAGGGCAACTCCCCTGCCCATCTCAAATCCTCGCTGGTAGGCAACTCGCAGGCCATCCCGATCTCGGCGGGGAAACTGGCGCTGGGTAGCTGGCAGGGTATCTATCTGGCCGAGTTCGACGGCCCACGCCGCCGTAGAGTACTGGTCAAACTGATGGCAGGGTAAGATGGTTATCGAGCAGAGCCGCCTGGAACGAGTACTCCCCACCGTGCAGAAACCAGGCCGCTATGTGGGCGGCGAGTACAACAGCGTCATTAAGGATTGGGAGGCGGTTTCTATCCGCGTTTGTCTGGCCTACCCCGATATCTATGACCTGGGGATGTCCAGCATGGGGCTGGCTATACTTTACCATACGCTTAATGCGCTGCCGGATGTGCTCGCCGAGCGCGCCTACCTGCCATGGACGGATATGATTGCTGCGCTACGCGTTGCGGGCATCCCGCTTTACAGCCTGGAAAGCCAACACGCGCTATCTGACTTCGATATCATCGGCTTCAGCCTGCCATATGAGCTGCTCTACACCAACGTGCTGGAGATGCTTGACCTGGGAGGGGTGCCTTTGCGCTCCATAGAACGCAGTGCGCACCATCCGTTGATCATTGCCGGAGGGCAAGCCACTTTCAATCCCGAGCCCATGGCTGAATTCATTGACGCCTTTGTGATTGGTGATGGGGAGGAGGCCATTGTCGAGCTCGTGCGGACCTATCAGGAGATGCGCCATGAGGCGAGGGAGACGCAATTGCTGGCCCTGGCCAGGCTACCCGGCCTCTATGTACCGCGCTTTTACCAGGCGCATTACCATCCTGACGGCACGATCGCGGCTCTGGAACGCCTGTCTCCCGATGTCCCCCTGCCGGTGCGCAAACGGATCGTCTCTCCCCTGCCCCCCCCCCCCACCCGTCTGCTCGTGCCCAACGTTGACGTGGCCCACAACCGGGCCACGATTGAAATCCAGCGTGGCTGTACACGGGGTTGTCGCTTCTGCCACGCTGGGATGGTGGTGCGTCCAGTGCGCGAAAGGCCGGTTGAGGAGGTGCTCCAGGCCATCGAGGAGATATTACATGCTACAGGCTTTGAAGAGGTGGGCCTCCTTTCCCTCTCTTCCTCCGATTACTCCGACATCGAGCGGCTGGTAAAGGCCATCAGCGAGCGTTATCGTGCGAGCCACCTCTCGATTTCGCTTCCTGCTCTGCGAGCCGACAGCTTCTCGGTGGCGCTGGCGGAGGCTGTGGCAAAAGGAAGGCATACGGGCTTCACCTTTGCACCAGAGGCCGCCACCGAGCGGTTGCGTGCTGTGATTAACAAGCCCATCGGCACAGAGCAGATGCTGGATGTTGCGCAGGAGGTGTTTGAACGAGGCTGGCGCACGATCAAGCTGTACTTTATGATTGGGTTGCCCGGAGAGCAACCGGCCGATGTCCAGGCCATCGCCGACCTGACGCTGGCGGTTTACCATCTCGGGCGTAAGGTGCACGGGCGGCATGCCCAGGTCAATGTGAGCGTGAATACGTTTGTACCCAAGCCCCACACGCCTTTCCAGTGGGTGGGGTTGGAGCCGGCGGCCTCAGTGCGTGAGAAGCAGGCTCTGTTGCAGCGTAGCCTGCGTGGGCGAGGAATCAAACTGGATTACAGCGATAACGAGGCCACGCTGTTGGAAGCGGCACTTTCGCGCGGGGATCGGCGCATTAGCAGCGTGATCAGGCGAGCGTGGGAGCTGGGTGCCCGCTTCGATGCCTGGGACGAGCTGCGCCAGGTATCGGCCTGGACACGGGCTTTTACCGAGGCCGGACTGACCCCGGAGTTCTACGCCCATCGTCAGCGTGCGATCGACGAGGTCTTTCCCTGGGAAGTCGTCAGCGCCGGGGTAAGCAAAGCATTTCTGCTGAGGGAGTATCAGCGCAGTTTGCAGGGCGAGACGCTGAGCGATTGCCGGGAACTGCGTTGCCATCACTGCGGCATACTGGGTTCCTACAGTGATCTGTGGTCCGAGAGCTGGCGCTGTCCGCAGCCTGCTCGCAATTGATCGCTAGGGCTTCCTCAGATGAGAATACGTCTCTCTTTTGCCAAAGCCGGACCGCTTACCTACGTATCCCACCTGGACCTGGTGCGGATATGGGAGCGTAGCCTGCGCCGGGCGGGCGTGCCCTTGGCCTATTCCGGCGGTTTCAACCCCCGTCCTCGCCTCCAGTTAGCGGCTGCGCTGCCGGTGGGACACACTGGCGGCGCAGAGTTGCTGGATGTGTGGCTGGAGAGGCCTGTAGAGCTTGAAAAATTCGGCAGGGCACTCGTGCCTGTGCTGCCGCTGGGATTAACCATCGGGGAGGTGTACCTGGTGCCCCCGCAAGCACCGGCTTTGCAGACGCAAGTGATCGCGGCCGAGTATCGGGTGACGGCGGAATGGGACGCACCCGCTGCGCAGGTTGAGGAACGTATTCACAGTATTATGGCAATGACGGAGCTGCCCCAGATGCGGCGAGGCAAGGCATACGACCTGCGTCCGCTGATAGAACGTCTGTGGCTCGAAGACTATACCGCCGGGAGTATCACGCTAGGCATGCAACTCGCTGCGCGTGAAGGGGCTACCGCCCGTCCCGAAGCCGTGTTGGAGGCGCTGGGCATCGGCACGGGCGGAGAGAGACTGGTCCGTTACCATCGCAAGCGCCTTATCCTCACAAACGGGTAGCCGAGGGCAATGCCCTCGGCTACCCTGCTTTTTCACCAGCTCGCCAGGTACCACTTTAGTAGTTGCGCAGGGCTTTGGTGCACAAATCTGGACATCTGATTGAAGGATGACCCTATTTTGCCACGAACCGCCCAATACTTCAAGCCGGAATTGTTAAAAGTGCAAAACTACTGACTACTGACAATCACACGGAATACGTAGACTTTACAAATTCAGCTCTTTGAATTATAATCTGTATGCCCTTTCGATAGAGGGGCAAGAAGTCGCTGCACAAAAGACACACGGATTTCCACGATTGTATCTGTGGAATCCGTGTTGTTTGTATGTCAGG
>JAOAAG010000394.1 GCA_026418995.1 Anaerolineae bacterium
AGATGTGTATAAGAGACAGGTATAGCACCGGCGTGCGTGAGAGCACGACCTCTGCCGTGGAGAACCCCGTGCCCACGGTCACGGAGTAGCTTCCTTTCTTGGTAACATACAGCCCGGCGGCGATGGAGGCGTGAGCCAACAGTTCCGCAGCCTGCTGGATACCCTCGCCTGCAGAGCCTCCCAACACCAGATTCAGCCGCCCTTCCAGAGGAGAGACCCACTCCATCTCCACCGGCTTCAGGTCCAGCAACGTGGCGGTGGAGCGGGGGGAGAGAAGCGGGCGAAAGGATGGGCGCGTGGGGCGCACCCATTCGCCAGGATCATAGCCGACGGCATGGGCCAGTTCCTTCAGCCGCAGCTCCGGGTTCATCTTCGCCCCATATCTCACGCAGATCTCCAGCACCTCTACCAGTGCAAAGCCCTCCGTCCCCAGTGCCCGACCGATAATGTCGGAGAAATCGCCCAGCCCGATGACACGGGCCACATAGGCGGCGCCAGCATCGTGTACCAGTCTGCACAGGTCGTGGTGGGGCAACGGACTCCCTTCTGGAGTAAGGACGGTGCGGAAACCACCGGGCGTCAGGCCGCTGGGCTGGCCACCAGTCATACCGTAGAGCATATTGTTATGCACTACAACGGTGAGGTCAACGTTAAGCCGTGCTGCCTCCAGGATGTGTTGCAGGCCGATGGTCGCTCCCCCGTCACCAATATACACGATGACCTTCTTCCCGGGCGGCAGGCCCATCGCGATGCCCGCCGCCAGTGCGACTGAGCGTCCATGGAGGCCGTGCACAGTATGGGTGGCGAAGTTGCCGTCCGCGATACCGTGGCATCCTATGTCTGTGACCAGCACCACGTCCAGGGGCGAGAGGCTGGCTGCTTCGAGCGCCTTCGCTGTGTTGCGCACGATAAGATGATGGCCGCAGCCCTTACAGTAGGGCAGCCCGGCATGGGTCAGGAATATGCTCATCGGCCTTTTACCTCGCTGACAATCTCGTCCGGCCTGATCATCCGCCCGACCGCCGTCACAGTGCGAACCTCTGGAGGGAGGCGCCGGCCGAACATCAGCCGTGCCAGTTGCCCCTGGCTGTTTTCTTCTGCGATCACGACCCGCTGGTAGCGGTCCGTGACCTCGTAGTACACCGACGGAAGGGGAAGCAACGTACAGGCGACCAGAAGAGAGACGGGAATGCCCTCGCTCCGCAATGCTGTTACCGCCTCACGCGCCGCGCCGGCAGTGATGCCATAAGTCAGCACCAGCGTCTCGGCTCCTGCCTGTTCGTCCAGATGGTACAGGGCCGGGGTCAGGGCTTCCACCTTCGCCTCCAGGCGCAGAGTGTTGGCTATGGCTTCATCATCGGTGTGGCGGATGATGCCGCACCGGTCATGGGTGGAAGCGTTCAGCCGCACCTGGTGGTCGCGATTGCCTACAGGAAGGAAGGGTGGTACCAGGCCGTCATCGGTGGCATAAGTGCAATAAGGAGGTGGCCCGGCGTAAAACGTGCGCCTGAGCTGCGGGATATCGGGCAAGCGCCCCAGGTCTACCCGCTCCTGCGTCATGACCATCTCCTTGGAGGTGAGGAGCACGACAGGAGAGCGCAGCGCCACCGCCGTCTGCAGCGCCACAGGTGGCAAACGCCAGCACTCCTCCAGCTCCGAGATGCAGAGGACAGGAAGCGGATAGCCCCCGGAGATGAGGCCGTTCAGCAGGGCCAGGTCGCCCTGAGCGCCAGCAGTTGCCGTGCCGGTGGCGGGTCCCAGCCGCTGGACAAGGATGATCAGCATGGGAAGCTCCATCATATAGGCCATGTTGATGGACTCCACCATAAGGGCAAAGCCTGGGAAAGAGGTGGCAGTGACAGGAAGGTAGCCCGCAGCAGAGAGGCCGGCCATCCATTGCAGGGCCGTGATCTCATCCGGTGCCGGCAGTGCCACGGGGAAACGACGGCTGGCGTAGAGAAAAATCAGGCCGGCCGGGGTGATGGGATAGCCAACGTAGACATCTGCCCCGGCCCGCACACAGGCCTCTGCGATGAGGCGGGAGCCGTCGGTCAGGACCAGGCGTTGAGTGTGTGACATATGGATGACCTCCGTCTATTCTGCCGCGTAGTATAAACCCGGGCTGGGTTGCTGTCAATACGAATGTTAATGTACGCTTGACAAACAGCCTGGGCGCGGTATAATGCCTGTCTCTTATACACATCT
>JAOAAG010000030.1 GCA_026418995.1 Anaerolineae bacterium
GGTTCAGGAACTGCTGCGGAGCCGCCAGGAGATCGATCGCGGCACCCAGACGATTCCCATCAGCCACATCGTGGGCAGCGTGGGCCGCTATCGAGATTTCGACCGCGCCTTCCTGCCCCTCAGCGGCGCCGATGAAGAACGCTGGAAACGGCTGGATGTGGCACTCAACGAACTGCGCAACCTGCCGCCCATTGATGTCTACAAGATCGGCGACGTCTACTTCGTGCGAGATGGGAACCACCGGGTCTCGGTGGCAAAGGCTAACGGCCTGACCCACATCGAGGCCCACGTCACCGAGATCGAGCCGCGCGTGCCCCTGACGCCGGACGTGGACGTAGATGACCTGATCATCAAGGCGGAGTACGCGCGCTTCCTGGAGCTGACAAAGCTGGACGAGACCCGGCCCGAGCAGAAGATCGAGCTGACCGAGCCCGGCCGCTACCGCATCCTGCTGGAACATATCGAAGTGCACCGCTACTATCTGGGGCTGATGTGGAACCGGGAGCCCACCCTGGAAGAGGCCGCAGCCAGCTGGTACGACACCGTATACCTTCCCATCGTGGAAGCCATCCAGGAGAGCGGGGTACTGAAGGAATTCCCCAAGCGCACCGCTGCCGATCTGTACCTCTGGGTGGCCTACCACCGGGAACGCCTGAAAGAACGCTACGGGGTCATGCCGCCTGACCGGGAGGTCGCTGCTGCCCTCGCCGAGCAATTCAGCGACCGGCCCATTGCCCGGCTGGTGAAGACGGTGGTGCGCGCCATCACGGCCGCAGTGAAGGCGGCTTCGGAATCCCCAGAGCCGCCATTACCGCCGCCTGAGCCGGCCACAACATCAGCGTCGGAGCCGCCAGCTCTGGCCGAGCCAGGACAAACAGTCCAGGAATAGGTTAACTTTACTTTCCGCTAACTGCCTTTGCATACGGCGGGCAAAGGCTATCAACCAGAGGGCGTCTCTGGTTATCGGACATTAACATCAGACGCACACTGCGCGGTTTATGTAGGCGCAGGCACCGCTCCGCTGGCTTTGTGCCGACGATGGGCCGCCACGCCCTTGGGTAAATGGGCCGTCACGGCCTGTTTTTCTCGAATTCGCCCATCCAGGGGGTAGTCAGTCGGAAAACCGACCTGCGCAAGTACGCGGCACAGGCGGCCGGGCGTGCGCTGCGGTTGGCGATCCCAGAAGCCGGTGGGCTGGGCGGGCAATTCGGCGGCCACATGCGCCAAGATATTAGCGGCGATGAGTCCCAGTTCGGGCAGCCGGAAGCGAGCCAGGGCGGCGCATACGAACTGGTGCTGCAAGCCCAAGAGCTGCTTGCACACCAAGGGCACTTCTTCCACTGGCCAGCGGGCCAGGTACAATTGGAAGATGGTTGCCGGGCGGGCGGCCAAGTTGGTCCCCAGCACGAGCGGCGTCTGGTACAACGGATCAGCGTAGACCCAGATCGTGAAGCGCGGATTATCGGCGGCCACCTTCTGCTCACTGCGCACCACGTCGCACCAGCCCTGCGCCTTAATGATGCGCCCTTGATAGGTGAACTGCGTGGTCACATCCGCCGGTGTGGCGGGCAACGGGCGGCCTTTGTATGTCCGGGCCAACGGGCGTACCAGCGCACCATATTCGGCAGGTCGCCCACGACGCACGGGTGAGGCGGGCAACTGATTGCGCCGCGCCGTACAATTACGATCAAGGCGCACGACAAACCGTTTCATTTTGGCCGTGTGCATATCCGCCAACGAAGCGCCCGCATCATGCACCGCCACGTCTGTCGGGCCCAGGTGCTGGCTCACGTGCGCCAGCACCTGCGCCTTGAATTGGCTCTCGTTCTGCGTATCGTCGGTGGCGCACAACAGATACTTAAGCAAGGGCAAGCGCTGCGCCCCATTGTGGCCCACCTCCACCACCAAGCCAAAGCCGATGGCTTTGAGGGCCCGATTAGCCAGGTGGTTGAAGAACTTGGCCCGCCAGCCCTGCAACTGGGGGCGCCAGAAGGCGGTGATGTCCACCGCCAGCGGCCGGTAGCCCTCGAACTCGTCGGGGCGCCAGGCCGTATGCGCGGCTTGCCAGGTCCGCCAGCGTTTGAGCAACGTCTCACTCGTCCAGGCACCATCCCGTACCGCTTGGCTGCCACGCCGGACTTGGACGGCGCTCAAGCCCAAGTGGAGCAGGGCGGGAAAGAGTGCACCCCGACTGTGCAGAAAGGCGCCGCTCAGCAAGGCCCACAAGACTTGAAGCAGGGCCAGATTAGTGCCGACAGGCAAGGTCTTGACAATAAACTCGAGGGCCTGTATTGTCATTTTGGAAGCGGAAGACATGGCTGCTCCTTTTCGATGGCTGGTCAACACAACCGTAATGCTACCATGTCTTTCGCTTTATGTCAATTTACTTAGCGGAAAGTAAAGTTCATGCGTCTTTGCGAAATATCGATCCAAGGTGCGTCCCCGCGGATTTGTTTGCACGATAACTTGTGCAACGAAATTCTCCTCCCCAAACACCTCGCTCATCAACGCGCGCAGGTGGAGCACCTGTCTCTTATACAC
>JAOAAG010000031.1 GCA_026418995.1 Anaerolineae bacterium
AGATGTGTATAAGAGACAGGCTGCCAACCGCCACGCACGAAAACCCCCCAAGGGAAGCGCAGTTCTCGCCAGCCGCTAAAGTTGTCCACGAAAGTGGTGACAAAGCGCTCAGCGGTATCGCCTGGGCCAGACTTGTTGTCGCTGAGGATAATCTGGTAGGCCTTGCCGGTGTTAGAACCATAGAACCAGAGGCTGAGGCCGTCGTAGGCGGACCAATCGTCAGGAGCGAGGTCACGGCCACCGCCACAGCCCCAGCCAGCAACGGTGTAGTCCACGCGGAGCACAGTGTTGTTGACCAGGCCGGGAGCTGAGAGCGTATTGGTCAGCACTGTGCTGACGTTGTAGGCCGCGCCCGCCCCCCAGTCCCCATACACGAACCAGTTGGCCGGCACGCCAGCCTGGAAATGGTCAACGGTAGGACCGGAGGTCTTGAACAGTTTGACCTGGTCAACGTAGAACGTGCCGCTGCCGGAGGTGGGGGCGATGGCATAAGCCCACATTTCCGTCAGGGTCAGCCCATCGTTGGGTGCACCGCCCGGCTGCCAGCCGCCACGCACGAAAACCTCCCAAGGGAAGCGCAGTTCCCGCCAGCCGGTAAAGTTGTCCACGAAGGTGGTGACGAAGCGCTCGGCAGTGTCACCGGGGCCGGATTTGTTGTCGCTGAGGATGATCTGATAGGTCCTGCCGGTGTTGGCACCGTAAAACCAGAGGCTGAGCCCATCGTAGGCGCTCCAATCATCGGGGGCGAGGTCACGACCGCCGCCGCAGCCCCAGCCGGCCACGGTGTAATCCACGCGGAGCACGGTGTTGTTGACCAAGCCGGGGGCCGAGAGAGTGTTGGTCAGAACGGTGCTGACGTTGTAAGCAGCGCCCGCTCCCCAGTCCCCATACACAAACCAGTTGGCCGGCACGCCGGATTCGAAATCGTCAACGATGGGCAACGCAGCAGGCGCTGCTACGGCAGCAGGCTTGCCGGCCGTCGGCGCTGCCTGGGCCAAGGCAACCTGTAACAGCACGATCAGGCTGAGAACGAGAGCCAGACTCACACACAGCTTGATAGACCGAGATGTTCCCATACCTCCCTCCTTCCAGATCGGGGCTTCTACACTTTGGCCTTTCCCGATTATAAAGCCTTGTCTCGCCTGTGTCATGGAGAATAACGACCGGTTGTAGCACGTTTCAGGCTGATTAGGAAGCAGGAGGTAGGAGGCAGGGGCAAGAGATGGGAAGCAAGAGGCAAGGAGCAAGAGGGCTCAGGTGTGCCGATAGGCAGTGGGTGAGATGCCAACCTCCTGGCGGAACACACGGCTAAAGTAATTGCTGTCTGTGAACCCGACTGCCATCGCCACCTCAGTGATACTCTGTTCCCCTGCCGCTAACAACGCCTTCGCCTGGTGCACCCGATAGCGGTTGAGGTAGGCCACCGGTGTGATACCCAGCTCCTGGCGGAAACAACGGGTCAGGTAGTCCTGGCTCACCCCGACGTGATAGGCAATATCCCTGCGCGAGAGCGGCTCGGCATAGTGTTCGTGGATGTAGGCCATCGCCTTGCGCACTAATCGCTGTGCCTCACTCCCCAGTCGCTTGCTCCGTGCCAACGCCCGCTCGATATGCACCAACGTCTCTTCTACGCTGAACACGCCCTTGCTCAACACTGCCGCTACCCCGCGGTTCAATCGCTCCATATCTTCCTCTGTTAACACTTGTCCTGTCAGCACCACTACCGGGATCTCTCGCGTCGTCTCCCTGCGCCGCATCTCCTCGAGTACCCCAAACCCGTCCAGCTCCGGCATCATCAGGTCCAACAACACCAGGTCCACTCGCTCCTGCCGCAACACTTCCAGTGCCTCGCGCCCGTTCCGTGCCTTCAACACCCGATATCCTGCCGATTGCGCCTGCACAACCCGCGCATGCATTTCCAGTATCCCCGGCTCATCGTCCACTATCAGGATGGTCTTTCCTTCACCCTTCAGTAACCCTCGCTGTTCCAGCGCCCGCGCCAGCTCCACCGTCCCCACCGGCTTCATCAGATAGTCCAGCTCCAATACTGCTCCTCCTCCCTGCTCCTCCTCTGCGGGCGCATAGAAGAGTACCGGTATATCTCGCGTCGCCAGATTTCCCTTCAACACTTTGAGGGTCTCCCAGCCTTGGGTGGTAGCAGTGCTCGTGTCCAGTACCACTGCACCGGGCGGCGCATGTAGCAGTCGCGGCAGCCATGTCGTCTGTTCATCTGCCCACTCCAGTTCCACTGCGAAACCCTGCCGCACCAGATGGTCTCGCAACCGTTCGCCCCAGTCCCTGCGCCCCGCCAGAAGTAACACCCGCTGCGTCTCGGGGAACTCTCTCACCACAGGGCGCAGCGTGCCCTCCTCGGCCGCCGGCAGCGTGAAGTAGAACGTCGAGCCGGCCCCTTCCTCCCCGGAAGAACGCACTCCAATGCTTCCCCCGTGCATCTCCACCAGCCGTTTACAGATCGCCAGCCCCAGACCCAAACCCCCGTATCCCCGTGCCGTGGTCCGCTCCGACTGTCGAAACTCATCAAAGATGAGGTCTTGCTCTTCTGGCGGAATACCCAACCCTGTGTCACTCACCGAGACGGTCACTACACCCTCTCCCACTTCCACCCGCAGGGTCACTTCCCCTCGTGCGGTGAACTTGACTGCGTTGCTGACCAGGTTCAGCACCGTCTGGCGCAGCCGCGTGCGATCCCCCCACACCACCGGCAACCCCTGGGGGAGCTCCGCACGCCAGGTCAACCCCTTGTCGCGCGCCATCTGCTCCCCCACCAGCAATACCGGCTGCAGGACCTCCGCCAGGTCGAGCGGCTCGCACACCAAACGTAACTGCCCTATCTCACTCCGCGCCAGGTCGAGCACATCGCGGATGAGGCCATCAAGATGCTGGGCAGCGGCGTGGATGCGTTCGATGTCGCGACGCCTCGTTTCAGAGGATTGCATCGCTGTCTCCTCGTGCAGCAGCACCTCGCTCAGGCCAATGATGAGGCTAAGGGGAGTGCGTAGTTCGTGGCTGACGACGGAGAGGAAGCGGCTCTTGAGGCGGTCGGCCTCCTCTGCCAGGCGACGGCCCTCAGTGGCCTCGCGGTAGAGCTGGGCGCTACGTAGCGCCCCGGCCAGTTGGCGGACGATGCTGCCGCACAACCCCAGCTCATCGGCGTCAAAGACTACAAAGCCCGCCTGTGTTCCCTGGATTACCAACGGCATCAGTGCCAGGTTGAACGGTTCGCGGTAGAGGCCATGGGGTGGGAATGTGCGGCTGAGGAAACGGATGGTCTCATCGCTGGAGCCTGGCACAGGGCGCAGATTACTCCAGGCCACCGGGTCGTCGCCCTCCGCTTCGAAGAACGCGATCCCGATATGCCGGATGCCTAATCGCAGCAGGTGCTCTTCCAGCGCCCCGAAGATCTGGGGCTCGTCCAGCGCGGTAAGCAGACGAATAGTGAGCGGGCCTGCTCGATCAGCCTGCTGGCTCTGATGTACCAGGTATTGCATATACTGCCGCTGCACGCTCGCACTGACGGCGACACAGGCCCGATGCAGCATATCCTCGATTTGTCGGTCGGATGCAGTACTAGCTTCCACGTCTAGCAGGGCTAATGCCTCGCTTCTTAATGCTGAGAGCACTTTTTGCCAGGCATGCGCGTTGTCGCCCAGCGCTGCTACGCGCCAGAGGAGGTCTTCCAACGCTAGGTGGAAAACAGCAGCGTCACCGCATCGGAGGCTCGTGGTGAATGCCTCGAGCAGACGCTCGCACAGTGTGCAGGTTTCCTGGTAGCTCAAATTGTGGGTCTCGGCCATCACCATCTCGGCCAGTGTCTGCGCAAACCGCTGCCTGGCTGCCGTCTGGTCGGAGTGTGAAGGAAATAGCCACCCGCCGCTGGAAACCGTCGGCAGTATGTAACCGGGTGGGCAGCCGCATGACTGGCGCACGACCAGCCGTGTCGTCACTTTGACGATTTCGGTATCCCGCCCTCGCCCCGCAAGGCGTTCGAGCAACAACCCCAGGGCCTGATAACCCGCCTCGAAGGCAGAGCAGTGGATGCTGGTCAGTGGCGGCGACTGCACCACTGCCTCAGGACGATCGTCGAAGCCGACGATGGCGACGTCGTGGGGAATCTGCAGTCCGGCCTCCTGTAGCGCCCGCATGGCACCCAGCGCGGATTCATCATTACTCGCCAATACTGCTGTGAACGAGACTCCCGAGCGCAGGATTTCCTGCATCGCGCAGTAGCCGCCCTCGACGACATGGAAGCCGTAGGCAACCAGACGTGGGTCGTCCGCCAGCCCGTGCTCCTGGACAAAAGAGCGATAGGCCCGCAGGCGCTCACCACTATCGCCAGCCAGGTCCCTGGGCTGCCCGGCAATGAATGCGATACGTCGGTGGCCGTGTTCGACCAGATGAGCGAGCGCCTGGCGGATACCATCCGCGTTGTCGAAGACGACGGCAGGGGCGCCTTCCGCACCGCCTACAAAGGCGAGAGGAAAACCGCTTGCCAGAAGTTCCCGTATGTAGCGCGACCTGCTCTCGGCTAGTAGAGGATTCACCACGATGAGACCATCGGTGTTCCACGGGCCTACCGGTACAAAGTCATTCTCGGGAGCAAGAACAGGCCACGCCGGGCGGCTCTCGGCTGGACCAGCCGCGGGGCCCATGCCGCAGGCCAGTAGCAGATTACAGTGCTGTTCGCGTGCAGCAGTGCGGATCCCGCACAGCACAGGATCGAGGAAGCTGACCGGAATGACCGTCTCGTATACCTGCCAGCCCGCCAGTACGCCGACGGTGGGGTGTTGATGTCCGTTGCGCATCGCGACACCTTTTATCAGGACGGGATCACTGTTTCAGCCTGCCCCTGTAGGTCTCCCAAGCAATGCGCCGCCTATGTCCGGCTATACAGCGTGTCCCGCCCCACGGAGGGGCAAAATGGCCTGGTAGCTCTAGTCTAGCATAGAAGTGAAGAGAATGTCAAGGTGGCGTATTCTCCGTCACATATCACCGGCAGGTGTTCATTCCTCCGAAGGTAATATCACCGGGACTGGCAATGACCTGCCTCGCGGATATCCCACAGCAAGCGTTACAGTGGGAGACGCGCCAGAGCACGTCGCCCCGGCGCCGGTTGCGGGGGACGCAGCGGGCGTGACCCATCCTGCCGAACGTCCTCCAGATGCTGGTCCACGGTGGAGCTGCTGGACTCCCGCCGCTTCGGCCTCATCTGCTCTCTCTGTGGACATCTTTTCCCCTCCGGTGATAGTCTGCGTAAAGGAATACGGGCGGTTGACAAATTCGCCCCTCAAGGGTACAATGCAGTCGCATGCAAGGAGCATCTCTGGATCGTAATCGCCTGAGCG
>JAOAAG010000108.1 GCA_026418995.1 Anaerolineae bacterium
GGTCGCAACAGGTATAGCCAGAACTGGGGAGGTAGGGCTGCTCGAGGGGGCACGGCCAGGACCGGTGATAATGGCCCGCTTTGATATGGACGCGCTGCCCATCGCCGAGGAAAACGCGGTGGAGTACGCCTCGCGCCATCCGGGTGTGATGCACGCCTGCGGCCATGACGCGCATATGGCGATGGGCCTCGGTGTGGCCACCATTATGGCACGCTACCAGGACAGGATGGCCGGCGTGCTCAAACTGGTGTTCCAGCCGGGCGAGGAGGGGCTGAATGGGGCACTCCTGATGGTCGAGGAGGGCGTGTTAGAAAACCCTCGCCCCGACGTTGTCCTGGCAGTTCACGTGTGGAACGACATGCCCGTGGGGATGGTGAGCGTCACAGCAGGTGCAGTGATGGCAGCAGCCGATAAGTGGACATGCCTGGTGACAGGAGTGGGAGGACATGGCGCACTGCCCCATCAGGCTAAGGACCCTATCGTGGTGGCAGCCCACATCGTAACCGCCCTCCAGACCATTGTCAGCCGTAACATCAACCCTCTGGAGACGGCGGTCGTCTCGGTGGGCTCGCTCCACGGCGGCGACGCCTTCAACATCATCCCCGCGCAGGTCGAGCTGCGCGGCACCATTCGCGCTTACAGTCCCCAGGTCCAGGAGCTGGCCCGGCAGCGTCTGAGGGAGATTGTGGCCGGGATCGCGCAGGCTTACGCTGTGGATGCCAGCCTGGAGATCGCCCCGCTTACGCCGCCGCTTATTAACGATGAACGGGTCGTCGAGGTGGTGCGCACTGCCGCCGGGGCCGTGGTGGGGCCGGAACATGTTATCTCCGGGCTGCGGACGATGGGGAGCGAGGACGCCGCATTCTTTCTAGAAAAGGTGCCCGGCTGTTACCTCTTCCTTGGCTCGGCCAGAGCTGAGGCAGAAGTAGCGCCCCATCATAGCCCGCGCTTCGAGATAGACGAGGACGTGCTGCCGATCGGGGTAGCCATACTTGTGCATACCCTGGCGCACTATCTTCTGCAGTGACCCGAACAGCCTTCCGACAGGCTAAGGGAGTGGGTGAGAGAGTGGCTAAAGAACGTGTCATTGTCGTGATGCCCGCTTATAACGCGGCTAAAACGCTGGAGCGCACGTACCGCGACCTGCCTATGGACGTGGTAGACAAGATCATCCTGGTAGACGACGTCAGCCAGGATGAGACGGTCGAGATTGCTCAGCGCCTGGGGCTCAAGACCGTCGTGCATATCCAGAATAAAGGCTACGGGGGCAACCAGAAGACCTGTTATCTGGAGGCTTTAAGGGAAGGGGCTGACATTGTGGTCATGCTCCACCCGGATTACCAGTATGATTCGACGCTCGTGCCGGCGCTCATCGCGCCCATTCAGCGCGGCGAGGCCGATATGATGCTCGGCTCGCGTTTCCTGGGCGGCCAGGTGAGGGCCGGGGGTATGCCACTTTACAAAATTATCGCTAACCGGTTCCTCACCCTGTGTGAAAACCTGGTGCTGGGCCTGCGCCTCTCCGAAGCCCACACCGGCTTCCGCGCCTACCGCCGGGAAATGCTGGAGACTATTCCCTTCCTGCTCAACTCCGATGACTTCGTCTTCGATAGTGAGGTGATCGCCCAGGCGGTGGCTTTTGGCTTCCGCATCGGTGAGATCGGGGTGCCGACCCGTTATTTCGAGGAAGCCTCATCGGTTAATTTCAGACGTGGCGTGGTCTACGGCCTGGCCACACTGTGGACGCTGGTGAAGTTCCTGCTCCATAAGTGGGGACTGGCTGAGATTCCCCAATTCAGCAAACCCCTGCGCGAGGTGGTCAGCCGCTACCACAGGGCCGGCCTGTTCCGCGAGGCGGGAGGATGAGGCGCGCATCCGACCGGGCGGCTTTGTTTGTCATCATCGCTCTTTTTTCCACCCTTGGCTTCGCCTACAGCCTGGCCATTCCCCTCTTCGAGGCGCCAGACGAGCTATGGCACTTTTCCTTTGTGCGCTACCTTGCCACACACCGCCAGTTGCCGATCCAGCCTCGCGAGGGCAAGGACATGTGGCTACGTGAGGCAGGACAGCCTCCCTTGTATTACATCCTGGCTGCGCCGGTAGTAGCCCTTTTGAATACCCAGGATTTTCCCGACTTTGTCCGTTTTAACGTAGCCCACCCCGCCATAACCCCAGGTTCCACCTCCCACTTTCCGAATGTCTTTATCCATACTCATTACGAGGGCTTCCCTTACCGCGGTGCGGTGCTGGCCATGCATGCTGTTCGCCTGCTGACGGTCCTGTGGGGCGTCGGTACTTTAGTTGGCACCTATCTGCTGGCCAGCCAGGTATTGCCCCAGCGGCCTGTGCTGGCACTGATTGCAGTCGCTGTTGTGGCCTTCAATCCTCACTTTATTTACATCAGCAGCGTGGTAAATAACGATGCCTGTGCCGCCTGCTTGAGCACATGCTCCCTCTGGCTGGCCGTCAGGGCAGCGCAGGAGCCTCGCCTGAGCATCAAGCCCCTCTGGCTTGCGGGGTGTGTCCTGGGGCTGACGCTGCTCAGCAAAGTGAGCGCATTGGTCATCGTGGTGGCGTGGGGGCTGGCGCTTTTACTGAGGTGGCGGCGCGACCGTGATAGCCGGGCGTTGCTGACCCGGGGGCTTGTGGTCTTTGCACCGGCGGCAGTGGTAGGGGGATGGTGGTACGGGCGCAACTGGCTACTTTACGGCGATCCGCTCGCCTGGCGTGTGTGGCTGATAGACATCGGCGTCCATCACATTGGACTGGCAGAGCTTCTGACACAGTTCAGGGATGTGGCTACTTCGTTCTGGTCACCATATGACGGGCTGTTTCCCTGGCCGATCTTCTGGACGCTGGCGGCTCTGGCCTGGACAGCGGCCCTCGGCTGGGTGAGGCTGATGCCCCCTCTCCTGCGCACGCAAGCCACGATGCCTGCCGGGGAGGGATTGCTGGTTGCGGGGGTGACCTTTCTGCTCTTGTTTGCCAGTCTGTTGCACTATATGATGACCACGCCCTCGGCAGAGGGACGGCTGCTATTCCCCGGCATAGCCGCTTTTGCCTCCCTGCTCGTGCTGGGATGGGAAGTGATACTGCCACAGGGTTGGAGGGACAGGGCATTTGCAGGGTGCGCCGCCGGCCTGCTTGCGCTGAGCGTCGCGACACCGTTGCTGATCGCAGCCAGATATGCCTGGCCGCTGACTTCCTCATCTGAGGCGCTCTCGGCTCAGACGACTTTTGATGATGCTGCTTTTGGTCCGGTGCGCCTGTTGGCCGCCAAGGTCGAGCCGGAGCGGGCCAGGAGAGGGGAGGAAATCGCGGTGACGCTCTACTGGCAAGTAGCGGCTCCCGGCGTCCCTCCTGACCTGCGTGCTGTGGTGCGCCTGTGGACTCTGGGCGGGCGCCTGGCAGGCCAGCGAGATACCACGCCCGCCGGCGAGGTCTATCCGCCGGACCTGTGGCGCGTCGGCGATATTATACGCGATACGCACTACATCAAAGTACGGGCCGACGGGCCGGCGATGTGTCGTGTTGGAGTGAGCATAATGGCAGGTCAGCAGCCACTGGGTGAGGTCGCCACAGGAGCGCTGCTGAGACTGTTGCCGCAGCAACATAGCGCAGAGGTCACGCTGCTCCCACAACCCTACAGACTCGGTGAGGTCGTGGAGCTGGCGGGTTACCGGCTCGACGGCTATCCGCCCTCCGCCGATCAGCCGCTGGCACTTACGCTGTACTGGCATGCGCTGGCGGACATGGAGGAGGACTACACCGTATTCGTGCATCTGTTGAGTGCAGAAGGAATGCTTCTGGGACAGGGTGATGGCCCTCCACTCAATAACGACTACCCCACCTCATACTGGCTGCCGGGGGAACGTCTGCTCGATACGCACCCTGTGTCAATAGCAGGCGAGCCGCCTGCTGGGGTATATCTACGCGTCGGGCTGTATCGGCTCGCGGACGGCACTCGCCTTCCCGCGTACAC
>JAOAAG010000167.1 GCA_026418995.1 Anaerolineae bacterium
TCACCGGACTCCCTGTTGTGGTTTCGCCGCCGGCTTTTTGGCCACCTCCGCCACCAGCGCCACCAGCTCGTCCGGGCGGAACGGTTTGAGGATGAAGGCGTCAGCACCGGCCTTTTCACACTCCGGTGAGCGGTCCATCCCCGAGGTCATCACGACCGGTATGCTCCCCAGATTCTCGTCCGCTTTCAGCTTGCGCACGATGTCCAGTGTGTCTCGCTTTTCCGAGTGGACATCCATCAGGATCAGCATCGGCTGTATCTCCCGAGCTTTGGGCACTACGGCTTCTGGATCGGGTTCAATGATCGCTTCGTAACCCTCAAACTCCAGGACTGTCTTGAGCAGTCCACAGAAGACTTGATCGTCGTCTACGATGAGTATTTTGTCCATTACCCTTCTCCACCTTCCATGGCCGTCTGTTCTGTACCGTCGGGGACGAGTGCGGCCTTGAACACTTCGTCCACGGATTCGGCCAGGACGAAGGTTATACTGTTACGCACCTCTTCGGGTATGTCCTCGAGGTCTTTCTCATTCTGCCTGGGCAGGATGACGGTGGTGAGGCCGGCCCGGTGGGCGGCCAGGACTTTTTCTTTGATTCCACCCACGGGCAACAGTTGGCCTCGCAGGGTGATCTCGCCAGTCATGCCTACGTCGTCGCGCACGCGGCGGCCGGTGAGCAGAGAAGCCAGGGCTGTGGCCATCGTCACGCCTGCCGACGGACCGTCTTTGGGCACTGCTCCTGCCGGTACGTGCAGGTGGATGTCAATCTTTTCAAAGATGTCCTCCGGGATGTTGAGTTCAGAGGCTTTGGAGCGGACGTAGCTCAGGGCGGCCTGGGCCGATTCCTTCATCACCTCGCCGAGCTGGCCGGTGACGGTAAACCCTTTGTGCCCCGGCATCTTGGTCGCTTCGCAGAAGATGATCTCTCCGCCGGCCATGGTGACGCTCAGGCCAGTAGCGACGCCGGGCACCTGCGTGCGCAGACGCGCCTCCGGGAAATAACGTGGTTTCTTCAGGAATTGCTCCAGGTTATCCGCTGTCACGACCACCTGCTCGGTGTGTCCTTCAGCAACGCGGGTCACCACTTTGCGAGCTACCCGTCCGATTTCCCGTTCCAGGTTACGTACTCCGGCCTCGCGGGTGTAGTCACGGATGATACGGCGCACGGCATCATCGGTGAAGGTTAGCTCGTCCGGGCGCAGCCCGTTTTCCTTCAGTTGGCGGGGGATGAGATAGCCTTTGGCAATATGCAATTTCTCCGTCTCGGTGTAGCCGGAGAGGGTCAGGATCTCCATCCGATCCCGCAAGGGCGGCGGGATGGGGTCGAGCAGGTTGGCAGTGGTGATGAACATCACCTGGGAGAGGTCGAACGGCACGTCCAGATAGTGGTCACGGAACTCCCGGTTCTGTTCCGGGTCCAGTACCTCCAGCAATGCTGAAGCTGGGTCACCCCGGAAGTCTGTGCCCAGTTTGTCCACCTCATCCAGCATAAAGACCGGGTTTTTCGACTCGACCCGGCGCAGGGCCTGGATGATGCGGCCGGGGAGCGCGCCGATGTAGGTGCGACGATGGCCGCGAATCTCGGCTTCATCGCGCACGCCGCCCAGCGACTGACGGATGAACTTGCGGCCCAAGGCCCGGGCGATGGATTGTCCTAAACTGGTCTTGCCCGTGCCTGGCGGGCCGACGAAGCACAAAATGGCTCCCTCGCGCTCACGGCGGATCAGGTCTGTGGGCAGGCTCTCACCCAGCTCACCCTTGCGCTCCTGACGCAGTTTACGTACCGCCAGGTATTCGAGAATGCGCTCCTTGATCTCCTCCAGGTCGTAGTGATCTTCATCCAGCACTTGCCGGGCATGGGCGATGTCAAGATTATCCTCGGTCTGGATGTTCCAGGGCAGGCTGGTGATCCAGTCCAGGTAAGTACGGATGACGCCGTACTCAGCAGAGGCGGTGGGCAGTTTGCTTAAGCGGTCGAGTTCACGGCGGGCCTCTTTTTCCGCTTCTTCCGGCATGCCGGCGGCCTCGATCTTTTTGCGGAACTCCTCTACTTCCATCTGTTGCTCGTCGGCCTCGCCGAGCTCGCGCTGGATGGCTTTTAACTGCTCACGTAGGAAGTACTCCCGCTGTGCCCGCTCCATCTCTGATTGGGCGTCGCTTTTGATCTTATGTTCGAGTTCCCTGACCTCCACTTCCCTGATCAGCAGGCCGAGGAGTTTGCGCAGTTTGTCCACAACGTGATCCAGCTCCAGTATTTCCTGAGCGTCCTGGAGGCTGATGGTTTTGATCTGGTTAGCGACGGCATAGACGAGCTGGAGAGGGTCTTCTACGTTGAAGATGAGCGTGCTGATCTCCTCTGGCACACCCTGGGATAGCTCGTTCAGCTTCTGGAAGTTTTCCAGGATGCTGCGACGCAGGGCCTCGACCTCCGGGGTACGGCTGGTCTTCTCTGGAGCGATGGATACGCGCGCCATCAGATAAGGCGTTTCGCTGACAAATTCCTCCACCCGAATGCGCATCAGGCCCTGCATGATCAGGGTAATGGTACCATCGGGGGACTTGAACAGGCGATGGACCGCGGCTACTGTGCCGATGCGGTACACGTCGTCCGGCCCTGGCATCTCCAGTTCAGGGTCACGGCTGGCGACCAGGCCAATAAGCCGTTTCCCCACTACGGCGTCATCAATCAGCCGGATGGAGCGCGGCTGGCCGACACGGATGGGCACGGCGGTCATGGGGAAGACTACTAACCCCCGCAACGGGAGAATGGGGAGATCGGGCGGAACGGGGGAAGTGTCCTCGTCGCCCTCCTTCTCCCCCATTGCTTCGGGGTTTAATTTGGAGAGCAGCGGGGCCTTGAGCAGGTCCCACAACTCGTCGTATTTCTCATCTGGCATACGCTTGCTCATATGCTCGCAAGGGCTCGTGAAGGCAGGGCGTGATATCTTTACACCTTGCTCTCCCGCAGATTACGTCAGGGCTGGTTGTTGAAGCATGTGCTGAAACAGTATCCCAACTTGCCTGGTTGAGTCATTGTCACTGGTTATGAGTAATTGTACCACAATTTCGGCATGACTCAACAGACGCCGACCCATTAAAATGAAAAACTCCTCGCCCAGTCTCCAGTGAGCCGCTGAGCGGGGAGCTGGCTTATCCCCGACCTTCGGAATGCCCCCAAAGGGATTCGAACCCTTGTCGCGGGCTTGAAAGGCCCGTGTCCTGGACCTGGCTAGACGATGGGGGCATGGCGCTCATATTCTACCATAAAGCTATCTCGCGTCAAGCTCGCGCTGTGAAGGAAAGGAATACGCCGATTTGACGTTACCGGGGGTTTGGCCTATAATTCGCCAACGCGCTCACATGCAAGCAGGCCTGAATATCCCCGCGACGACTATTGCGATAGACGGCCCGGCCGCTTCGGGCAAGAGCACCCTCGCTGACTTGCTCGCCCGCCGGCTGGGCTATCTTTATTTCGACACCGGTGTGATGTACCGGGCCGTCACCTGGGCTGCATTAACCAGGAACGTTCCTCTCGAGGACGAGGCTGCAGTGACCAGGTTAGCCGCGGAGCTCCATATCGAGGTCCTGCCTCCGACGGTGGAGGATGGTCGCCGGTACACTGTCCTGGCAGACGGGGTAGACGTGACCTGGGCGATTCGTTCTCCGGAGGTGGATGCCAGTGTCTCCCGCGTGGCTGCCTATCCCGGCGTGCGCAGTGCGATGGTGCCTCAGCAGAGGCGCATTGCCGCACGCGGGTCTGTGATTATGGTCGGGCGCGACATAGGCACCGTCGTCCTTCCCGACGCCGATGTCAAACTCTATCTGGACGCGACCGTCGAGGAGCGGGCACGTCGCCGCTGGCTGGAGATGCGCGCCCAAGGGCGGGAAGCCGATTATGAGCCTGTGCTCGCCTCTATGCGCCAGCGGGACGAAATGGATAGCCACCGGGATGTCTCACCGCTGTGCGCCGCGCACGACGCCATCATCCTTGACACCACTGGTAAGAGCGTCGAAGAGGTACTGGCTGAGGCAGAACGGTTGATCAGACACGCGCTCGCGGCAAAGGGCAAACCCTGCCCCTCGGGTTAAGGTGCAATGTGCAGAGCCATTTCTTGCACCGAGCTATCGTTATGTATAGGGTGGGGCGCAAACGGAACACGCAATACGGAACACGCAATACGGAACACGCCCCCGACCCTGGCACAAATCTCCGGTTATGGTATCATTAACCAGAAACTGAGCTGGGGGGGGTAGATATGAAAAACATCGCTGTCATAGGGGTGGGATACGTGGGCCTGGTGACAGGCGTCTGTTTCGCCGACCTGGGCAACCGTGTAGTCTGTGTAGATATCAACGAAGAGAAAATCGAGGGGCTGAAGAAAGGGATTATGCCCATCTATGAGCCGGGGCTGGAGGAACTGGTCGCCCGCAATGTGCGCGCTGGCCGGCTCAGCTTCACCACTTCCTATGCTGAGGGATTAAAGGAAGCGGAGTTCGTGTTTATCGCCGTGGGCACCCCTGAAGGGGTGGACGGCGAAGCCGATTTGCAGTACGTGCGCATGGCCGCCCGTTCCATCGCCGAGTTGATGGACCATCCGATGATCATCGTGAACAAATCCACCGTTCCTGTGGGCACCGGTGACTGGGTAGCCGACATCGTGCGGGAATATCGGAATAGCGACGTAGAGTTCGCTGTCGTGTCGAACCCGGAGTTCCTGCGCGAAGGCTCCGCTATCAGCGACTTTATGTACCCGGACCGGGTGGTGCTGGGATCGCTTAACCGCGAGGCGGCGGAGAAAGTCGCCCAGTTGTACCTGCCGCTGCGGGCCCCGATTATGATCACCGATCTCCGCACTGCCGAGATGATCAAGTACGCCTCGAACGCTTTCCTGGCGACACGCATCTCCTTCATCAACGAGATCGCCAACATCTGCGAGGCGCTGGGCGCCGACGTTAAAGAGGTCGCTACCGGCATGGGCTACGACAAACGCATCGGCCACGCCTTCCTCGACGCCGGCGTGGGATACGGAGGCAGTTGTTTCCCTAAGGACGTCAAAGCGCTGGCCTATATGGCGGAGATCAAGGGGCGGCACCCCCAGTTGCTGCGTGCGGTGATGGAGATTAACAACTATCAGCGCCGCGCCGTGGTGCGTAAGCTCGAAGAGGCGCTGGGTACCCTGCGTGGCAAGACTATCGGTTTGCTGGGGCTGGCCTTCAAGCCGAACACTGATGATATGCGCGAGGCGCCCTCGGTACACATTGCTAACATGCTGTTTGCCGCGGGCGCCAAAGTACGTGGCTATGACCCGGTGGCGATGAGAAATGCCAGACGGGTAGCTCCGCAGATAGAACTGGCCGACGACGCCTACTCCCTGGCCGCAGGATGCGATGCCATCGTCGTTGTGACCGAGTGGAACGAGTTTAAGCAGCTCGATCTGGAGCGCATCCGGGACCTCATGAACCGACCGGTGTTGATAGATGGGCGTAATATCTACGACCCGGCGACGATGAGGGAGCTGGGGTTCTACTATCGTGGTATGGGCAGAGGGTACGAGGATTCTGGAGCGGAGAGAAGATGAACCAGCCGAACGGATTTGTCAAAACAACGCTGGATAACGGTCTGACCGTGCTGGTCAGGGAATCCCACTCTGCGCCGGTGACCAGTTTCTGGGTCTGGTACCGGGTGGGGAGCAGAAACGAACACCAGGGCATCACCGGCATCTCGCATTGGGTCGAACACATGCTGTTCAAGGGGACGCCCGCTTTCCCCAAAGGCGAGGTGGACCGGCTCATCGCCCGTGAGGGCGGTATGTTCAACGGTATGACCTGGTACGATTTCACCACCTACCTGGCGACATTGCCGGCCGAGCGCATTGAGCTGGCGCTGCGTATCGAGGCTGACCGCATGGTCAATGCCCTCTTCGAGCCGGGCGAGGTGGACGCCGAGCGCACCGTCGTCATCAGTGAACGCCAGGGCGACGAGAACGACCCCGAATTTCTGCTCCATGAAGAGGTGATGGCGGCTGCTTTTCGAGTGCATCCTTACGGCAACGCGACTATTGGCCATATGTGCGATCTGATGACGATCACCCGCGACCAGCTTTACCACCACTATCGCACTTACTATACGCCTGCCAATGCGCTGGCCGTGGCCGCTGGCGATTTCAAGGCTGAGGAGATGGTGCGGCTGATCGAGAAGCACTTTGGCGCCATCCCCAATAACGATTGTGCCCCCCAGCCGGTGCGGGCCGTCGAACCCCCTCAAAAGGGGGAGCGGCGGGTGGTGGTGGAGGGCGAGGGTAATGTGGCTTACTTCCAGGTGGTCTTCCGCGCTCCTCCGGCGCGGGAACCGGACTTTTTTGCCCTCACCGTTCTTGACGCCATCCTCGCCGGTGCCGGCGGGGTGACCTTTCTGGGAGGTGGTCTGAGCAACAAGAGCAGCCGCCTCTACCGGGCACTGGTGGAGACGGAACTGGCGACCAGCGTCTCCGGCTCGCTGGTGCCTACGGTGGACCCTTATGTCTACAGCATCTCCGCCGTGGTGCGCACGGGCCATACGCCAGCCGAGGTCGAGGAGGCGCTGAACGCGGAGCTGGAGCGCGTTGCTGTGGCGTCCGTCACCCCGGAGGAGCTGACCAAGGCGATCAAACAGGCCAAGGCGCAGTTTGCCTACTCCAGCGAATCGGTGACCGCTCAGGCGTTGTGGCTGGGCTTCAGCGAAATCTTCGCCGATTACTCCTGGTTCCAGAACTATATCGCCAACCTGAGCGCGGTGACCATTGAGGACGTACAGCGCGTTGCCCAGACCTACCTCAAGCGCTCCAACCGTACCGTAGGCTGGTACGTACCCGCGAACGCCTGATACGGAACACGGAATACGAAACACGGAATACGAAACACGGAGCACTCCCAAATGTCAATCCCTGGACCCAACGACATTCTGCGACGCGAACTGCCTAACGGCATCGTCGTCCTGATCCGCGAGAATCATGCCAGCCCCTCGGTGGTCGTGAACGGCTATCTGGCCGCAGGCGCCATCTACGAGCGGGCGGAACAGGCCGGGTTGGCCGGTTTCACCGCCGACGCCCTGATGCGCGGCACCATCAACCGCTCCTTCCAGCGCATTTACGAGGAACTCGAAGCGGTCGGAGCTAGTGTCAGCATCAGCGGGGGTATGCACACTGTCGGTTTTGGGGCCAAGAGCCTGGCCGAAGACCTGCCCCTGACGCTGGACATCCTCGCCGATGCGCTGCGCCATCCTACCTTCCCGGTGGAGGAGGTCGAAAAACTGCGAGGCGAGCTCCTGACCGACCTGGAAGAGCGGGCCCACGACACCCGGGCGATGGCCAGCCTGACCTTTTTCGAGCTGGCCTATCCCCAGGATCATCCCTATACCCGTAGCCCTGATGGATATGTCGAGACGGTCGGTAAGCTTACACGAGACGACCTGGTGGAATTCTATCTCAGAAACTATACCCCGCAGGGACTGGTGATCGTGATAGTAGGCGCGGTGGAAAGCGGCGTCGCGCTCCGGCAGGTCGAGGATATCTTTGGTGATTGGGATAGCTCTGGACATGCCATTATACCGCCTCCACCGGCTCCTCGTCTTGCTCAGGTGCACACGCGCACTGTTCACATCCCTGGCAAGACCCAAACCGATCTTGTATTGGGCTATCCGGGCCCAGCCCGCACCGACCCGGATTTCCTGGATGCGATGGTCTGCAACACCATCCTTGGCGTTTTCGGACTGATGGGACGCCTGGGGGAGCGGGTGCGCGATGAGCAGGGACTAGCTTACTATTCCTTCAGCCGCCTCGACGGGGGGCCGGGCCCCGGGCCATGGCGTGTGATCGCCGGCGTCAACCCCTCCAACGTCGAGCGGGCCATTGAAAGCATCCGCGCCGAGATCCGGCGCATCTGCGAGGAGGCGGTTCCTGAGGACGAGCTGGTGGATAACAAAGCATTCATCACCGGCAGCCTTCCCCTGCGCCTGGAGACCAACGAGGGAGTAGCCCAGGCGATTGTAAATATGGAGCGCTATAAGCTGGGGTTGGATTATCTGCAACGCTATGCGGAACTGATTAACGAGATTGACGCCGCGCGTGTCCAGGCCGCCGCCCGGCGCTGGCTGGATCCCGATGCATATGCGCTGGCCATTGCAGGGCCTCCGTAGATTGAGGTGCAAGAAGACAAGGAAACGGGTAGACAAGGGAACGAGGGGATAAGCAGTGTGCGGGTGAGCAGTTCCTGGGGAGGGCGAGGACTATGTTGACTGTCGGTGTTGACATCGTTGAGGTTCCGCGCGTGGAGCGTATGCTGGCCAACTACGGAGACCGCTTTCTGGAGCGGGTCTACACCGCTGCCGAAGTGCTGTATTGCCGTGCCCGTCCTGCTGAGCTGGCCGCGCGTTTCGCTGCCAAGGAGGCGGTGTCCAAGGCGCTGGGCATAGGCGTGCGCGTACTCGCGCGCGATGGCATCAACTGGCATGATGTGGAGGTGCTCGGTGACGAGCGGGGCAAACCGCTGGTGCGCCTGTATGGCCGCGCCGCCGAACGTGCTGCTGAGCTGGGCCTCACCGAGTGGGCGATCAGCCTCTCCCATACCCGCGAGTACGCCGTTGCGTTCGTCGTGGCCTCGGCAGGGTAGCGTCTTGCCACAACGTGGCCTTTGTGGTAGACTCACAAGTAGCGAGAGAGAGGTGACGGTCACCTTCAAGGTGACCGTCACCTTAAAGATTCTGCGGAGGACTGTGACCAGATGAGCAAGAAAGGCCGTGTTTTCTCCGGCGCTCGTCCTACCGGACGTCAGCACCTGGGAAATTACCTGGGCGCCATTCGTAATTACGTTGCCCTCCAGGATGAGTACGATTGTATTTACTGTGTCGTGGACCTTCATGCCCTGACCACGCTCTCCGATACCGATAAGCTGCGCGAATGGACCTACGAGATGGTGCTGGATTGGCTGGCCGCCGGCATAGACCCCGAGCGAGGCACCATTGTCTTTGTGCAGTCACACGTGCCCCAGGTAGTCGAACTGCACCTGCTGTTCTCCATGGTTACACCCCTGGGTTGGCTGACCCGGCTGCCTACTTTCAAGGAGAAAGTACGCCAACAGCCGGATAACGTTAACTACGGGCTGGTGGGTTACCCGGTACTGATGGCTGCCGACATTACCCTCTACAAAGCCAGCGTTGTGCCTGTGGGAGTGGACCAGGCGCCGCATCTCGAGTTTACGCGCGAGATCGTGCGGCGTTTCAACCATTACTTTGGCGAGGTGCTGATCGAGCCGCAGGCCAAGCACACCGAATTCCCGAAAGTACTGGGCATTGATGGCCAGCAGAAGATGAGCAAGTCGCTGAACAATCACATTGAGATCGCTGCCTCGCCGGAGGAGATTCAGGAGCGTGTGATGCAGATGGTCACCGACCCGGCACGCCGTTACCGCTCCGACCCCGGCCACCCGGAGGTGTGCAACGTTTTCACCCTGCATGGCTTCTTCTCGCCTGAACAGGTGGCCCAGATCGAGGTTGATTGCCGTAGTGCTGCGATCGGCTGTGTCGAATGCAAGCGGCTCTTTGCACGCAACCTGGCCGATTACTTCGCTCCTTTCCGCGAGCGCCGGGCGCAATTGGCTTCCCGCCCCAATATCGTCTGGGATGTGCTGGCCGAAGGGGCGCGCCGCGCTTCTGTCATTGCCTCGGAGACCATCGCCGAGGTCAAAGCTGCCGTCGGGCTGCCGTAGTTACAGGGCTTACGATGCGAGTGGTTGTGCAGCGGGTCAGCCGCGCTTCAGTGAGCGTGGACGGCAGGGTTGTGGGGGCGATCGGCCGGGGCCTGGTTGTGCTGGTGGGTGTCACCCACAGCGATACCGGCGAGCAGGCGGAATGGCTGGCCCAGAAAGTGGCCGGCCTGCGTATCTTCGAGGATAGCGAGGGGAAGATGAACCTTAGCCTGCTCGATCTCGACAGCGGCGCGGCGCTGGTCGTTTCCCAGTTCACCCTCTACGCCGATGCTCGCAAGGGCCGTCGCCCCAGCTTTACCGATGCCGCCCCTCCCGAGGTGGCGGAGCCGCTGGTGGCCCGTTTCGCCGAGGCGCTCCGAGGTTGTGGCATCTGTGTGGAGACCGGCGTCTTCGGTGCCCATATGCTTGTGGAGATACACAACGATGGTCCCGTGACCATCCTGTTGGAAAGATAGCTGCCGCCTGTTCATCCTCCCGCGGGATGTGAGGCAATGGTCACCTGGCCGGTTGAGTGGCGCATCTGTGGGAGGGCAGGCCGAAACACTACACCTTATATTCCAGGAGTATAAATGTCCCGGTCGAGCGTTGAAATTGTACCGATACATGACCGACGGGGGCGTGAGCGCTTTGTGCGCTTCCCGTGGCTAATTTATCGGAACGACCCGCTATGGGTGCCGCCCCTTATCCGCAGCCAGCTCAAGACCCTCGATCCCCAGCGAGGGTCATTTTTCCGTTATGGCGAGGCGGCCCTGTTCATGGCCCGCCGCAACGGTCGGGACGTGGGCCGTATTGCCGGCTGGATCAGTCATCGCTCCAACAGTTACCTGAACGAGAAGGCGGCGGGGTTTGGCTTTTTCGAGAGCATAGACGATTACGAGGTAGCTGCTGCGCTTCTGGACGCTGCCTGTGATTGGGCGCGTGGCCGGGGAATGGAGGTCATCAGAGGCCCGTTTTACTTTTCGATGGACGATTCCCCCGGCGTGCTCATCGAGGGCTTCGACCGCCCGCCGGTGCTTCTGTGCGGCCACACGCCCCCGTACTATGCCCGGCTGCTGGAACAGTACGGGATGGTCAAGTACCGTGAGGCGTATGCCTATTATGCCGATCTGGACATGATAAGCGAGGTGCAGCACCTGCCTCCCAAAATATTGCGTGTCGCTGAACTGGTGCGCAAAAGGACCGGTGTGCAGATCCGCCCGGCACGGTTTGAGGATTGGAACAGGGAAGTAGAACGGGTGATGTATCTGGTCAATACGGCGATGGGCTCGATGCGCAACCATGTGCCGATGGATGAGCAGGAGTTCAGGCGCTTCGTCGAGGAGTTGAAGCGCGTGATTGACCCCGAGCTGGTCTTCTTTGCCGAGGTTAACGGGGAGACAATCGGGTTCTCCGCCACGATCCCGGACATTAACCAGGCCCTGAAAGCGGCTAATGGTCGCCTGTTCCCGCTCGGCTGGCTGCGGCTGTGGTGGGGCATGCGTCACATCAATGCCGCCAGTCTCAAGTTACTGGCTGTGCTGGAGGAATACCGGGGCCGGGGACTGGATGCCCTGTTCTATGTGGAGACGGCCAAGACGCTCCTGCGAAAGGGATATGTCTGGGCGGATATGTCGCTGACAGCCGAGGATAACGTGGAGATCAACAAGCTGGTGCGCAACCTCGGTATGCGCAGGTACAAGGTCTATCGTACTTATTACAAGTACCTGAACGATGCGGCAGCGGCAGCTACCATGCACCCTTGATTACAAAGTTGCCTCTTCACTCCTCTGCTTCTTGGGTCGTGCCAGGGCGGTACACTCTGCACATCTCGGGCGCTCTATGTGGTAGCCGGGACTCCGCTGCTCTCCTTTGGATCTTGCCGTTCAAGAAGGAAGGACGATAATGCCAGGGCTGCGAGAATTTCTCGCTGCACAGCGTGTGCTGGTGGCGTTTTTCCACGGGCAGGCGTTTTTTGTTCTGGCTCTCTCGATCGCTTTTCTCATTGGACGGAGTTTCAGGCTGGAGATCTCGCGTGGACTGGCAGCGCTGGCTCTCTTCGGGCTGTGCGAGGCACTGGTGGCCTGGTTCCCCTTGCTGACCCCGGCTATGGGCGTGCTCCCCACCTGGCTGGCCTGGGTGCGTTTGCTCATCCTGGGCGCGGGATATGCCTTTTTCCTGACCTTTGCGCTCCAATCCTACTTTCCCTTTGAGATGCGCAGTGCCGGCAAGTTCACGATGCCGCCGCGCCGCATCCTGGTCGCCGGCTTCCTGCTGCTCTGGATAGCCGGGTTGGGGATCACCTGCCGGGCGGGTGTGCCACCGGAACGCGTGCGGGTCTGCGGCGAGATTATAGCCCGCTATGGGATGGTGATACCCGGCGGGCTGATAGGGATGTGGGGGCTGCGTCGCCATACCTACCGCACCGTGGGACGGGAGCGGCTTCCGCTGGTAACGCCTCACCTGCGCGTTACCGGCGCAGCGCTGGGCTTTTTTGCTCTGGTGGGAGGGCTGGTAGGTCCGGCAGCGCCTTTTTTCCCAGTCACTATGATCAACGAGGAGCTCTTCCTGCGCGTTACAGGCGTTCCTATCGAGTTGCTGCGTGGCCTCTGTGGCGTGGCCATTACCTACGGCATCGTGCGGGCGTTTAACGTTATCCTGAGCGAGATCGAGCTATGGCTGGAGAATATGGAACGCAGGCAGGCGTTGACCCGTGAACGGGAACGTATTGGCCGGGAGCTGCACGATGGCGCCATTCAGGCCATCTACGCCGCCGGTTTGATGCTGGAGAGCGCCTATCACACTATCCCCAGTGATCCGCAGAGCGCTCGTGCCCTGCTGGCCCGCGTCATTGAGAGTCTGAATCAGACCATCAAGGAGATTCGCCGCTATATCTTCGACCTGCGCGGCGAGATGCTGGAGTATGACCTTGAAACCGGCCTGCACAAGATTATCGGAGATTTTCGCGTCAATACGCTTTTAGAGGCCGAATTTGTGGTCAAAGGAGAGGGGAGGGTGCCGCTGGGCATCGAGCGGCGTCAGCATATTTTTCAAATCGCCCGCGAGGCTCTCGCCAACGCGGCCAGGCATGCTAAAGCCCGCCGCGTTGAAGTCAGCCTCACATACAACGCGCAAAACCTGGAGCTGCGCATTTCGGACGATGGGGTAGGCCTTTCGGCGTTACCAATTGGAGGAGAGGGGCAAGGGCTGCGGAATATCCGTGAGCGGGCACGCCTGCTCGATGGTAAGCTTGAGATCAGCACGGCCCCAAATAAGGGTATGACGCTTACCCTCACTGTGCCGTATTAAAACCTCTAGGTGACGGTCACTTCCGAGGTGACCGTCACCTCTGATGCGCAGGGGATGTCACAGAGACCGCTGGTAACGCTTACTACCGACTTTGGCACTGCGGATGGATACGCGGGGGCCGTCAAGGGGGTGATTCTGGGCATCGCCCCTGAGGCCCATATTGTGGACATTACCCACGAGATCGCCCCTCACAATATCCGTCAGGCCGCTTTTGTGCTCCATAACGTGTACCCCTATTTTCCGCCCCATACGGTCCATATGGTTGTGGTGGACCCGGGTGTGGGCAGTGCGCGCCGTCCGATCGCCCTCCGTACACTGGCCGGGAGCTTCGTTGGTCCGGATAACGGTGTGTTCAGCTTTGTGATGGCTCGTGAGCGGATCGAGGAGCTGGTGGAACTCGCTAATCCCCGCTATCGCCTCCCTCAGACCAGCTACACCTTTCACGGACGCGATATCTTTGCCCCGGCTGCCGCTCACCTGGCGCTGGGCGTGCCGCTCGCTACGCTGGGACCACCTGTCCATGACCCTTGTAGGCTGCCGTGGCCGCGCCTGGAGGTCAGCCGGGGAACCGTCGTGGGTGAGGTGGTGCACATAGACCGCTTCGGCAATCTGGTCACCAGCATCGGTTTCCTTTTATGGCACGGCGAGGTGCTCGAATGGCGTCCTGCTTTCGGCAAGGCGGAGGGGAT
This sequence comes from Anaerolineae bacterium, assembly GCA_026418995.1. Lineage (GTDB taxonomy): Bacteria > Chloroflexota > Anaerolineae > B4-G1 > B4-G1 > JAOAAG01. The sequence goes on from JAOAAG010000167.1 coordinate 13,713, forward strand.
GCGCTTTAGGGCGTCGGGTGTGCGAGTGCGAGTGGAGGGTGTGGAGATAAGTGGTGTGTCGCATACTTACGCGGAGGTCGAGCCGGGCCAGTGGCTGGCGCTGGTAGGAAGCAGCGGGTATCTGGAAATTGCTATAAGAGAGGGGAATGCAGCCCATACGCTGGGAGTGTCGGAAGGGGCAGAGGTATTGCTTCAGACAGACCAGGGGCTGTAATGAGTATCTGGATGCGCCTGTGGTTTGCCCTGCTGATCATCGCCGATCGCTTGCTGGGCACTCATCTGGTCGAGCGGGAAATGAACCGCCTGCAACGGCGGATCGGCTACCTCGAGGAACGGGCTGATGCGTTGCGGCGGCAGATGAGGGAGCTTGACCAGTTGTTGCACGTCGTGCAGGTGGAGATGTGCGTGCTATGTCTGCGGCAGCGTCAACTGCTCCGGCCAGATGACTGGTTGCGCTTCACGCCCTCGGAGAGTGCGGAGGAGGAAAAGCTGCTGGATGTGATGATTGAGCGGCTGGTGAAACACGGGCTGAGCACCGTGCGTGTGGAGACGATGGGTGAGAACGTCTACGTTTACTACCTGCATCCCGATTGGGATGCTATTGTAGCTTTGCTGAGCGCATGGAGGGATAAACTCGACCCGGTGACCATCCAGTGGTTGGACGAAGTCCGATGACCTGAAGCGTAGAGGTGAAGATGGAAAAATTTGTGATTGAGGGTGGGGTACCTATCTCTGGCAGCGTGGTTGCCAGCGGCAATAAGAACGCGGCGTTGCCATTGCTGGCGGCCTGTTTGCTAACTGACGAACCCGTGGTCTTGCGTAACGTTCCTGACATCGGTGATGTAGCGACGATGGGAGAGATCCTCGCCGATGTTGGGGTGGCGGTAGAGCGGCTGGATGTCAATACCTGGCGGATACATGCCCATCAGATACGCACCTCCGAGTTGAATCCGCGCTTGTTCGGTGCCATCCGGGGCTCCATCACCCTCGCCGGGCCGATGCTGGCCCGTATGGGCGCGGTGCACCTGCCGCGCCCTGGCGGCGATGTGATAGGACGGAGACGAGTGGATACTCATTTTCTCGCCCTGGGCGCGCTGGGAGCGGAAGTGGAGGCCGGCCGCACCTTCCGACTACGTACCCAAGGTCTCCGCGGCGCCGACATCCTGCTGGACGAGGCTAGCGTCACCGCCACCGAAAACGCCGTCATGGCCGCTGTGCTGGCCCGTGGCACGACGATCATTCGTAATGCTGCCTGCGAGCCGCATGTGCAGGACCTGTGCCGGATGTTGTGTCGGTTGGGGGCGCAGATTGAAGGGATCGGCTCCAATACGCTCACCATCCACGGCGTCGAGCGGTTGGGTGGCGGAGAGTACACCATCGGCGCAGACTATATGGAGGTGGGCAGCTTCATCGCCCTGGCTGCTGTGACCGGGGGGGAGCTGTTGATACGGAATGCTGCCCCCGAAAATCTGCGCATGGTGAAGCTCGTTTTCGAGCGCCTGGGGGTGCATTTTGAGGCACAAGGGGGGGATGTGTTTGTCCCGGCAGAACAGCCGCTCACCATCGTGCCGGACCTGGGAGGAGCTATCCCCTCCATCTACGATGCTCCCTGGCCGGGCTTTCCTGCCGATCTGATGAGTATCGCGATTGTGGTGGCCTCCCAGTCCAGGGGCACCGTGTTGATCCACGAGAAGATGTTTGAAAGCCGCCTCTACTTTGTGGACAAGCTGATCTGGATGGGAGCGCGCATCATTCTCTGTGACCCTCACCGGTGCGTCGTGCAGGGGCCATCACCGTTGCATGGCGAGGAGCTGGAAAGCCCAGACATCCGCGCCGGCATGGCCCTGCTCATCGCAGCTCTGTGCGCGGAGGGGCGCAGTACAATCAGCAATATCCGGCAGATCGAGCGCGGCTACGGGCGCATTGACGCCAAGTTGCGCCAATTGGGCGCCAGAATCGAGCGCATTGACTCCTGCGATCCTGACGAAGCCTAGCTACGGGACAATATAGGTGTCCACCACATTCCCCTCGTCATCGCGCAGGGTGATTAACTCGCCTCCCTGCCAGGCTGGCGTTGTCCTTCCCCAGTACAGGTCCAGGGGCGTGGAGCGTCCCGCAGCCGAATGGATGCGGAGCTGTGCTTCGGGAAAGAGGGTGACGGCGGGGAAAGTGAACAGATTGCCCCCTGTGCCGGAGAGCGTCCATCTTTCCAGGTTGACCATACCCCCTTGGCAGCGGAGAACCACGACTTCTGTGCTCAGGTTGCCTGAGCCCAGCACCTGGCCGATCTGGATGGTAGCGGGGCCTGCGGGGGTGATTGTGGGAGGCGGGGTGATGGGCACCGTTTCCCCGGCAGGTCTTGCTGCGGCCAATGGAGAGGCCACAGGAGTAGGGGTGGGGCGGGGTGGTATGATGAGCGTCTGTCCCACGTAGAGGAGGTTGGGGTCAACCAGGTGATTGACCGCCATCAGCTCCTCGATCGGGACATCGTAGGCGCGGGCGATGCCGCTTAGGGTATCCCCTGCCTGGACTACGTAGAGCACCGGCCCGGGGGTAGTCTCCTGGGCCGGCGTCGGTGTGAAGGGAGCGCTCTCGGTGTGCACATGGAGCGATGGCGAGGGGGCAGGCGTGATTGGAGTAGCTGGCGAGAGTTTGAGGCGTTCCCATAAGAAAAGCACGGTCAGTATCACCGTAGCGGAGACAATGATATTCACAAGGATGAAGACTCCCCAAGTGCGGGCGCGCATGCTCCCTCTCCCTCCGAATCGGTTAGCCCGGCCCAGGCAACCGCCACCTGAAACAGGTGCGCAAGTTCTGAGAAGCGGTTCAGCACAATGGCCCCTTTCGGCTCCGCCTCTACCTCCAGCTCCAGTTTCCAGGTATTGGGGTGGGGGACGTGGATGGCGCCGATGCCGGCTGCCAGGGCTGGCAGGATGTCAGAGCGGGGGCTGTCGCCGACCATCCAGGTGTGCGCCGGGTCCAGCCCGTAGCGCTCGATCAGCTCCTTAAACACCCCGGTATGTTTCTCCTTCACGATATGCACCGCGTCGAAGAAATGGGCCAGGCCGGAGCGTGCCAGTTTATCCCCCTGGGTCTGGGGGTCGCCCTTGGTCAGAAGTAGCAGGCGGAAATGGGGTCGGAGCAGGCCAAGCGTCTCCTCCACCCCGTCCAGCAGAATGATGGGGTAGTTTCCCACCCGCAGTCCAATCTCCCACAACGCTGCGTTGAGCTCCTCCTGGACGGGGGTTGAATAGCGCTGGCATAGCCGCTGATAGGCAATCTGCAGGCTACGGGCAAATTCGGCCGGCGAGTAGCCGACCACAGGCACACGTTCTCGCTCCACAAGTTCGAGCGTGTGTACTGCCTCCTCGCCGTCGAATCCTTGCGCTTCCATCAGGGCCTTGAATTCGGCTATGCACTGCTCGTAGAAAATGTTGTTTTCCCACAGTGTGTCGTCGGCGTCCACGATGAGGGTGGGTTGCTGGGGGTGGGTGTGCAAAGTGGCCTCCTTGTGTGACGTGATGCGTGGTGCGTGTTACGTGTTGCGTGGTGCGTGGTGCGTGTCCACGATGCCCGCTGGTGAGACGCGGACGCCCTCCAGTTCAAGTAAGGTGCGTTTCATCTCCGGGCCGCCTCCGTATCCCCCCAGATGACCATCGGCCCGCACGACTCTGTGACAGGGGATGATGATGGGGAAGGGGTTATACGCCAGCGCGTTGCCCACCGCTCTGGCGGCATAGGGCTTGCCCAGTTGGGCGGCGATCCCGCTGTAGGTAGCAACCTGGCCGCGGGGTATGGCATATGTGGCCAGCAGCACGTGCTGCTGGAAATGGGTGCAGCTTTCGAGCGCCAGCAGTTCCAGGTGCCTGGGCTCGAAATTAGTCTCCTCCCCGTTGAGGTAGCGCCGTATACGCTCGCCCAGCTCGGCTAGAGGGTGGGGTGGGGCGGTACGGCCGGAGATGGGCGGGGGAGCACTGGGAAGCAGCACGCAGCGAACTCTGGGACCTGCAGCCGTATCGTGCCAGCCGAGATACAGGTCCCCCCAGAGGGAGGGAATGGGTGTGTATAACGATTCTTCTGCGGTGCGGATATTACGGCTCAGTTTCCGTTTTCTCCTCTAGTGCGAGATTCTCATCGCCTTCGCCGAGGTAAGGCAGCCGCTGGTAAAACCAGAATAATTTAAGGGGCCACAAATTAAAAGCGCTGTATATTTGTCCAATGGCGGAGAAGGCAGGTGGTGTCTCTGGGTAAAATACTTTTACGAAAACCACTACACCACCAATGAATAGAGCTATCAAGAGCAAGTGCGCAGATATGCTTGCAGGAATCTCATCTCAACCTATCGTGGCACACCGAATCTTATGCTCACTTGCCAAACATACCGAACTCACCTCTGGCCCGTCGAGAGGGGGTTGCCTACCGCGACTCTTCTTTAAGCTCACCAATTGGCAACAGGATATGGAAGGTGCTTCCCGGCAGGCGCTCCTCGTCGCGTCCTTCGCTCTCCACCCATACCCTGCCCCCATGGGCCTCAATGATGCCCCGTGCTACGGTAAGGCCCACTCCCAACCCCCCACCTTTGAAGGCGGTCTTGCTGGAGCGGTGGAGTGAAACGTCGTGCAGAATGTAAAAGCGGTCGAAGATACGTTCCTGGTCTTCTGGATCAATGCCGATGCCGCTGTCCTGGATGGTGATTTTGACGGCGTTGTCAATGCGTATTCCCCTGATATTGATATGCCCTCCGTCTGGGGTATACTTTACGGCATTGGTGATGATGTTCCAGAGCGCCTGGTGAAGCCGTTTCGAGTCTCCCACGATCATGGGAAGTTCATCGAGGCCTTCGGTCTCGAAAGCGAGGCGACGTTCAGGGCCGGCACGGCGAATATCTTCGAGAATCTGCATCACCAAGGGCTTGATGAACACCGGACCTCTGGCCAGCTCCAGCTTGTTGGCGTCAATGAGGGAGACGGTGAGGATATCGCTGATGACCTGGTTGAGCCGCCAGGTGGCCTCGGCCATCTTTTCGACGAGGAAGCGCGGGGAGCCGGGCTCGTCCGGGGAGCCAGGGATGGCCGGGTTAGCCTGGAGTATCTGGACATAACCGTAGATGGTGGTGAGTGGGGTGCGCAATTCATGGCCGGCGATGATGATGAAATCGGTCTTCATTTTGTCCAGCCGCTGGAGTTCCTGGTTCTTGGCCTCCAGTTGGCGGATCTTCTCCTCCAGCCGGTCTACCAGGCGGCGACTGTATTCGGTCAGGTACTCCGCTTTTTCCTCCGCTGAAGTAACTTCTTCCCGCGTCCCCTGGAGGAAGGAACGCACCTGATCCGGGAAGGTATCTACGTCAATGGGCTTGGGGATATAGCCGGTGCATCCGGCGATGAGGGCCCGCTCGCGATCGCCGCTCAGGGTGGCGGCGGTGACGGCGACGATGGGGATATTTTTCAGCTCCTCGATGGTGCGCAGGCGCGTGGTCACCTCGTACCCGTCCAGCCCGCTGATGTTGATGTCCATCAGGATCATATCAGGCAGCTCACGCCTGGCGACTTCGATGGCCGTCAGACCATCTGAAGCAGAGACAACCTGGAAGCCCTCGCTCCCCAGGATGCGCCGCACCAGTGTTTCGCTGGCGGGATCATCTTCGACATAGAGAATCTTGGGTTTGCGCTGTTCCATGGAAGCTCCCCGCAAGGCCTGCCCCCGTCCAGTCGGCAATGGCACAGAGTGGTTGAAAGATATCCTGAACTCTGGTTAGATTTTATCACATTTCGGATGGCCTGCAACGTGCCTTTGCGCGAGGGAGGTGGGCGTGACATAAGTAGAGGCTTCGGCCGGGTAACCGGCTGAAGCCTCTACGCCCTGGCCTCTGGCATACGTATAATGCCCTGGCGCTACGAAGCTCTCTTGAGGATTTCTTCCAGGAGCTCCTCGTCGGTAAAATCTCCTTTCTGCATCAGCGTTTCAATCTGGCCACTGAGGCGCTCACGCTCGGCGGGAGTGAGTTCCTTGGCCGAGATGACAATCACCGGTATGTCGCGCGCTCTCTCGTCTGCCTTGAGGGCTTCCAGCAGTTCAAAGCCGTCCATGCCAGGCATCATCAGGTCCATCAGAATAATATCGGGCCGCTCACGCCGCACCATTTCAAGGCCCATCGCGCCGTCGGAGGCCTCGAAAATCTGGTAGTCACCACGTGTCTGCAGGATGCGGCGCAGCAACAGCCGGGCCTTGGGGTCGTCCTCAATGATGGCGATGGTGCGCACTCTGCCGTCGAGCTGTCCCAGGGAGCCAAGCAGGCCCTCGGTGGGCGCCTCGGTGGCGAATTTTTCGGTGGGGAGTTCTATCGTCTGCAACCATTCCTCGCCCAGCAGGTGCTTTTCCACCGGGAAGGTGTGGCCGGAGCAATTGACGACGATGACCTCGTCGCGCCTGACCACGCCCTGGCTGAGGAGTTTGAAAAGGCCGGCAAAGGCTGCTGCCGCCGCCGGTTCCATCGAAATGCCGTCCAGTTTAGCCATCACGTGCATGGCGCGGAAGGTTTCCTCATCGGTGACCGCCTCAAAGGCGCCCCCGTGCTCCCGTATGACGCGGGCCAGGTAGTTGTAGGCCGGACCGGGATTGCCGGTAGCGATGGTGATCACCCGCGTCTGTGGATTGAGCACGGGCTCGGCTTCCTCCAGCCCACGTTTGAAGGAGTTGACCATAGGAGCACAGCCGGTGGCCTGGATGCAGGCCAGTTTGGGCATACGATCCACCAGCCCCAGGAGCATCATTTCCTCGTAGGCTTTCCAGAATCCTACCGGCCCCATGCCACCGCTGACGGCCTGGAAGTACCAGTCTGGCGTTGCCCAGGGAGTTTTGCCCGGCCCTATCAGTTGGGGCAATTGTTCGGCTACCTCGAACGCGACGGTTTTCATGCTCTCGCGGGACGAAATGCTGCGGATGCCCTGGTCCGCAAACAGCCCTTTGCGCGCAGCAAAATCCGCCGCGACTTTCTTCGTTTGATCGTAGGTGCCGGTGACTTTGATGACCTCGGTGCCATAGAGTGCCACCTCGCGCATCTTCTCCGAGGGCACCAGGCTGGTGAGAAAGGCCCACAGCTTGATACCGGCCAGTGCCGAATAGGCCGAATAGGAGATGGCGACGTTACCGGTGGAGGCCAAAACGGCCTCGGTGATCCCCTGCTCTTTCATCACCGAGATGGCCAGGGAGGCCTGGCGGTCTTTGAAAGAGCCGGTCGGCCCCTGGCGCTCGTCTTTGATGTAGATGTTGGGACAACCGAGCATCATCCCCAGGTTAGTAGCACGGAGCAGGGGAGTTCCTCCCTCGCCCATAGTGACTTTGTGGGCGTCGTCACGGAGGGGGAGCAGCTCCCGGTAGCGCCACATGTCGAAGGGACGCTCGCGCAGCACGTCCGGCCAAAGCTTACGTACCGTCTCGTAATCGTAGCGGGCGTCCAGCCAGTCGTGTCCGCACCGCTCGCAGGCCTTAATCGTTCTGACGAAGGGGACACGGTGCTTGCAGGCAGCGCATTCCAGCCATACTTGATGTCTGAATCTACTCTGAGTTGTCATCGGCTATGTCCTCTGTTGATTGTTCTCGGCTACTGCGATGCGTTCCAGAGCCGCAGCCACATCGGCGAGCAGTTCCTGCTTGCCGAAGAGGCCTTTCTGAAGCAGGGCCGCTACGCCGCGGTTGAGAATGTCTCGCTCCTCCGGCGTCAGATCCTTAGCGGTCACAACGATGATGGGGATGGAGCGGGTGGCGCGGTTGGCCTTGATCGTTTCCAGGACCGCAAATCCGTCTACTTCCGGCATCATCAGGTCCAGGATGATGATGTCGGGACGGATTCTCTGGATCAGCTCGATGGCTTCGCGCCCCCCGGAAGCCTCGATGACCCGGTAGCGGTCATTGGTTTCGATCATCCGGCGCAGTAGTTTGCGGTCTGGTGCGTGGTCGTCTACGATCAGTACTTGTTGTTGACCTTCTTTACGCTTGTCCAGCCGCTCCAGGGCGGCTATCAGGTCCTCCTCCAGCACAGGTTTGACCAGATAGTCGGAGGCGCCGAGGCTGAGCCCGTATTCCTTGTCGCTCACGATGGAGCAGATAATGACCGGAATGTCACGGGTATGGGGGTTGGTCTTGAGCTCCTGGATGACCTGCCAGCCGTCCTTCTCTGGCATCATCACATCCAGGGTAATGGCGAAGGGACGGATACGCAAGGTCCGCTCGACGACATTGGTGCTCCTGGTCAGGCCGATGACCTGGTAGCCCTTCTTGCTCAGGTAGCGGCGGAAGAGGGTAATGACGCCCTCGTCGTCATCCACGCAGAGGATAGTCTTGGCGCCGGGGATAGGCTGCTCTACGGTCACGATGTCCTCTTCCTCCTCCTTGGGCGCCTCAGAGGGGCCGGCGATGGGGAGCGCTACGTAGAAAGTGGAGCCCTTGCCCACCGTGCTCTCTGCCCAGATACGCCCTCCGTGCATCTCCACGAAGTTCCTGGAAATGGCGAGGCCCAGCCCTGTGCCGCCGACGGCGCGGGTGCTGGAGCCGTCCACCTGGGTGAACTCCTCGAAAATCGTGGTCAGCTTGTCCTGAGGGATGCCGATGCCAGAGTCGGAGACCTTGATGATCACTTCGGTAGGGGTCGCCTCGGCTTCGAGACGGATGAAGCCGCGCTCGGTGAACTTAGCGGCATTGCCAACGATGTTAAGGAGCACCTGGCGGATACGGCCAGCGTCCGCGCGTATGATCGGCAAGTTCTCTGGCACCACCTGTTGCAGCTCGATGGGCTTGTCCTTGACCAGCCCGACAGCAGTGGACATGACGCTCTTGATGATGTCACGCAGGTCGGTGTCCACAATGTTGATCTCCATTTTGCCGGCCTGGATTTTGGAGATGTCCAGAATGTTATTGATGAGGCTCAGCAAGTGTTGCCCGCTGTTGTACACAGCCTCCAGGTCGGTGCGCTGCATCTCCGTGAGCGGGCCGTCAATCCCTTTGAGGATAACGCGGGAGAAGCCGATGATGGAGTTGAGCGGCGTGCGCAGTTCGTGGGACATATTGGCCAGGAACTGGCTCTTGAGCCGGTCCATCTCCTTGAGCTTCTCGGCCGTCTCCAGCGCGTTCTGGTAGAGAAAGGCGCTCTCCAGGGCCACGCTCAGGTTAGCGCCAATCAATTCGATGAATTCCAGCTCGTCCTGAGGCACGTCCTGGGTGGGTTGGGCTACGGCCAGGAGGCCGAGTATCTGTTCGCGTCCGATCAGGGGAACGTACACAGCGTAGTGGATCTCGGCCTGCTCGGCCATCGCAGCGCCGACCGGCCCAACGTAAGTGGCTTGTGTGTTCAATATAGAGGTGCGCTTGCCATCTATCACCTTGTAGAACAGCGAAGGGTTAACTTCGCGGGTGAGGCGTATGTTTTCCGCGAAGAGGATGTCTTCGCCGTTTTCATTATGTATGGCGACCGGGCGCAGTGCCCGTCTATCCGCTTCCCACAAAAAGAAGATAGAGGGCCTGGCCATGCGTACCGAGATTACCTCGCCAGCCCGGTGGAGGAGCTGCTCCGGGTCAAGCGATGTCGCCGCGGCCTGTTGTACCTCGTTGAGCAGAGCACGGCGCATGGCATCGGTTCGCACTTCCTGGAAGAGGCGGGCGTTAGCAATCGCCGCCGCCAACTGGTCAGCCAGTGTCTGGAGCACTGAGATATCCTCGTCTGAGAAGGCCGCTTCTTCTGTGGACTGGACGTCCAGCACGCCAATGACCTGGCCGCGCACTTTGAGCGGCAGCCCCATTTCGGAGCGGGTGTTGGGGAGGTCGGGGTTGGCGAAGTGCACAGCGTCTTTCCCCACGTCCAGGGCAATGCGCGGCTCTCCTGTACCGGCTACATAGCCCACGATACCCACCCGGCCTACTGGCAGTTTGTGGCCACGAGCGAGCATCCGACGCCCGCCCTCCGATGAGGCTGCGCGCAACACGGCATACTCTCGCTTATCGTCCAGCAGAAAGACGCCAGCGTGGTAGAAACCGAACTGCTCTGAGATCAGTTGAACGGTCTCGTTGAGCAACTGGTCTATGTCCAGGATCGCGGTAGCGTCGCGGGCCACTTCTTGGGCGGCGGCCAACTGAGCGGCTCGTCGCTGTGCCTCCTCAAAGAGACGGGCATTTTCTAGCGCCAGGGCCAGTTGGTCGGCTACAGCAGTAGCCACGGCGATGTCGTCTTCGCTCCAGGTGCGGTTTTCAGTCTCCTGGAGGTCCAGGATGCCGATGATCTCGTCATGCAGCTTGATGGGCACGGCGAGCGCCGCGCGTGCCATCAGTTCATGACGCCCGTTACCACCGTTCCCCTTCACGATGCTACTCAAGTCTGGGATAGCAAGAGGTGCTTCCTGCTGCAATACCAGTTCCATCTCAGGCGACGGAGCACTCCCCAAAGGAGGAATGCCCAGGCCACGGTATTCCGCACTCACAAGCTGTTCACGACGGCGGGTGACTCTCTTCCATTCTCTGGCCACGTAGTAGCGTTGCAGCGTGCGCATTTCTTCGAGCGCCTCTTGCGTTTGCTGGAAGAGGCGGGCGTTCTCGATAGCGACGGCGATCTGATCGGCCAGGATTTGGAGCTCCGCCACATCTTCCTCGCTGAAGGCAGCTTCCTGTACGCTTTGCACGTCCAGTGCTCCGATGACCCGGTCACCGATTTTCAGGGGCAGTGCTACTTCAGAGCGGGTGTCCGGCAGGTCGGGGTTGGCAAAGTGGACAGCATCCGCGCCTACGTCGAGGCCGATGTATGGCTGACCGGTACCGGTAGCCCGTCCCACAAAACCTTGCTCACCCACACGCAGCCGGTGTCCTCGGGCCAGCATACGCTTCCCGCCCTCGCTGTTGGCGGCGGCGAGCACGGCCCATTCCCCAGCCGCATCGAGCAGGAAGATGCCAACGTGATAAACCCCCAGCCCTTCACTGATGAGATGTACGGCCCTGTCGAGCAGCTCCTGGGGATCGAGCAGGGAGCTGATGGCCCGTGCCAACTGGGCCGTGGCCTCCAGGTAACGGGCCCGGCGCTCCGTCTGGGCGTAGAGCTCCCCCAGCTCCTGGTGACGGCGCTGGATGTCGTCAAAGAGGCGGGCATTTTGCAGGGCGTTGGCGATGTTACCTGCTACACCCTCGAGGATGTTCACTTCCTCCTCTGGGAAGGCGTTGATGTCTATGCTGTGCAGGTCTAACGCGCCCAGCACTTGCCCGCGTGCTGCAAGGGGGATCACCAGCTCTACCCGGGTAGGCAGTCGGCTGTAGGTGAACTGGATGGGTTGGCCTCCTGGTCCGCGCGATTCGCGCCAGGAGGCTACTGTGAGGCGCTGTCCGCGTTTGATGGCTGTAGCCACGGCCGTCGGCCCTTCCAGGCTGACGCGAAAGCCGGTCTCTTTCAGGTGAGCAGCAGCCTCCCCTGCGGCATCCAGCAGTATCGCTAACTTTCCCTCGGGGTCCAGGGCGTAGAGGCCCACATGGTAGTATCCAAAGGCACTACAGATCACTCTGACGGCCTGCGCTGTGACCGCCGACAGATCAAGGGCAGAGGTTACCATACGGCCGATCTCGACACCTGTCCTGGTCTGCTCGATCTGGCGGCGCAGAGCCAGGTATGTACTGTGGAAAGAGCGGCTTAGAAGCCAGCTCAACCCTGTTACCGTTGTCTGCGCCACAACCGGCGGGATAGTGAGCAGCGAGGGGAGGCCGACGATCAGTGCCCGGGCCAGCAGGGCCAGTATGGCTACGGCGCCCCAGATCAAGCCCGCCTCGGGTGTGAGCAGGAACGCTGCGCCAATAATGGCCACGCTATTGATAATGGATGCCAGGCTGTCTGTGGGTGAGGCTATGGTGGCATACAGGATACACGCCCCTACGAGCAGGTTCACTGTTTCGCTCGTGTACCCCCGGTGCTCAAACTTTTGCAGCCCTAGAGCTGCTGCCAGAAGCAATGTACTGAAGGAGAAGAGCAACCAGTTAACTCTTGCGACATAGAATATACTTGTCAGGTTAAGCAAGGCCGCCACGATGGCCACCCACGTAAGTGCCCGAAGTACCAGGGGCAGTATCATCCTGACCTGTGGCAAGTCTGCTTCCGGTATTGTTAAGAACTTGAGCAACCTTTCCCACATAGCCGCTTATCCTTCTTCCTCACGGGCTTTGGTCACCAGGCGTACCACTGCCCGGTCTACCTGCAGGGCCTGTCCCAGTTCCTCCACCACAGTCTTGAGGATCATTGCCATATCGGGAGAACGGCGCAGTCTGGAAGTGATCTCATAGATGCGACGCTGACGCTCAGCCTGACGTTGTACTTGTTCAAACAGGCGGGCGTTCTGGATCGCGATCGCGGTCTGGCTGGCGATGGACATCAACAGGTCGCGGGCCCGTACGTCGTAGAGGCCGGGTCTGGTATAGCTCTGTACTGCCATCACCCCGAGCACCCGGTCACCGATGCTGATCGGCACGCCTAGCCAGGATTGGGCTTCCTTGCCAATAATCTCTATACCCAGCTCCTTGAGCCGCTGGGACACGTTATCCTGGAGCAGCAATGGCTGCCCGGTACGGATGATGTATTCTGTAACACCGTTACCCATTGGACGCGGTGCCCAGCTTGTCTTTTGCTCGTTCTCGACGACGAAGGGAAATGAGAGCGTCGCTGTTTCAGCGTCATAGAAGGCGATATAGAAGTTGGACGTATCAAGCAGGCGGGAGGCGCCAAGATAGGCTTCCTCCAACACTCCCTCCACGTCGAGACGGGTGGCCAGGGCCTGGGCCAGCTCGTTCAGAGTGCGCATCTGTTGAGCCGTGCGCTGGGTTTCAGCGAAATGGCGGGCGTCCTCAAGCGCCAGAGCCACCTGTTCGCTCACCGCTTCGATCAGCGCGATCTCGGCAGGCGACCAACTGTGGTCGCCGTTCGATCCTTGAATGGCCAGGCTGCCGATGACACGGTCGTGCAGGCGCAGTGGCGTTGCCAGAATGCGCCCGCTCTTTCCTTGGCTGTCCGTCAAGGCCACAGTTTCTCCCTGGGTAATGGCCAGCTCAATGGCCGGCAGCTCCAGGCTTTCGGCAGGCCTGACGTCAATGCGGTCGTAGACATACCCCAGAGCGCGCTCCGCCGAGGCCAGCTCCGCCCACGCAGAGGCAGCGTACTCCCCGTACAGGAGGCTCAATTCGCGCAACTGGCTCTCGGTGCGCTCCACCAGTCGGGCGTTGTCAATAGCGACGGCCAACTGGTCGGCGAGGGTCTGGAGGACGACGATATCGTCTTCGGAGAAGGCGGCTTCCTGGGTGGACTGGACGTCGAGCACACCGATGACCCGGCCACGTACCTTGAGCGGCAGCCCCATCTCGGAGCGGGTC
>JAOAAG010000234.1 GCA_026418995.1 Anaerolineae bacterium
GCATGGGGCGTGAGGTGTGAAATATCCTGTGTGAGGCGTGGGGTATGGAGTGCAGCGACCAGGCGTATCTCTGGGGCAGCGTCCGCTTGGTGGTGTTTGAAGGGTGAGGGAGTCCGAGAAAAGAATCGAGAATCCGTTGCAAGTCAAATGATAATGTCACCGAAGGGGATTCGTTCATTCAAATGATAACGTCACTGAACGGCATTCGTTCCTTCAAATGATAATGTCACTGAATGGTGTTCGTTCCTTCAAAAGATAATGTCACCGAAGGCCTTTCGTTCCTCCAAAAGATAATGTCACCGGGGCAGTCCACCTCCTTTCTATCAGGATGAGAGATTTCAGGGCTGCGGGGAGCAGCACCTGTAGCCTCCCCACAGCCCAGGCACGTCTACTTGCGTATCTTGGTGCGATGGAAGGTCAGCTCCGATAGGAGGCCACCTGGGCGGTTTCTGCTCAGAGTGTGGTGCACGTTTTCGCTCCGTCCTGGGGTGGCACCGGGAAGATGCAGCAGGTCTTCCAGCCGTTCATAGATCTCCTCACGCAACGCGCGGGGGTTGATGGAACGACGTAACTCCTCCAGGAGCGCCCGGTGTTCGGGCAGGATGGCGTCGGTGTGGCAGAGCCGGTCAAAGGGTGTGGTGGGCTGGTCATACGTGCGTCTCACCCGTGTCACTCCAGCGGCGTCCCGCACCACCTCCTTCCCCACCAGGTGCATCACGGGCTGAAACAGATTGTAATAGAGCCACATCCGGTCATAGAGGTCGTTGAGGGCATTCACCTGGTCCGCCGTGTCCAGGCGGACGTAGCCCACATAGGCGCGGACCAGCGTATACTGCTTCTGCTCCACGCGGGGGTTGTCGTTCTTGTGGAAGGGGCGACTCCGGGAAAGCTTCACCCCTTGCACCAGCTCACCCCAGAAGCGCAATAGATGATAGTTAAGGAATTCGCTTCCGTTGTCGGTGTGGATTTCCAGTACCGGGAAGGGAAGATGGGGCAGGATACAGCGGAAAGCGTCTTCCATCACCAGGTAGCTGCGGCCCAGGATGGCACGTCGTTCGCTCCAGCCCGTGGCTACGTCAATCATCTGCAACGTGTAAGCGTATTCGCCAGCCGCCGTCGGGCCACAGTGGTGTACCAGGTCAACCTCGAAATGACCCGGCTCGCTGATATCCCACGGCAAGCGCAGCATGGGGATGTGCGCCAGGTAGCGTCGCCCCGGTTTCGGCTGTACCGGATGGGGCAGGCGTGGCCAATCCTGCTGGAACTCTGCTAAACGCCGGGCCACGGTAGAGACACTGAGATGCGATAACTGCTCCCGTAACTCCGGCGTGAGCTCCAGCTCCCCGTGCGCCGCCAGACGCTCTGCCCACTACACCAGGTTGGGCGTGAGACGCTCCGCATATATCCCGTCGGCGCGCTCATAGATGACTCGCAAGGCCCGATCCACCTCCGGGCCATAACTATTCCCCCGCTCCCTGCTCCGCGGCGTGCGCTCCAGGCTGGTCGCCATCAAGCGCATCAGGGTCTTGCGGTTCAATCCGGTCACCGCTTCTATCTCATCCAGCCATTCCCCCTTCGTGCGCTGATTGGCTTTGCATACCGCTTCTGCCTAGTGCGTAGATATTTCCTCTTTCCGTCTATGGTCATCTGGTCTGCTGTGGAGATCTTTTCCCTCCGGTGACATGTTGAGGGTATGATAGCACATCAGTGACGTTTTCATTTGAGGGGACGAACCCATTTCGGTGGTATTTTACGTGAAGGAATACGTTCACTTGACTTCCCGCCACTTGTTGGTACAATATATCCCGACATATGGTAAGAGCGAACGGCACACGTGTTATGGCGTTCAGACGCGAGCAGCACAGGCACCTGGACAAGCGCCCGTCAGTCAACCGGGGAGGCTAAGTCTTGTGTGCCTGAGTTCACGGAAGCCCTCCCGGCCTGCCGGCGAGGGTTTTTTGTTTCATAGTTTAAGGAGCACATCCTACATTGTTTGCGGAGTCCTTGCGATGAACCGGCATCACGATATTCGCCTGTCGCTGCCCAGCAAGGGGCGCCTGGCCGACGATGCGGTCAATTTCCTGGCCGCCTGTGGGCTGACGGTCTTCAAACCCAATCCCCGCCAGTATGCGGCCAGCATACCCGCCCTGCCCGGCCTGACCGTCCTTTTTCAGCGTCCAGGCGACATTGTCGTCAGCGTCCGGGATGGCAGCGTAGATTTCGGCATCACCGGCAGAGATGTGGTAGCCGAGCGGGGAGGTGATAACGGCGCGGTGCTCCTCCTCCACGACGCGCTCAACTTCGGCCACTGCCGCCTGGCCCTGGCGGTGCCGGAGGAGTGGCCGGTGCGCACTATGGCCGAGCTGGCCGCCTATGCGCGTGGCCTGAACCGTCCCCTGCGTATCGCCACCCAGTTTGCCAGGCTCACCTCCGAGTTCCTTGCCCGCCACCACATCGAAGCGAGGCTGATACATGCCGAAGGGACGCTCGAGGCGGCTCCCGCTATCGGCTACGCCGATCTCATCTGTGCCCTGGTCTCCTCCGGCCAGACCTTGCGCGATAACCGCCTGCGGGCCGTCGAGGATGGCACCATCATCCACTCCCAGGCCGTCCTGATCGCTAACCGCACCGCCCTGCAGAGCCGCCCCGAGGTGCTGGAGATGGCCCGCGCCCTGCTCGAGGTGATCGAGGCGCACCTGCGGGCGGAAGAACGGCTCTCCGTCTTCGCCAATATCCGCGGAGAGTCGGCGGAGGCTATCGCCCAACGGATGTTCGCCCAGAGCACGCTGGGAGGCCTGCAGGGGCCGACCATCTCGCGCATGATCGCTCCCGACGGAAACCCTAACTGGTACGCCGTTCACATTGTCGTGCGTCGGGAGCAGTTGCTCCAGGTCATCGCCGAGCTGCGGGCCATCGGTGGCAGCGGCGTCGTGGTCATGCCGGTGACGTATATCTTTGAGGAGGAACCGGCACGCTGCCGGGCTATGATGGAGGCACTGGATGACAGGTGAACCGGTAATCAGGATTTACGATGATCTGGAAGAGGCCCGGCGCACATTGCTCCAGCGGCGCGGTGTGCTGACTGACGAAGCGCCCGAGCCGCTACGGGAGTCCATCCTACGCATCTTCGGGGAGGAGCTGAGCCCGGAACAGGCTGTGGCCCGTATCCTGGCCGATGTGCGCAGGCGCGGCGACGAGGCGTTGCGCGATTGGACAGCCCGTATTGACGGCCTGGTGATCGAGGGCTTTGAAGTGCCACCCCAGGAGTGGGAGGCTGCCTATGGTGCCCTGCCCGCCGAGCTGGCCGAAGCTCTGACACTGGCTGCCCAACGCATTCGCGAGTTCCACGCTCTGCAACCTGTGACCTCGTGGACCACCGAGGCACTGGGGGGCACGCTGGGCCAGAAAATAGTCGCGCTGGAGCGGGTGGGGGTTTACGTGCCAGGCGGGACCGCCCCGCTTCCCTCGTCATTGCTGATGGCGGCGCTCCCGGCCCGGGTGGCCGGTGTGCGCGAGGTCATCGTCTGCACCCCGCCCGGCAGGCCGGATGGTCGTGTGCCGGGCGTGCTGCTGGCGGCCGCCCACATCGCGGGTGTGGACCGGCTTTTCCGCATCGGCGGCGCCCAGGCGGTCGCAGCGCTGACCTTCGGCACGGAGAGCATCCCCCGGGTGGATAAAATCGTCGGCGCCGGCGGGCTGTTCACCACGCTGGCCAAACGACAGGTCTACGGACTGGTCGGGCTGGATGGGCTGTATGGGCCGACGGAGACGGTGATCGTAGCGGACGAGACAGCCCACCCGGCCTGGGTGGCCGCCGACCTGCTGGCGCAGGCCGAGCACGACCCCCTGGCGACGGCCATCCTGCTAACCCCTTCGCGCGCACTGGCCGAGGCGGTACAGGCGGAGGTGGCAAAGCTTGTGCCAGAGCTAAGCCGGGGGGAAATCGCCGTCCAATCCCTGGCCGGGCAGGGCGGCATCGTGCTCACACCTGACCTGGAGACAGCCGTCCGCCTGGCCGACGAGTTCGCGCCGGAGCATCTCTGTCTCTCCGTTCAGGACCCGCAGCGCTGGAGCGAACAGGTGGCCAACGCCGGCGGCATCTTCCTGGGTGAGCATTCCTGCGAAGTGCTGGGCGACTATGTGGCCGGGCCAAGCCACATTATGCCCACCGGCGGGACCGCCCGTTTCACAGGACCGCTCAGTACGCTTGATTTCATTAAGGTGATTAACATCATCGCTCTGGACGCGGCGAGCGCAGCCCGCTTTTACCCGGCCGCTGCCTGTATCGCACAGGCCGAGTCACTGACTGCGCACGCCGCTGCCGCAAAGATCAGGATTACGGATGAGAGCGTATGACAGAAGAGAAGATTGACCCGAGGGAAGTACGTTTCTTCAGCGGTTCTTCCAATCCCCAACTGGCAGCGGACATTGCCTCCTATCTGGGCGTGCCGCTTGAGCAGACCATCGTCAATCGCTTCAGCAATGACTGCCTCTATATTCAACTGGGGGCCAGCGTGCGCTCGCGCGCTGTGTTTATCGTGCAGTCCCTTTCTCCGCCGGTGAATGACCACCTGGTCGAACTGTTGATGATGCTGGACATTGCGCGGGCGGCCGCGGCCAGAGAAATCCATGCCATCATCCCCTATTTTTCTTTCGCTCGCTCCGACAAGAAGGACGCCCCGCGCATCTCCATTACGGCGCGGCTGGTGGCCGACCTGATTCACACCGCCGGGGCCACGCACGTGATGACGATGATGCTGCACTCGCCGCAGGTGCACGGCTTTTTCAGTGTTCCCACCGATCCCCTGAGCAGCCGGCCCGTGTTCAAACACTACTTTGTGCAGCGTGACCTGTCAAGCACTATCGTCATCTCGCCGGACATCGGGCACGCCAAATCGGCCGCCCGCTTCGCGATGAACCTGGGCGGCCTGCCAGTGGCCGCAGGGGACAAGGAGCGTGTCTCCGATACAGAAGTGCGCATCGGCAGCATTATCGGCCAGAGAATCCGCGGCCACAAGCGGGCTCTGATTTACGACGATGAGATCGCTACCGGCGGCACGATCCTCGAATTGACCAGGATGTTGCTCGACGAGGGCATTCAGGAGGTCTGGGTGGCCTGCACGCACGGCGTCTTTGTCAAAGGCGGGCTCGAAAAACTGGTCGCTGTACCTGAGATCACGGAAATCGTGACGACCGACACGGTGTTCATCCCTCCAGAAAAGCGCCATCCTAAGTTGCATGTCCTCTCAGTAGCCCACATCTTCGGCGAAGCTATCCGGCGCAACTACCTGCGCCAGTCCATAGGTGATCTGTTCGTGTTTGGGGAGGAGAGCGCGTAAGCCGTGAACGTCACCGACCTGATCCGTCCCGATATCGCAACGATGGAGCCCTACGCGCCGGTCTTCCCTTTCGAGGTGGTGGCAGCGCGTCTGGGGCGCTCGCCTGACGAGATCATTAAACTGGATGCCAACGAGAATCCCTACGGCCCGCCCCCGCAGGTGAGGGAAGCGCTCGCCAACCTCAAGTATGTTCACATCTACCCGGATCCGGAAAGCCGCGCGCTGCGGCACGCGCTGGCCGAATTCACCGGTGTGCCTGCGGAGATGTTGCTGGCTGGCCTGGGAGCCGATGAGCTGATAGACCTGATTATGCGCCTCTTCCTCCGACCTGGCGATGCCATTCTCGACTGCCCTCCGACTTTCGGGATGTACTCGTTCGACGCGGCGGTCAACGGTGCACACACTGTCGCCATACCACGCCGCACCGACTTCTCGCTGGATATAGAGAGCATCGAGGAGGCTACGTACAGGCACAGGCCCAAGCTTATCTTTGTCGCCTCCCCGAATAACCCCGATGGCGGGATGGTGTCCGATGATGAGCTGGAGCGCCTGCTCGCCCTGCCGGCGGTTGTGGTCCTGGACGAGGCGTATGTGGAGTTCGCTGGCCTGGAACGCAGCCGTATCCGCTGGGTGCTGGAACGGGAGAATCTCATCGTCCTGCGCACCTTCAGCAAGTGGGCTGGGCTGGCCGGACTGCGCGTGGGGTATGGGGCCTTCCCGGCGGCGCTAATGCCCCATCTGTGGAAGATCAAGCAGCCCTACAACGTGCCAGTGGCTGCCTCCGCTGCCGCTATTGCCGTGCTACAGACGCCCGGCTACCTGGAACGCCATATCGCCCGCATGATCGCAGAACGGGAGCGGATGACGGCTCTCCTGGCCGAGATACCCTACCTGCGTCCCTATCCCTCTCAGGCCACTTATGTGCTCTGTCAGGTCATCGGCCGGGAGGCCGGTGAGCTTAAGTCCGCCCTGGAACGGGAGGGCATCCTGGTGCGGTATTACACGTCCCCGCGCCTGCGGGATCACATCCGCATCAGCGTGGGACGCCCCGATCAGACCGATGCGCTGATCGCAGCCTTGAGGAGATTGGCTTAACCGTGACAAGAACGGCTCAGCTCACTCGCAAAACGAGAGAGACCACGGTTGAGGTGGTGCTCAATCTGGACGGCAGCGGCCGCCACACAATCGCCACGGGCGTGGGCTTCCTCGACCACTTGCTCGCGCACGTCGCTGTGCACGGCCTGTTCGACCTCACCATACGGGCCGAGGGCGATCTGCACGTGGACGCGCATCACACGGTCGAGGATGTGGCGCTGACACTGGGCGCTGCGCTGGACAAGGCGCTGGGCGACCGGGCCGGCATCGCGCGCATCGGGTCGGCCTACGTGCCGATGGACGAGACGCTTGCGCTGGTCGCGGTTGACCTCTCGGGCCGTCCCTACGCGGTAACCGAGGTCGCCTGGAGCGGCCCGATGGTGGGGGGTATTCCGGTTACTCTCATCCCGCATTTCATCGAGTCCTTTGCCACCACATCCAGGTCCAATGTCCATGCCCGTGTGCTCTACGGGCGGGACGATCATCACCAGGCCGAAGCGCTGTTCAAAGCGCTGGGACGCGCACTGGAGGCTGCCGTCCGGCCGGACTCCAGGCGCGATGGGGTCATACCTTCGACCAAAGGGGTGTTATGAAGAACAGGATAGCACTGGTGGACTACGGAGCGGGCAATGTACGCTCGGTGCAGAAAGCACTGGAAAAGGTTGGCGCCCAGGTGTTGCCCGCTCCAGGCCCGGACGCAGTCGCGGAAGCCGACAAGGTTGTGCTGCCGGGCGTAGGGTCCTTTGGCGACTGCATGGCCGGGCTGCGTCGCGCTGGCCTGGTGGAGGCGCTGTATCGGGCTGTCGAGCAGGGCAAGCCGCTGCTGGGCATTTGTGTCGGTATGCAGGTGCTGTTTGAGCAGGGAGAGGAGATGGGGCTGCACAGGGGGCTGGGCCTGTTACCCGGAGTGGTACGGCGCTTCCCGCAACACCTCACCGCCGCAGGGCTGAAAATCCCCCATACAGGCTGGAATAAGATCGAGCCGCTCAAGGCCCATCCTTTGCTGGACGGCCTGTCGGCTAATGCCTGGGTGTACTTCAACCATGCCTACTGCTGTCAGGCGCAGCCGTCACACACCCTGGCCGTCACGGAGTACGGCGGCCGGTTTCCCTCGGTCGTGGGCCTGGAGGAGGGCACGCGGTGGGTCTGCGGCATCCAGTTCCACCCGGAGAAGAGCCAGGAGGTGGGGTTGCGTATCCTGCGCAACTTTGTGGAATTTGTCAGAGGGTAGACAAGGGTGGGTGAGTGGACGGTGTATCCTGCTATAGACCTGCGGCACGGCCGGGTCGTGCGGCTGGCCCAGGGCGACCCGCACCGGGAGACCCGCTACTCGGACGACGCGCTGGCCGTGGCCCGACGCTGGCAGGAAGCCGGCAGCCTCTGGGTGCACGTAGTCAATCTGGACGGCGCCTTCGACGAGCAGGGCGCGGAGAACCAGGCCGCGCTGGAACGCATCCTGACCACGGGCCTGCGGGTACAGTTGGGGGGCGGATTGCGCCGCATCAGGGATGTCCGCCGCGCTTTCGAGATCGGCGCGAGCCGGGTGGTGATCGGCACGGCAGCGGTGGAGGACCCGGCGATGTTCGAGGCGGCGCTCGGCGCGTTCGGCCCCGACCGTATCGCCCTGGGCATTGACGCCCGCGAGGGCCGGGTCCGCACGCACGGCTGGCAGCAAGAGAGCGCCATATCAGCCGTAGCACTGGCCTGCCACTGGGCCGCCAGGGGAGTGCAGTGGGTAATCTTCACCGATATTCTGCGCGATGGGATGGGCAGCGGCATCAACCTGGCTGCCGCCAGGGAGCTAGCCAGGGCAGCAGGGGTACACGTCATCGTATCCGGGGGTGTTGCCAGCCTGGACGACGTGCAACTGGCCCACGATGCCGGTCTCAGCGGCATCATCATCGGACGGGCGCTCTACGAGGGAAAGGTGGATTTGAGAGCAGCTTTGCGTATTGGCGAAAGGAGCATATGTTAGCCAAACGTATCATTCCATGTCTGGACGTAAAGGACGGCCGCGTTGTCAAGGGCGTCCACTTCGTCAATCTGCGCGATGCCGGTGATCCGGTGGAGCATGCCCGTTTCTATAATGCCGAAGGCGCCGATGAGCTGGTGTTCCTTGACATCACCGCCTCGTATGAGGGACGGGCGACAACGGTGGAGATGGTGCGCCGGGTGGCCGGGGAGGTCTTTATGCCGTTCGCCGTCGGCGGCGGCGTGCGCACTGTGGACGATATCCGCACCCTCCTCCTGGCCGGCGCCGACAAGGTGAGCATCAACACCGCTGCTGTCCGCAACCCCAACCTGTTGACAGAAGCAGCCGAGCGCTTCGGCAGTCAGTGCATCATCATTGCTGTGGACGCTAAACGGGTAAGCCAGGACCCGCCCAGGTGGGAGGTCTATATCAACGGCGGGCGCACCCCGACCGGCCTTGACGCGCTCGAGTGGACAGTGCGCGCGGTCGAACTGGGGGCCGTCGAGGTGCTGCTGACCAGCATGGACGCCGACGGCACGCTGGCCGGCTACGACATTGCCCTCACCCGTGCTGTAGCCGACGCCGTATCCGTGCCCGTCATCGCCAGCGGCGGGGCGGGCAAGCTGGAGCATTTCGCCGAGGTGCTCACCGAGGGCCGGGCCGATGCTGCCCTGGCCGCCTCCCTCTTCCACGACCGTGTGCTGAGCATCGGCCAGGTTAAGGCGTATCTGGCGGCGCAGGGCATACCGGTGCGGACGTAAGCATGGAAGAGCACGCCATACGCT
>JAOAAG010000251.1 GCA_026418995.1 Anaerolineae bacterium
AGGCTATGGTGTCGCGCAGTGCCTGATGGCGGGCGGGTTTATCCCTGGGTCCGCCCTGCAGGAGTGTGAGCGGATGTCTCAATTGGGAATGGATCTGGCTAAGACCAAGCAGATGCACTTGGGCAGCAGCAAGTTCGAGAGCCAAGGGCAGACCATCCAGACGGTGACAGATTTCGGCTATGATGGAGGCATTTTCCTCGGTCAGTGCAAAGTTCTGGTCCAAGGCCTGGGCCCGTTCGACGAACAGGCGTACCGCCGGACTTTGCCTTACTTGCTCCACAGGCAGCGGACGTTTCAGCTCAGGAAGGGGCAATAAAGGTACCTCGAAGAGATGCTCGCCGTACACGTTCAGCATTTCCCGGCTGGTCACCAGCACTTTAAGATACGGGGCGGCTTCAAGCAGCTCGGTCACTAACGGCCCTGCCTGGATCAGTTGCTCGAAGTTATCCAGGATTAACAGCAGTTGTAGTTCCCTCAGAGTAACCTTGAGCAGTTCGAGGAGCGGTTGGCTACCAGCCGTTTCCACTCCCAGTGAGTGTGCGATTTGAATGACCAACAGGCGCTCATCTTCGACAGAGCTCAGCGACACAAAACAAACGCCGGCCTCGAAGCACTCCTTGATCCGCCAGGCCACCTCTATGGCCAGGCGAGTCTTACCGATTCCCCCTGGGCCTATGAGCGTTGCCAGACGCACTTCTGGCCGCAGAAGCAGGGCTGAAATCGTTTCCACTGCTTTGTCGGCGCCAATCATAGGGGTCAGAGGCACCGGCACGTTGAAGTAGCGGCGTCCCGACGAGGGGATAACCCAGGCGTTAATGTGCGGTAGCAATGCCTGGACTAATTCGTCCAGTTGTCTGAAGTAGGTGCGGCGGCTGATGAAGAGCTTATCAGCGTAGAGTTCGGCCTGCGCGTAGGGGTGAGCCAGGATAGTCTCCAGCAGGCGATGCAGTTCTTCAGGCAGTGTACATGTACGCAGGTAATTGTAGACCGCTGAGAGACCTCCGCGCGCTGCTATCCAACTGTACCAGGGAGGGTGGGCAATCAAATTGAACGGGTACCGAGAAATGCGTAAGAGAGCCTTAAGGTGGGGCTCATCCCACACTAAGACCATCGTTGCCTGTGACTGGTCCTGTGACGCGACCGCCAGTCGGCCCTCCGGTTTGCACACGGGCACTTTGCGCATAAGCATCAAGAGGACACGATCTTGGATGCGCTTGACAGCAAAGTGCTCAGCGCCATGCGCGCACACAGGCCGTTCTTCACCCGGTGGACATACGCTACACCGGTCAGGGTATCCACATCAGCGGAGTGTATGCATAATTTAACTAGGGGAACCTTCTGAGATGCTCCCAATTTTAGTCTGTGCTCCTTGGTTCCGTTCTCTACGCTTGTGCCGCTTGCCTACGCAGCCAGCGTTGGAAGTTCACCAACCCCGCTATCGTGCGAAGATTTGCTATATTATACCACTGAGAGAATAATTGTGGATGAGCCCTAATGCCACTCCTGTCGTGCACTTTTGAGCCTCGAGAAACATTCAACTCCGGGTGAGTGAGTGTGGAAGTGATGGCGAAGTGATACCAGTGAAGCTTCCCAGCCACTCGAGCGCCCGTTTCATCTATATGAACTGGCTCGGCTTTCTGGACCGGATGTTTCTTGATCGCCGCATTGACCGGTGCTACCTTCAGCCCAAGCTGGGACCACGGCCTCCACACGACCGTCCCGTCCCCGACCGGCTGGCCGTAGAGGTCCGCCACGATCTCGCTGGCGCGCTCCACTGGATGTGACAGTGCTGGTTGAAGTACACCATCTGGGCCTTGATCCCCAGCCCATACTGCACCGGCTGGGTCACGTCCTGGGGAAATGCAGCTCGGTTGACCTGACCGCAGTGGGGACACTCTCTCACTTTGACCTGATGTGAGGACGCCCGTTCACTCCGGCTCGACGCTCGGTGACTTCCTGGCGTGCTGGTAGGAGGTCAAAGACTTAACGCCGCTCATACTTCTGCGCCGGGAGCCCTTCCAGCGCAGCCTGGCATCGCTGGCAGCGGGTCATCCTATGCACCTGGATATGATCGGGTCGCTCCACTGCTTTGAGCCTGTGCCCAAGATGCCTTGGCTGGGCGCCATTTTCTGCCGCTGGGCTGGCGCAGGCTGCGAGAAACGGGCTCCGTCAGCCCATCACTGGAGGGCAGTCAGCTACTGTTGCGGCTGTTTTTGACCAACCAATCCTCCAGTGCCTGAACCTGGGCTTCCGCCCCCGCACCAATGCCGCCAGTTGCTCAAAGGCTGCCACCACGGCTTCCTCGTTTGGGCGGTAAAGAGCGCGAATTTTCTCCTAAGTGGGCAGTGCTACAGGGTTATTAATGAGTATTGCAGATGAATGTATGATTTGCATTATACAGGTGTTAGAGTTGTGTTAGGATAGCTGAATAGTTACCACTGTGCCTGTCATAGAATTCATAGTAGGTGTTTCAATCCTCACAAAAGCAGTGCCAACGGACCGCCAGACGAGAGAACATGCGGCAGGTGGCACTATGATGGCACTCTGTCCATTTAGGGCGGTAGTATAATGAAGCTACAGAGCTCCGACATAATGGCTAAGACATCAGGCCGTACAGGCCTGGGGTGCCAGGATGAGGCTACTCTAATACGACACGGGAGGATAATATGAACAAGCATACCCTTTTTCAAATCTGCGCGATGCTCATTGTGATTGCCTTGGTGACAGTTAGCCCCTGCATCCTCGGTAGTTCTAAATCTGTGCAAGCGGCATATGGCGACCGGATTACTATCTCGGACAGGAAGTTCTATGCTGGCGGTACGCGGATCTGGATGAATGCCGCCAACACTCCCTGGGACAACTGGAATGACTTCGGTGGCAGTTACGACCGTGCCTGGTGGGACGATCATTTCCGGCAACTCCGCGAGAACGGCGTTAACGCCACCCGCGTCTGGATAACATGTGATGGTACAGTAGGCATCAACATAGACTCGAGTGGTTACGTTTCAGGCGCAACGTCAGCCCATTGGAGCCACCTTGATGACTTTTTCCAAATCGCTCAGAGCCGCCAGATCTACATTATGGCTACGCTGATGTCATTCGACCACTTCAACAACTCGAAAGCATACTATCAGCGGTGGCGAAACTGGATCAACAGCGACAGCAACATTGATTCTTACATCAACAACTATCTGATTCCTTTTCTCAACCGTTACAAGAACAACCCGTATCTATGGTCCATTGACCTGATGAATGAGCCGGACTGGGTGTATGAGAATGCGGAGTGCGGGCAGATTCCGTGGGAGCGGCTGCAGGTGTACTTTGCAAAAGCGGCGAAGGCGATTCACGAGAACAGCCAGGTGCTGGTGACGGTGGGGATGGCGATGCCCAAGTATCAGAGCGGAGCCTGCTCCGGTTGCCAGGGCAACAAGATCGCCGACAGCGCCCTGCAGGCCAAGGTCAACGACCCCGATGTATACATTGACTTCTATTCCTCTCACACCTACTCCTGGCAAGATCCGTACTGGGGTATTCCTTTCTATATGAGCCCCAACAGTTACTATGGCACCGACTTAGGTAAATTGGTAATGATCGGGGAAACATGTGCCCTAGGCTCTGCTGGTCACACCCTGACTCAAGACTACGAAAATGCCTATCTGAACGGCTGGCAGGGCGTTATGGCATGGACATCTAATGGAGTGGATGCCTGTGGCGGGTTCAACAACCTTAGCCCGGCCACGCGTGCCTTCCGTGATAACCACTACGATCTGGTGTTTCCTGGCAGTACACCACCGACCAGCACACCCGCTCAAGCGACTTTAGTGATCTATGATGACTCGACAACATGGGAGAACTGGTCGTGGAGCACTACCATTGATTTCAACAACGTGTCTCCCGTTTATGCGGGTGCCAGATCTATCGCGGTGACCTATACCGCAGGATGGGCAGCGCTGTCGCTGCGCAAATCGCCAGCGCAAAGCACCAGCGGATACACCGCGATCACGTTCTGGGCGTACGGTGGGTCAAGCGGCACGCGTCAAATCTCTGTATATGTGCAAACTACCGATTCAGGCGGGGAGAGCACCAAGATCAATGTGGACATTCCGGCGAATCAATGGACGCAGTTCACTATCTCCCCTGTCTCTTATACACATCT
>JAOAAG010000382.1 GCA_026418995.1 Anaerolineae bacterium
CAGGTTGCTGCCCGGCATGTTCCAGCAGCGTTTTGAGCTGAACCGGCGCTACCTGATGTCGCTGCGCAGCGAGAACCTGCTCCAGAACCACTATATGGAGGCCGGGCTGTGGGCGCCCAGGGCCAAACCCGTGGATTGCCACTGGGGTTGGGAGTCGCCGACCTGCCAGGTGCGCGGACAGTTCCTCGGCCACTGGCTCTCCGCCGCCGCCCGCATCTACGCCAGCACGGGCGACCCCGAGGTTAAGGGCAAAGCCGATGGGATCGTCTCCGAACTGGCGCGCTGCCAGGAGGAGAACGGCGGCGAGTGGGTCGGCTCCATTCCCGAAAAATACCTGGATTGGGTCGCTCGCGGCAAGAGCGTCTGGGCCCCTCACTATGTACTGCACAAGACGCTGATGGGCCTCTACGACATGGCCGCCTACGCCGGCAACGAGCAGGCGCTGGACATCATGGTCAAATGGGCCCGATGGTTCCACCGCTGGACGGGCCAGTTCTCACGCGAGCAGATGGACGACATCCTGGATGTCGAAACAGGTGGGATGCTGGAGGCCTGGGCCAACCTGTACGGCATCACAGGGAAGCAGGAGCACCTCGACCTGATCTACCGCTACGACCGCCCGCGCCTCTTCGAGCGGCTGCTGGCAGGGGAGGACCCGCTGACCAATCGCCATGCTAACACCACCGTCCCGGAGGCGCACGGAGCGGCACGCGCCTACGAGGTAACCGGCGAGGAACGCTGGCGCAGGATCGTGGAGGCTTACTGGCGCTGCGCTGTCACCGAGCGGGGCTTTTTCTGCACGGGCGGCCAGACCACCGGCGAGGTCTGGACGCCGCCGTTTGAGTTTGCCGCGCGCCTCGGCGACAAGAACCAGGAACACTGCGTGGTCTACAACATGATGCGCCTGGCCGACTATTTGCTGCGCTGGACCGGCGACGTGACGTATGCCGATTACATCGAGCGCAACCTCTACAACGGCATCCTGGCGCAGCAGCACCCGGAGACCGGCATGGTGGCCTACTTCCTGCCGCTCCAGGCCGGGGCGAAAAAGATCTGGGGCACGCCGACGGAGGACTTCTGGTGCTGCCACGGCACGCTGGTGCAGGCCCACACGCTGCATAACGCCTATGTCTACTACCAGGACGCGGAAGGGTTGGCTGTATGCCAGTACATTCCTACGACGCTGGAGTGGGAATGGGGCGGCGTTCCGGTGACGGTGAGACAGGACTTTGACACCGAAGCATCCACCAGCAGGCCACGCGAGCCGGATGGTGCGGTACATCGGCCGCAACGCTGGGTGGTGGCACTTGCGGTGCGCTGCGTGCAGCCGGCGACGTTTACGCTCAAGTTGCGCCTGCCCTGGTGGCTTGGGGGACAGGCCCAGGTCACGGTCAACGGAGACCCTGTCCCGGTCTCCGTCGGACCTTCTACCTTCGTCGAGGTTCGGCGCACGTGGCAGGAGGATACCGTGCGGGTGGTGCTGCCCAAGGCGCTTTCGGCCTGCCCGCTCCCCGACGAGCCGGACACCGTCGCCTTTATGGATGGGCCGGTGGTGCTGGCCGGTCTGTGCGACGAGGAGAGGGTACTGTATGGGGACAAGGAGCGGCCCGAGACCATCCTGGCCCCCGATAACGAGCGCGAGTGGTGGTTCTGGCGGCCTGGCTATCGCGCCCGCAATCAGGAGCGCGGGCTGCGCTTTGCCCCGCTGTACGAGATCCGCGACGAGCGGTACACGGTCTACTTCCCGGTGCGGCCAGAGTGAGCGGGTGGGCGACGGCAATGCCGTCGCCCACCCATACAGGGCCATGCCGTCGCCCACCCATACAGGAGAATAGAATGGCGGACTTCCCTGCCGAAGAATTCATCGCCCGCCGGGAGCGCATATTCGACGCCATTGGAGCAGCCTACGCGCTGTTGCAGGGGGCGCCGGCGCCGCGCGGATACGTCGTCTTTCGCCAGACCAATGAGTTCTTCTACTGCTGTGGCCTCGAAACGCCACAGGCTTATCTCCTGTTAAACGGGGCGGAGCGCCGGGCCACACTTTACCTCCCCGAACGGGGCGGCGCGCAACTCGGCGAAGGGGCGCCCCCCGGCCTCGAAGACGCCGACCTGGTGAAGGCGATTACCGGCGTGGACGAGGTATGCCCCCGCGAAGCCCTCATTGAGCACCTGGCCGCTGCGAAGGTGGTCTACACTCCGCACGCGCCTGCCGAACTGCGGGCCGCCACCCGCGACGGCCTCCAATGGGCCGATCAAATGGCCGCGCGCGATCCGTGGGACGGGCAGCCCGCGCGGGAACAGCGCTTCATTGCCCTTCTGCGCTCGCGTTTCCCCAGGATCGAGGTGCGCGACCTGACGCCGATCCTGGATGACCTGCGCTCGGTCAAAAGCCCCCGCGAGATCGCCGTCATGCGGCGCGCGGGCCTCCTCTGTGCCCTGGCCGTCCGCGAAGCGATGCGCGTCACACGCCCCGGCCTGTTTGAGTACCAGTTGGGCGCGCTGGCAAACTATATCTACGCGGTCAACGGCGCGCAGGGCGAGGGCTATCGGCCTATCATCGCCAGCGGCGAGAACATCTGGCACATCCACTACTTTCGGAACGACTGCCCCCTGAAGGACGGTGACCTGGTGCTGATGGACGTAGCGCCCGAGTGCAACTATTACACCAGCGACATCGGACGCATGTGGCCTGTCAACGGCACCTACGCCCCCTGGCAACGGGAGTTATATGGCTATATCGTCGAATACCACAAGACGCTGCTCGCGCACATTCGCCCCGGCGTGACGCCGGAGCAGGTGTTGGACGAGGCCGCCGCGGCGATGCACCCGGTCTGGGAGAACTGGCGTTTCTCGAAGGACATTTATCGGGAGGGCGCCCGCCGCACGCTGGGATTCCGTGGCCACCTCTCGCATCCGGTCGGCATGGCCGTCCACGACGACGGCGACTACCATCACCGCCCGCTGCGGCCGGGGACAGTCTTTTCCGTTGACCCGCAGATGTGGATTCCCGAAGAACGCCTCTACATTCGCGTGGAGGATACGGTCGCAGTGACCGAGGACGGCATCGAGAACCTGACCGCTGCCGCGCCGCTCGAACTGGACGACGTCGAGGCGCTGATGAGGACGGAGCGGACGGCCCTTCCCTATGTGCTGGATGTGGGGTAGAATTGTCCTGCGTGAGACATCACCCGGCAAGGTGAGAACCAGCACCGGAGGGGTGGAGTGACCCCGCCCCTGAGGAGACCGAGTGGAGGCTGAGGGAATCGTATTCGACATCCGGCGCTTTTCCATCCACGATGGGCCAGGCATCCGTACCACGGTGTTCCTCAAAGGCTGCCCGCTGCGCTGCCGCTGGTGCCACAACCCCGAGGGCTTGAGCCCCGGCCTCGAGATGATGTTCTGGCCCAGACGGTGCATCGGATGCGGCACCTGCCTCCTGGCCTGTCCCCAGGGTGCGATTTCGCAGAATGGTAGTACGGTATCCACCGACCGGAGTAAGTGCACCC
>JAOAAG010000075.1 GCA_026418995.1 Anaerolineae bacterium
TCCTTAGGGACGCCTCTGGGCAGGGCGAACTCAATCTCCGCACCGATCTTGACCGTACGGTAGAGCAGGTCTTTCCAGTAAAGAGCCTGCTCAGGAGTCAGGCAATCGTCCCGGCGGAAGAGAATCGGTTCCCGCATAGCACCCGCCCTCGGAACATGCCGGAGAGTGGGCCATCTCAGGGCACTCGTCTACATTACAGCAATTCAAAGTGTATCGTGCAGGTCTGGGTGGCTTCATCCCAGACGCGTCCCAGGACCCGGTGTTTGACGCCCAACCGCTTGCGCATCGCAGCGGCCGCGATATTCATCGGCACACAGGCGAAGGGTTGAACATCTTCCCGCTCCAGCCAGCCTGTAGCCTCGCGCAGGAAACAGTTAGTGCAGGCAAGGCTAACCTTCCTGCCATCCACCGTCACTTTACCTGCTGACATCGTGCCGATCTCGTCCACCAGCAGCCTGGTGATCTCGACCAGAATATCTTCGGGCTTCTCCCCCGCGATCTCCAGACCGGCCTCCTTCTCCATCACCGACAGAATGTGGTCCCCGACCGAGTTAATGGTGGCAAACGAGGACTCGCCGAACAGGTCCCATAGCCCTTTGATCAGGCCGTACATAGAAATGTTGAAGACTTTTAGCAAACGCTGTTTCTTTTCCTCTTCTGTAGCCATTTTGTATCTCCTACTCCGCTGCTATTTAGGGATAGCCTGCCAAATGTGATCTGCGTACTCATTCATCACCATACGTACCATTCCCAGGGTAGCATTACGGGTGACAGTCACACTCCAATAATAGGAGTGATCTCCCAGGAAACGAGTGAGTATGTAGTACTGATCAGTCATAACCAGGCCATCCTCTACCTCACCCAGATTCAACTTTTTGGAAACGTTAACCGCAAGTTTCATCACCATGGCAAAACGAGCCGAGGCATCGGCGGAGCTAAAATGCGGATTGATGGAGCCGCCAGCAATGGACAAGCCATCCATCCCCACCACATCAGTGGCAACGAAATCAGTCCCCAGCTCGGTGCGCACCTGTTGCAGAAGCTCCTCCAGCTTGGTCATAGAATACCTCCTCAGTACGGCATAGCCTTGGCCAGCCGCTCAGCATAGAGGCGGCTGTTCAGGCGCAAGCTTCCCAGGTTCGTATTGCGATCAGCGATGATACCCAGGTAGTAGTCTTTCCTGTCACTCAGGAACCGCACCAACAGGTACGCCTTGTCTGTGGTCAAAAGGTAATCTTCCACCGCGCCGGCCTTGAGCCTGTTCACCGAGGTATCCACCAACTTCAGGAGCAAGGTCATCTGGGCATCCACGGCTTCCATATCCAATTTCGCAACGGCGTAATCGGCAATGCCCAGCCCATCCATCCCTACCACAGCCGCGGTTACAAATCCCGGTACCTGTTGACTCAACTCCTTGAGGATTTCCTTCATATTCTCCGGCATATCAGATTCCTCCTCTGCAATCACTGTTTGTAGCTGATCCCAGCGGGTTTCGTCAAGACGATGTAATGCTTCCATCAACAACACAGACCAGGGGGTCTCAATACTGCGGTCAGGTGTCGTCACACCTGTTTCTAAACTGAATTCCCCATCCTCCCATGCTAACGCTCGATAGACCACCTCCTCTCCAGTCAGTTCGTCTGACATCGCATGGACCAGGTTAAAGCCATCGAAGTATAATACCACTTCCTGATCATCCCGGCGCACGCTCAACTTGCATGGATTACCTCCCTGACAGGCAAGCTGTACCAGCGTCGGTAAACTCATCTCACTTAAACGCCCTGTGGTGGCCATAACCTATCCCCGTTCTTCCACTCACGGTAGCTCATTTAAGGGACGAATCCAACACACTTTGCAGAAGCCGGGCGAAATCCGCACTCAGGCCCTGCGCGGCGGTGGGCTGGCTGTCGCTGCGCTCTTCCTGCGCGATCAGCGGTAGCAGCCGATCGACGGCCAGCCTCAGGATCATGCGCACCAGACCAATGGGGGTCTCATTGTCAAATACGATGATCAGGATGAGCTGTTCGCCTATATCCGAAAGATACACGCTATGGTGCTCCCCCTCGTGAAGCAGCAGCTTGAAACGGGCACGTTCACCCACCAGGCGTGCCATCTCGTGCGTCGCAGCCAGTTCGCCAGCCGCCAGTGCCGACAACACCTGTGTGTTCATCTGCTCGGTCTGTCCACGTGCACTGATCAATTGACCTGTCACGTCCGCCAGGATAATACAGCGGGCCTCACTCTCGTAGGCTATCTTATCCATTACCCGGTCAATGGCTTCAGCCTGCTCACGGGAGAGTGAGAAGGCTCGCTGCACAGTGGCAGATGATTGAGGGAGAGGACGCTGACCATCCCTGTTGTCTAATCGGCTCTCTATCCAGCGCAGGCCCGCCTGTGCTTGCTGATTAGAGGGGTTCAACGCAAGCACGGTCTGCAGGTAGGCTTGCGCTTCTTCGAGTTCGTCGGTCACCCCGGCTAACCATAACCAGGCTTCTTCCTGGGCCGGATTCAGTGTGGTGACCTGAAGCAAAAGCTTGCGGGCCAGGATCTTATCGCCATGCAAGGCAGCCCGAATACCGGCTTGCAGGGTGGCCATTTCGGGGGTGTGCTCTGGAGTTTCCGCTACAGGCTCAGAGTTGTTTTTGGGCATATGCTACCACCGAGTTAATAGAAGCTTTGAGGGTCTCAAAAACTCCCACTCCCTCCGTCGCGACAGACTCAAAAGTCGGGGTGCCGTTGGGAGCGAAGAGGCGATGCAGGACCGGCACCGGCGCAACACCCGGAAGGTCTCGTTTGTTGAACTGGATGACGATGGGCATCTTAGCCGGATTAACCCCCAGTTCAATTAATTGGCGATGCAGAGCTTTAAAAGACTGGATGTTGTCTGGCAGACGATTCATCTGGGAGTCCACGACAAACACCACCCCGTCTGCCCCCTGGAGTACCAGCTTGCGGGTAGCCTCATATAACACCTGGCCGGGCACGGTATAGAGATGGAATTTCGGCTTCAGCCCCTTGATTTGCCCCAATTCTAGCTGCAGGAAATCGAAAAAGATCGTCCGGTCTTCCCGAGTCTTGAGGGAGACCAGCTCACTGCGTACCTGAGGGCTGGTACGGTCGTGGATGAATTGGAGATTGGTGGTCTTACCGCTTAAAGCAGGACCGTAGTATACGATCTTGAGATTCAGTTCACGCGACTTCCAGTTGATGAACATAGTCCCGCTCCGTACCTTCAGCTATCAGCCTTCAACGGTCTCAGACTACCCAAGGCCTACCTGTTCACTCAGATACATACCCAGCTCGCGGTCAATCAGGCCTCGTTCCAACGCTTCCGCCAGGCTAAATGTAACGCACGCCCCCGCGGCGTCCCCGGAAGCATCGCTGGGAGCCACAGACAAACCATCCTCACATTTGACCAGGGCCAGCTCCAACTCCTGCTGCATATCAGCAACAAAGCCGGAGTCCATCAGCTCAGCGACCGGCTGGATCGGCGCTATGGTAGCCAGCACACGCTCCAGCTCCTCCACGGCGCGCCGGGCATAGAACCAGACGACGCCAGGGCGCGTTTCATACCCGAAGACAATCACCAGGAGGTAATGCGATGCAACTCCGTAGGAGTAAACGTTGTGACTGTCACTCTCGTAGTAGCTCAGTTTGAATGTACTACTGCGTCCCAGGAGTCTGGCAACTTCGTTAGCCGCCAGGAAGTTGCCAGCCACCAGTGCTGCCAGGGTATCAACCTCCAGCCCGGCAGTGGTGCCTGCTTTGTCCACAATATGCCCACCTGTGGTAATCAGAAGCACACAATGGGCTGCCGTCTCGCCCTGCAAACGGCTCAGGCACTGTCTAAGTGCATCCTCCGGGTGGCTGGGCAGGTGCTCGACTTTCGACGTCCTACTCAACACTTTATCCACTGCCTCGCGTGCAATCCGGCGAATTTCCACGATGTCCAGCGGTTTGCGCAAGTAGGAGTGTACGTTCAGACGCCTTGCCTCGGCTTCTGAGCCCGGGCTTCCGTATGCTGTAATCCAGATCACCGCCGTAGTCGGGCTCAGCGCCTGAATCGCTCTGGTCAGTTCCACCCCGTCCATACCGGGCATTTTCAGATCGGTGATGACCAGGTGATACTCGCCCTGCTTGACTCGCTCCAGCGCATCCTGACCGCTGCGCGCCGTCACGATCTCATAGTCGCTGCCCAGTTTTCTCAGACTGCGCTCTAGAGTGAAAAGTACCGCTTCCTCATCATCTACAATCAGAATACGTTTGTGCATCATATGCCCCCCACCCCGGTGAACTACGGCGACAGGATGCAGACAAGCGCACTGCCTACCACTTTCGACACTATTCTAGCACCAAACAAGGTTTCCAGATGCAGAGTTCAGGTGGAATAGCCTCTGGGATGGGTTGGGGACAGGTTGGAGTTTAGTTGGAGGCAGAAGGACTTTCTATGATGGGATGTGCGAGGTCTGGAGTGGACGGCAAGGAGGAGCCTGAGCTGTAGAAAAGGACGATGGGGAGTCAGGTTCAGGAGAAGGGTCTCATTCCTGGAATCTGT
The DNA here is from genome assembly GCA_026418995.1 of Anaerolineae bacterium. Classification (GTDB taxonomy): domain Bacteria; phylum Chloroflexota; class Anaerolineae; order B4-G1; family B4-G1; genus JAOAAG01. Next base: position 4,556 of record JAOAAG010000075.1, read on the forward strand.
AACCGACCCCTCTTACATTCAAGATATGCTGGGGACGAGCAGGGTTCGGTTCTATCTTGCGACGCATGCGATGGATATACCATTTCACTATCTCACGCGCTTCCCACGTGTCCTGGCACTTATAGCCACGCACGACATGGACCAGCTCGTCGGGAGGTAGCACTCTGCCAGCGTTTCGCAACAGGTGGGCCAGCAACGCAAATTCCTGGGGGGTCAGGTTGAGTTCTTTGCCATCTCTTAACGCCACATACTTCTCCTGATCCACGAGCCATATCCCGCGCCTGATGATGTGCTCCGCTCTCTCGTCGGCGGACGGGGCCGAACGCAGGCGTCTGGACAACACCTCTTGAATCACCTGTCTCAGTTCAGCCGGTTGTACCGGTTTGAGCAGGTAGCCATCCACCCCCTCGCGGATGGCCGCGAGCGCGGACTCCATGGTCGCGTAGGCCGTCAGGATGATCACAGCCGTATCCACCCAGCGCCACTTGATCGTTTCCAGCAAGCGCAGGCCGTCAACCCGGCCGCCCAGCTTCAGGTCTACGATCGCCAGGTCAAAGCGCGTCTCGCGTAGATGCTCCAAGGCCTCTTCGCCACTCGCGGCGACAGTCACAGTGTGCCCAAGCCGTCGCAAGGTCTCCGAGAGGAAGAAGCGTATGCCCTCCTCATCATCCACGATCAGCGTGTGTATCTGTTCCCGCATCGCTGTCCCTCCACAACATCCAGTGGTTGGGCCATTTGGGCATGTGAGCCAGCGCACTGCTCGGGTCGGAAAACTATGCCGGGCAGATGGAGTGGCTGTCATCCGGCGCATAGATCGGCGGCAGGCTCGCCAGTGTGAGCCAGAAGCATTCTATAGACCGCACCAGCTCACAGAGCTGATGCCACTGCACCGGTTTCACTATGTAACAGTTGGCATGGAGAGCATAACATCGGAGAATATCCTCCTCCAGCGCAGAAGCGGTGAACACGATCACCGGTATCGTGCTCAGATCGCTGGAGGATTTTATCTCCGCCAGGACCTCGAAACCGCTTTTCCGGGGCAGGTTCAGATCCAATAGCACCAGCCTGGGCCGGGGTACGTCCGTATACCCGCCCTCTCTACGTAGAAAGGCGAGGGCCGTTTCTCCATCGCGAACTACATGCAGCCTTATCCGCGCGTTCATCTCCAAAATAGCTTCCTGGAGCAGCCGCACATCGCCTGGATTATCTTCGATTAGCAGGATATCTGTAAAGCCGTTTGATGTGTACATCCAGCCCTCGAGTGAGCAGTCTGGCTACCGGACTGTGGTCCGGCGAGTTGCTTATCCCGTTTCTATGGTGAAATAAAACGTGGATCCATGCCCCGGCTGGGATTCGACCCACATGCGCCCACCATGACGTTCCACGATCCGTCGGCACAGTGCTAATCCGATGCCGGTACCCGGATACTCCTCACGCGTGTGTAAACGTTGAAAGATCTGAAAGATACGCTCGAACTGCGCTGGGTCTATGCCGATCCCATTGTCACGGACTGAGAAGAGCCACCCGCTGCCACCGGGCTTTCTGTCTGTGAGATGTCGCTGGGCAGATACGTGGATGCGCGGCGGCTCATCCTGGCGGCGGAATTTGATCGCGTTTTCGATCAGATTCTGGAATACCTGCCCTAACTGGGCTTCATCTGCAAGCACGGTAGGCATAGGGTCGTGAGTAATGACCGCACCGCTTTCTTCGATAGCAAAATGCAGGTCGTGCAGTACACGGGCCAGCAAGGCCTCGCAGTCGGTGGGTGCGAATTCCTTGCCCCTTGTCTCCACCCGCGACAGGTCCAGCAGAGCTTTGATCATGTCTTGCAGCCGGATTGCTCCGTCCACCGCGTAGCCGATAAACTCCCGGGCCTGGCTATCAAGCTCGGTCTGATAACGTTGCTCCAGCAGCCGCAGGTAACTTGCCACCATACGCAGGGGTTCCTGCAGGTCATGTGAGATCACGTAGGCGAACTGTTGCAAATCTCTGTTACTGCGCTCCAGGTCGGCGGCACTTTCCTGGAGTGACTCCAGGAGCCGGCTGTTCTGCAGCGCTAGCGCAGCCAATTCGGCAAAGGAGAGCATGGTCACAGTATCCTCTTCCGTGAAGCCCTGCTCTTTGTTGGCCAATCCCAGTACCCCTACCACTTCATTCCTGACTCTGAGCGGCGCACACAGCGCATTGTAGACCGGGCTGTGATGTGTGAGAGTGTTCGCGTGGACCACGCGCCCGCTGCCACATGCTCTGACACACAGTCCCTTCACAGAGTCCGGCAATGGCTGCCCGAACGTGTTCACCACATCATTGAGGGCGCAGTCTCGACCTATAGTGGCCAGATATCCGGCCGTAGCTCCGACCAGTCTCTGAGCAGATGTGCAGATATAGTACGCAGTCTCGGTGAAGCGACGCTGCTCCAGGATGAAGCGGGCAGCTTCCAGCAGGGCAGCTATCTGGGCATTGCTACGGCGACTTTCCTCCAGAGCTTGCTGAAGGGCCAGCTCAGTCTGCCGCCGCTCCAGCTCAGCCGCGGCACGGGCAGCAAATATCTGCATCATATGCTCTTTGGTCTGGATGTCATTTTTCATCGGCCTGTCATCCAGTACGGCCAGATGCCCTATGACATTGTTGGCGGTGTCAACTAAGGGGACACCCATATAGCTCTGGGCATTCCAGGCGTTGTACAGGCTGTGAGGAAACAAAGATTGGAGCCCCTCAGGATAATGCCGCCGCTCTCCACGCAGCACCTCTTCGGACGGCGTGCCAGCTATGGAGTACTCGAAGTCTTCCCCCCAGCTCTCCCCCATCCAGAATGCCAAGGTACGCACTTTGGTGATCGGCCGGTCCACACCTTGGGTCACCATAGCATAACGCACCTGCAAAGCTTCGGCCAGATGACTGACCAGGGAGCGAAAGAACTCTACTCCTACGGCGGAAGCCGTACCTTCTACCACGGCACGTAAGGCCTCTTCCGCCCGCTGGCGCTGAATGGCCAGGGCATATAGCGAGGCCAACCGTTCAAGCAAGCGCAGGTCGCGCTCGGTGTAGTCGTGAGGCGCATTCGCCAGGGCAATTTGCCCGACCAGCGTCTCGCCGAGCAACGCTGGCACGGAGATAAAGCGCTCAATAGGAATATGCCCCTTAGGTACGCCACTGGAACGCGGGTCTTCTTGCGGATTGTTGGTGAGCAGCGGTTGGCGATGGCGCAGTACCCACCCCCACAGCCCCGAAAATTTGGTGAAGATGAAACTTTTGTCCTCCACCTGACAGAGGTCCCAAATGTCTCTGGTCAGTGTAGAGCTGACCAGATGACCGGTGTGCGGGTCAATGTAGCCCACATACCCGAAGGGGCTGCCGGTGAGCCGCTTCGCATGCTCCAGCACCAGGTAAGAGATATCCTCCACAGGTCTGCGGGCAAGCAGAGCCTGGGCCAGTTCGGCGATCGCTTCGTCTGCCCTGGCCTTCCACGCCAGCTCTTCCTCGGCATGGCGGCGCTCGGCGATCTCACTCTCCAGCGCTTTTACGGCGGCTTCCAACTGCTCAGTACGCTCAGCTACACGACGTTCCAGTTGTTGACTGAGCAGGATGATCCTTTCTTCGGCCTCTTTTTGTGCGGTGATATCTCGATTGCTGGCACGCCGGCCCAGCCATACGCCATCAGCTCCGTATACGGCCTGGCAACGGTGATCAATCCAGCGCACCTCTCCGCTGCGGGTCAGGATGCGAAACTCAAGATGATCTTCAAGGTGCTCCCGGATCTCGATCAGATGCTCTGCTGCCTTCTCTTTATCCTCGGGATGAAGTATTCGTAATATGAACTTCGGATCCCGGATGAACTCCTCCGGCTTATAACCTGTAATCCGCTCACACGAGGGCGAGACGTACAGATATGTACCATCCGTCCCCACCCAATACTCCCAGTCGTAGGTGAAATCGGCTACGATGCGATACTTATCTTCACCAGCCCGGAGTGCCAATCGTATTAACCTGGAAATCCCATGCAGCAAGGTCTTAAAAGCCACACCCTGATCTCCTGTACCAGCTTCCAGCCCGCCACTTGATATCTCGGGACTGCGAGCACTGTTGAGAAACTACCTGGCCCAGGCCATAAGACGCAAGAGAACAAAGGACACACATCCGCAATCCTCCCACCGGCCCGTGCCATCAGTCTAAGGGCGAGTAGCAGGCGGTCGCACAGGTAGCCACACAGTAAAAACGCTTCCGACACCAGGCTTACTATCCACCTCAATCCTACCACCATGCCGGGTAACAATGTGGTGGCTGATCGAAAGGCCCAGTCCTGTACCATCGGGTTTGGTGCTGAAAAAAGGCTCGAAGATCTGGGACAAGAGCTCCTGAGGTATACCGACACCGGTATCCGAGAACACGACGCTTACCATGCCCCGCTCGGGGGCCAGGCCGGTACGGACCAGTAATTTCCCCCCTTCAGACATCGCATCTATGGCGTTCAACACCAGATTCAGAAAGACCTGCTTGATCTGATCGCTCGCTACAGGGACAGGCGGGAGATCGTCCGCCGGTTCCCAGAGCACCTCTACGTTTTTCTTCTCACACTGCGTGGAGGTCAGTACCAGTACCTGCTCAACCAGCTCGTTAATGCTGGACAGTTTCAGCTCTTCTTGAACATTGGCTCGCGAGAGATCGCGCATCTGAGTGATGATACGGGCGATACGCTGAATCTCAACCAGCGCCACTTCCAGATACGGTGCAACGCTCTCTCCTTCATCCAGTGCCTCCCGTGCCAGGCCCAGACAGCCCAGGACCGACTGGAGG
>JAOAAG010000397.1 GCA_026418995.1 Anaerolineae bacterium
AGATGTGTATAAGAGACAGGGGTATGCTGCTCCTGACGCAACGGCGCGTTGAAAAGCGCCACTACGCAGTCCCCCAGAATCTTGTCCAGCGTCCCCTCCTCAGAGAGGACCGCCTCGCCGCCGATTTCCAGATAGCGGTTGAGAATCTCCACGAGTTTCTCGGGCATCTGTTGCTGGCTGAAGCCGGTAAAGCCTCGAATGTCCGCGAAGAGGCTGGTGATCTCCTGCCGCTGTCCGCCCAGCTTCAACTCGGTGGGATCGGAGGGCAGTTGCTCAACCACGGCTGGTGGGAGGATACGCCGGAACATCTGGTAGTGTGCCTCCAGCCGCCGCTGCTCGGTGAGGTCGTCTACTACGAAGGCAAGGCCCTGCATTTTGTCGTCGGCGTCCTTGAGCGGGGAGAGATTGGCACGCAGGATGAGCTGCCCCCGCTCGGGATGGATCACTTTGCGCTCAAACTCCGGCAACCGCTCGCCCGACTGTTTCACCCGCTCGATTTCCGCTTTGAATTCCTTCGCCAGCAGCGGCAGCGCCTCGGCCAATGGCGTGCCGACGATGCTGGAGCCTGGCTTGTGCAGCAGACGTTCGGCGGCCCGGTTACACAGAGTGACCTGGTCGTGGATATCGGTGGTGATCACGCCACTGGCGATGGAGGCAAAGATGTTGTCCATCAGTTTCTTGGCGTTGGAGACGCTTTCAAACAGACGGGCGTTCTCAATGGCGATTGCTGCCTGGTTGGCGAAGGCGGCAAGCAGGTCCCGGTCATGGTCGGAGAAGAGTCCGGTGAGGATGCGGTTGTCCGCATAGATCACGCCCGTGACGCGGCCACGCACCCGGAGCGGCACACACAGGATGGAGCGCAGGTTATAGCCAATTACGCTCTCCTGCGCCTTGAAACGTGGGTCCATCTGGGCGTTAGTAGTCACGACTGGTTCCCCCGTCCTGGCTACCTGTTTGACGATGCTGCGGCTGATCTCAAAGGAGGAGGAGTCAATCGTTTCGCGGTCCATGTTGCGGGCAGCACGGAACTCCAGCTCGCCAGTCTCTGGATCCAGGAGCATCAGGAACGAGCGTTCGGCGCCAGTGAGATGGATGATCTGATCCATCACCTCGTTCAGAACTTCGGAGAGGTCAAGGGAGGAGCCGATGGCCCGGCAGACGTTGTAGAGGGCTGCCAATTCTTCCCGGTCGGTGTCCTGGCTGGCCAGCCCTTGTTCCAGGTTGTTCACGATGTCTTGCAGGGCCAGGATATGCTGGAAGATCTCAGTTGCGAGGGCGCTGTCTATGCGACGGCGGGTGATGAGATGAGCCAGATTCGTCAACCCATCACGCAGAGCTTTGAGGTAATCCCGCTCCGGGGTTCTGGCTGTGAGTGGATGTACGCTCATTTCGCTCCCCTGGGCTTATTATACCTCACTTTGTGTTCCTCGCAATCCGCTCTGGTGGGGGACATCAGCTACCTCAGTGCTATGCCTGCCGGGACAAGGATGAAACTCAAAGTGCGGGCCGTGCACAATGTTAGAGGAAAACAGGTTAGCTTTCAGGGAAAGGACGCCCACATTCAGCCGGGGGCCCCGAGCACACCGGCTGATACGGCTCAAAGCTTATCCCGTGGGGCGTCCTGTAGCACGGTGGCCGGAGGATGGCGAGCGCTCAGCTTCTGGTTGACCCGAGGTCTCGGGCGGATGGTCTGCAACGTTGCCCTGGCATGTGAAAACCAGCCCCTGCTCATTGGCATCCACACACACGACATCGCCTCGCCTGTATTCACCGCGCAGTAATTTAACGCTGAGGGGACTTTCCAGATAGCGTTGCAGAGCGCGCCGAAGCGGGCGGGCACCGAATTGCGGGTCGAACCCCTGGCGGGCCAGCCAGCGCCGGGCCTCATCCGTCAGTTTAACTGTCAGCCCCTGCTCCGCCAGCCGCTCACCGATTTCGCGCATCTGCAAGTCCACGATACGCTCGACATCCTCGAGCGTCAGGTCGTTGAAAATGATGATCTCATCTATACGGTTGAGGAACTCCGGGCGGAAAGTCTTCTTCAGCGCCCGTTCGATCTCGCGACGGTCTTCGTCGTCGCCTCCGTCGCTCCGCGCGAATCCCAGCGCCCCTCCGCGACGGGCGTACTCGGTGCCGATGTTAGAGGTCATAATGATCACGGTGTTGCGGAAGTCCACAACATGCCCCTGGCCGTCGGTCAGGCGACCATCGTCCAGAATCTGGAGCAGGGCGTTCCACACGTCTGGATGGGCCTTTTCGATCTCATCAAAGAGGATCACGCGGTAAGGGCGGCGCCGCACGGCCTCGGTCAGTTGACCTCCCTGTTCGTAACCGATGTAGCCCGGGGGAGCGCCGAAGAGCCTGCTGACGGTGTGTTGCTCGCGGTACTCGCTCATGTCAATGCGCAGGAGAGCGTCCTCGTCGTCGAAGAGGAACCAGGCCAGCGCTCTGGCTAGCTCGGTCTTGCCCACGCCGGAGGAACCGAGGAAGATGAAGCTGCCGATGGGACGGCGCGGGTCTTTGAGACCGGAGCGGGCACGCCGGATGGCATCGGAGACGGCCTCCAGCGCTGCGTCCTGTCCAACGATCCGTTCACGCAGTGCCTCTTCCATGCGCAGCATCTTCTCCGCCTCGGTCTCCATCATCTGAGCCACCGGGATGCCGGTCCAACTGGCTACCACTTCGGCAATATCCTCTTCCCCGATTGTTTCATCAAGCTGATGTTCTCGCTGCCACATCTCGCGCAGCAGGTTGAACTGGGCCTGTAAGTTGATGCGCTCCGTTTTTAGCTCGGCGGCCCGCCGGTAGTCCTCAACGGCGCTCGCCGCGTCAATCTCGGTCTGGAGGCGCTGCAGCTCGCTCTGCATAGCCTTCAACTCCGGGGGGAGCGTATAGAGCGCCACGCGCAATTTGGCGGCTGCTTCGTCCATCAGGTCAATAGCCTTGTCTGGCAGACGGCGGTCCGTGACGTAGCGGTGAGAGAGGCGCACGGCAGCAACGATGGCCTCGTCGGAAATGCGCACCTTGTGATGGGCCTCGTAGCGGTCGCGCAGGCCGCGCAACATCTCGATGGTCTCCTCGACCGATGGCTCCTCCACAAAGACGGGGGCGAAACGGCGCTCCAGCGCGCTGTCGCGCTCGATGTACATACGGTATTCGTCCAGCGTCGTCGCGCCAATGCACTGGAGTTCTCCGCGGGCCAGTGCCGGCTTCATCATATTGGAGGCATCCATCGCCCCCACGCCGCCCCCGGCTCCGACGACGTTGTGCAGCTCGTCTATGAACAGGATGATCTCGCCCTCGGAGCGCTGAACTTCCTCGATGACTCCTTTCAGACGCTCCTCGAACTCACCCCGGAACCTGGAGCCGGCGACCATCGCGGCCAGGTCAAGCTGGATGAGCCGCTTGCCTTTGAGGATTTCTGGCACATCATCGGCAGCGATCTTCTGCGCCAGTCCTTCGACGATCGCAGTCTTGCCTACCCCCGCTTCGCCGATGAGGACGGGGTTGTTCTTGGTGCGCCGACAGAGGATCTGGATGACGCGTAGGATTTCCTCATCTCTTCCGATGACCGGGTCCAACTTTAGCTCACGGGCCATCAGGGTCAGGTCGCGGCCGTAGCGCTCCAGGAAGCGGTAGCGCGTGCCGCCTCTGCGATCGGTTACCCGCTGCCCGCCGCGGATGTCTTTGATGGCCTCGTAAATGCGGTCTTTGGTCACCCCGCACTCGAGCAGGGCGCGGGCCACCTGGGTGTTACGCTCGCTGGCGATGGCCAGGAAGAGGTGTTCTGTCGAAATATAGTCGTCCTTCAGCCGGTTGGCCTCGTCGTTGGCCAGGTCGAGCACGCGTTTCACACGGGGAGTGATAAATACCTGCCCCACCCCGCCTCCGTATATGCCGGCCTTCGGGCTGGCACGCAACATATCGTCCAGGCGCTGGAGCAACTGGTCCGCGTCGGCCCCCAGCCGTTCCAGAATGTGCATGACCATGCCCTCCGGCTGCTCCAGGAGGGCAAGCAGAATATGCTCAACGTCCACTTGAGTGTGTCCGTAACGCGCCATAATCTCGACCGCCCGCTGGGCGGCATCCTGAGCACGCTCGGTGAAACGGTCTAATCTCATCATCTTGGTTTACCCGCGATACGCATCGTCGTTCGCCGGATCTCTCGTATTCGTATCCCTGGGCCGGGATGAGAGGGTTGTCCTACCTTCGCGTGAGCAAGTTTCTGATGTCATTCAGTGTCTCGTAAGTCCGGAAGGCAAGGATCAACAACTCTGCTTCAATCCTGCTGAGCAATATTCCCAGTACAACGATAACCGGGCTACAGCACAGAGAGATCAACAATACCGAGGCCTGGTCCTCGTTGATACCCACTACTAAACCGGTAACGAGCCATGCTGCCCCTGTAAGAACACTCAGAGCGACGCCAATCCAGAAGAGTGCCTGGATAATTAAAGGGGTGACCATTCTGCGGAAGGTCAGGAAATCTTGCCAGCTCATCGTCGCGCCTCCACTTAGACATTGGTCTGAGGTAATGGCTACGCTGTTTCAGCTTCTACACCTAATACTATAACACACAATGTGCAAATTGAGAATCAAGCAGCTCCTTTCTCCGTCTGAGCAGGGGAGTAGTCCTGCCCCTGCGCACCATCGGGCAGGGGCAAGTCCCTATCAGGCAGGCCCTGTTATATAGGCTGCGTTGGCCTGCATCAACTCGTCCAGCAGCGGCGCGGCTATAGCTGGATCGTGGACAAGCGGGTCGGTAGCCAGTGCCGCCAGCGCGGGCGCCCGCTCGCCCGTGAGCGCTGCTTCGACGATCAGCTCCTGCCGGGCTACGTGAGGGGCGAGAATGGCGTAGGCTGCGAGCGGCAGCTCACCCACAGCCAGTGGGTGCACGCCAAGGCCATCAATCTCTGCTACGCACTCCACCACTGCGTCACGTGGGAGATTATCTACCTGGCCACGATTGGGGATGTTGACGACAAAGCGCCCTGCCGGCCCACCCAGCAGCGCGGCCATCACCGGCGCCAACTGCTCGGCTGACTTCTCCAGCTTACAGTAACCTCCACTTACGAAGTACTCAATCTGTGCCCGACGCACGCGTGCCATCTCCTCACGCTGTTCCACAGTGGTCAGCAGGATGCCGTACCGGCGGCCCCACCCGGTCTGCTCCGTCAGCACATGGGGGAAAAACTCAGCGATGTGGCGGTCACCCGCGCCGAAGAGGAGGCCCAACTGTTCAAATAGGGTCAACTTGAGCGCCAGCCGGTCTACAAACACATCGAACACATTGTTGAATGTGACGTCCTGTGCGCAGGCGAGCGCATCGTGTGTGGTCAGCCAGGCGCGCAGGAGTGCCAGCCCGTCGCGTCCATCGGCATCGCAGCGCAGGATGACCGGCAGGTGATTGATTCCAGCGACCTCGAGGGTGATCTTCTCGAGCGGGACGTTAAGCAGCCAGGACAGATGCTGGCGCACGCCGGTCACCTCGTGGCAGAGGCCGATAGTGCGAATCCTCGTAGCACGCGTGATGCTCCGGCAAATTGTCGTCATCGGGTTGGTAAGGTTCAACAGCCAGGCGTCCGGGCAGAGCTGTTCCATCTCGCGGGCAAGCTGGACAGCAAAGGGGATGTGACGCAAGGCCCGCGCCAGCCCGCCCGGGCCGACTGTATCGCCCACTGACTGGCGAATCCCATACCGCTCAGGAATCTCCAGGTCGTTGCGCATGGCCGCCAGCCCCCCAATCGCCACACACAGCACCACAAAATCGGCCCCTTCCAGGGCTTCGGCCCGGTCGAGGGTAGTGGAGATGTGCAGGTCACCCCCCACCTGGGCGACGATACATCGGGCAGCACGGGCCAACAGATCCAGCGCCTCGGCGTTAATGTCGTGCAGCATCAGCTCCGCGCCCGCTAACGTCCCGGTCAAAGCTATGTCGGTCACCAGCAACGGTGTCCACAGAAAGCTGCCGCCGCCTATGAATGCGATCTTGGTCATCCTTGCCTCCTGTCAATCCGAACTGCAATGTTCTATGTAGAGTTGAAAGCAATCGCTGTGCAAAGCGAGGGCTACTATATGGCAAACAGCCATTTTGTCAAGGCCCGGCCCCGTGCGCATTTGCATAATTGCCGCTTTCTGCTATCATCTATGCCGGAGGGCGGACGTGAAGATAGGCATCATCTCAGACACTCATGACAACTTCGGTAACCTCGAGGTCGCACTGGGATTACTGAGGCTTGAGGAAGTAGGTGCACTTCTCCACTGCGGTGATCTGTGCCGGCCGTACATCGTCATGCAAATGAGCGATTTCGACACCTGGATTGCTCAGGGGAATATGGACCGCTACACTGGCCTCGCCCAGGCTGCAGAGGACATGTTGGGGGCGGGCCGGCTGGCGTGGGTGCAACACCCCGTGCTGGACGGCCATGCCATCGCGATGATCCATGGAGATAATGAGGAGGCGCTGAACAGCCTCATTTCCTCCGGCCAGTATGACTACGTCTTCCACGGCCACACGCATTGTAGACGTGATCAGCTCATAGGCCGTACCCGCGTGATCAACCCAGGGGCACTGGGAGGCACTTATCGCCAGTCCTACTCCTTCTGCATCCTGGACCTGAAGACCGGCGAAAGCCGGTTCATTGAGATTTAACCACCGGGTCACAGTGTATCCAACGGCGGATATCAGGTACGCTGTACCCATCCTAACACTGCCAGGGTGACCCTGAGGAAACGCGATGAACACAGCAAACGGCATACAACCCCTGCCACCTCACAAACTATATCGGAGATGCGATCCTTCCAGTTTCGACTTCGAGACGACGGATGAGCTGGAGGAGCTGAGCCTGGGGGAGATCGTTGGTCAGGAACGGGCAGTGAATGCCATCCTGTTTGGGATTGGCATCCGGCGCGAGGGGTATAACCTGTTCGCACTGGGGCCCAGCGGGACGGGCAAACGTACCACCATTACCCAGTTCCTCAATCAAAAGGCAGCCACGGAGCCCGTGCCTCCAGACTGGTGCTATGTCAACAACTTCACCCAACCTCACAAGCCGCGCGCTCTGAGACTTCCGCCCGGATGGGGAAGTGGCCTGCGGCGGGATATGGAACAGTTGATCGAAGAGCTGCTGGTGGCGATCCCGGCCGCCTTTGAGAGCGAGGACTACCGCGCGCGTCGCCAGGAAGCCCAGGAAGAGTTTGAGGCACGCCAGGAAAGAGCCTTCAACGAAATTCAGCAGGAGGCTAGCAAGCGAAATATCGCCGTACTGCGCACCCCCTCTGGGCTGCTGCTGGCCCCCTTGCATGAAGGGGAGGTGATCAGTCCAGATAAGTTCCACAAGTTGCCGGAGGAAGAGCGCAAAAGGTTTGAGGAGCATATCGCCGAGCTCCAGGCCAGGCTCCAGGAAACTCTCCATCAGGTACGTCAGTGGGAACGGGAAGCGCGTGAAAAGGTGAAGGAGCTGGATCGCCAGGTCGCGATGCTTGCGGTGGGCCATCGTATTGATGAGCTACGTCAGAAATATGCCTCGCTACCTGAGGTGCTGAACTACCTCGATGCCGTGCAGCAGGATATCGTCAAGAACGTCAACGAATTCCGCGAGGCTCAGAAGGGGGAGGAATCGTCACAAACAGCGCTGCTTGGAGGAGCGCTCCCGCGCTCCCTGTTGGGCCCCCCTATCCTGCGCCGCTACCAGGTCAACGTGCTGGTGGATCACAGCGAGTCCAAGGGAGCACCAGTATTGTTCGAGGAATACCCGACCTATAATAACCTCATCGGACGGGTCGAACATATCGCTCAGATGGGAGCACTGATCACGGACTTCAGCCTTATCAAACCCGGCGCTCTGCACCGCACCAATGGCGGCTATCTCATCCTGGACGCCCGGCAGGTGCTGTCGCAGCCTTATGCCTGGGAGGGGCTGAAACGTGCCCTTCGTGCCCGCGAAATCCGTATCGAGTCGCTGGGACAGGCGCTTAGCCTGGTCAGCACCGTGTCGCTGGAGCCGGAGCCGATACCGCTGGATGTCAAGGTCATCCTGGTGGGAGACCGGTTGCTCTACTACCTGCTCCATCAGTACGACCCAGATTTCAGCGAACTCTTCAAAGTCGAGGTGGATTTCAATGAGGAGGTGGAACGGACGCCGGAGAATGATCTCCTTTACGCCCGGATGATCGCGACCAAGGCCCGTCAGGAGGGGTTGCGTCCGTTCGATCGGCGGGCGGTGGCTCGCATTATCGAGCACAGCGCCCGGATAACCGGCGATGCCGAACGTCTCTCCACCCATATGCTGAGCATCACGGATTTGCTGCGTGAGGCAGATTACTGGGCCGAGCAGGCCGGCAATGGCGTGGTCACGGCCGCTGACGTGCAGCGTGCCATAGACGAGCAGATCCGCCGCGCTGATCGGGTGCGTGCGCTGATGCAGGACAATATCCGGCGCGGGATGATCCTGCTGGATACCACCGGTGAGCGGGTTGGACAGATCAATTGCCTCTCCTATGTCAGGCTGGGCAATTTCGCCTTCGGACAGCCCAACCGCGTCACCGCTCGCGTGCGTCTGGGCAGGGGCGAGGTGATTGATATCGAGCGCGAGGTCAAACTGGGCGGTCCGATTCACTCCAAAGGCGTGCTGATTCTCTCCGGGTTTCTGGCTGCTCGCTATGCGCTCGATCATCCTCTTTCATTGTCAGCCTCGCTTGTGTTCGAGCAGTCCTATGGCGGGGTGGAGGGGGATAGTGCGTCAATGGCCGAGTTGTGCGCATTGCTTTCTGCGCTGGCAGGCGTGCCCATCAAGCAATCCCTGGCCGTCACTGGCTCGGTCAGCCAGCATGGCGAGGCCCAGCCCGTCGGCGGCATCAACGAGAAGATCGAAGGTTTCTTTGACGTCTGCAAGGACAGGGGGCTGACCGGCACGCAGGGGGTGATTATCCCCGCCGCGAATGTCCAGCACCTGATGTTGCGGGAGGAGGTGATCCGGGCAGCGGAGGCGGGTCTCTTTCATATTTACCCGGTAGAAACGGTGGATCAGGCCATCGAACTGCTGACCGGTCTGCCGGCCGGGGAGCGCGACACGGAGGGGAATTTCCCACCCGGCAGCGTCAACTACCTGGTCGAGACTCGCCTGATTGAGCTGGCCGAGAAACAGCGAAGGTTTTCCGCCCCCTCCCCCAGGGGCACCCGCCCTGAGGAAGGCACAGCGGGGAGCGGAGAGGAAGGAGAAGGGGAAGGTAATGGTTCAGCCTGCCCTCCCACGGGTTCAAAAGATGCCGCGTAACCGATCGTATGTGGTGCCAATCACGTCTAGTCTGTGGGGGGTGAATAAATACGGGGAAGGTCATGAAGAAACCCGAGTTGATTGAGTTAAGCAAGGTGGATTTCGTCACTATTGACACCATCGGACCACCGGGAAAACGGGTATTTTATCTCCAGGCTGCTCAGGATAATCTGCTTGTCACCCTGATTATTGAGAAAGAACACGCCGCTGCTCTCTCCATTGCTATACAGGGATTGCTGTTGCAGTTGGGGGAGACAAAGGGGCTGCCGGTTCACGTTGCCTCAGAGCTGGTTCAGCCGGTGCGGCCACTCTTTCGTGTCGGGCGGCTGGGGCTAGGCTACGACGAGACCGATGATATGGTGGTGATCACAGCCGAGGAGCTGGTCACCGAGGAGAAAAGACCAGGGGCCCGCGTCAACATCTGGGGCACTCGCGCTCAGATGGCAGCCCTGGCCCGCAAGGCCGCCATTGTCGTGGCCTCGGGGCGCCCCTTATGTCCCCTGTGTCACGAGCCACTCAACCCGGGCGAGCGCCATGTGTGCACGAAAGGCAATGGCCGCAGAGGTGTCTACGAGACGGGGGAGGGGAGGTAGGTGCACTGCCGAGGTAGACCCGGAGCGCATCCTCGTGCTGCTCTCGCAAGGGCATCTGGAGCCCCTGGGTCGAATGCCTGCGGGCTCCAATGTGATCTTTCTGACCCGGGTGGTAGCCAGGAAGGGCGGGGCAGAAGTACTGGCAGTGTATAAACCCGGATGCGGGGAGAGGCCGTTGTGGGACTTCCCACACGGTACGCTGTGTTTCAGAGAGGTGGCTGCCTACCTGGTCAGCCGCGAACTGGGCTGGCCCTCCGTTCCACCCACTGTCCTGCGCGACGGCCCCTATGGGATCGGCGCCCTGCAGTTGTACATTGATGCCCTGCCTCAGGCCAACTACTTTACCCTCCGCACAGAGCGGCTGCCGGATTTGATGCCGATAGCCCTGTTCGACCTGGTGACCAACAATGTGGACCGCAAAGGAGGTCACCTGTTGTTGGACCGCGAGGGGCGTATCTGGGCGATTGATAACGCCCTTACCTTCCATCCACTCCCCAAGCTGCGCACCGTCATCTGGGACTTCGCCGGGGAAGCGATCCCCTCCTCTTACCTGGCCGACCTGAGCCGGTTCCAGGAACAGTTGAATAAACCCACCCCTATTATTGAGACGCTCAGCATGCTTCTCAGCGCGGAGGAGCTCGCCGCGTTGCGGAGGCGTTTGGCCGCGCTGCTGGAGCGTGGCGTTTTTCCCCGCCCTGACCCGACCCGTCGCCAGCTCCCCTGGCCGCTTGTGTGACCCTTACTCCTGCACAGGCTTCGGCTCTACGTCCACAATGGTGGGCGCGGCCGGCTTGTTCTGAGGCTGGGCTTTCTTGGGAGGCTCGATCAGCGGCGGCTCAATTTCCCCATGCATCATCGTCTGGCCGCGGAAATAGGCTCCCTCCTCCAGGATCAGCGATTTCACAGTGAGATCACCCCACACGCGGCCGGTCTTCAGAATTTCGATCCGGTTGCCGGTGATATTCCCCTTGACCGCGCCTGAGATCGAGACGTTGTTGGCCGAGATCTCGGCAATCACCTTAGCCGTCTCCCATATCACCAGGTTGCCGGCTATATCAATGCGCCCCTCGAAGATGCCATCAATACGGATGTTTCCATCGGACTGGATGTCGCCCTTGAAGTAAGCGTTGGGGCCGATGATGGTCTCGATGGCTCTGGACACCTGAGGAGCAGGAGCAGGGGTGACTCTGGGTGGTTTCTCTTTTGAAAACACGTAGACCTCCTGTCGAGTGTTAGTGGGTACGGTCACTTCCCCGTGACTGTCACTTGAGATTGTACAATGTCTTCTCAGGATTGGCAAGCAAGCCCTTTGCTGTGTGTCTGGACGGTAGGGGCACAGAGCGCACAGCTTGCTCAGCATTGCCGGGCCTGAAGCGCTCGTGCGATCTTGCGGTCGGCCACGGACATCGGTAGTGTATCCAGTTCGGCTGGAGTGGCCCAGCGCAGGGCAGCACAGTCCAGGCAGCGCGGCGTGCCGGAGATCAGTCGGCAGCAGAAGGCGTACAGGGTGATGCGAAAATGGGAGTAGGCATGCTCGACCACGCTCAGTAGCTCATCTGCGGCGATCTCGATTCCCAGCTCTTCGCGCATCTCGCGGGCCAGGCATTCTTGCAGTGTTTCGCCGTCCTCCCGTTTTCCTCCGGGAAACTCCCACAATCCCCCGAGCATATCCTCGGCGTGGCGCTGCGTGACCAGCACACAGCCGTCATCACGAACAAGTACCGCCGCGGCTACATCGTAATGGGGAATTTTGCGGTGCGGGCGACGCCTGGGGAGCAACGCTTGCTCACCCCGCGCATAGGCCTGACACAGGTCGCATACCGGGCAGAGATGGCAGGCAGGTACACGCGGTGTACAGAGC
>JAOAAG010000002.1 GCA_026418995.1 Anaerolineae bacterium
GTTTTCTATCGCGATAGCGACCTGGCTGGCGATGCCGGAGAAGAGCTGGCGATCGCTCTCATCGAAAGCATAGGGGCGGTCAGATTGGGCGGAGATGACGCCGATGGTCTTGCCTTTTGAGAGCAGGGGCAGGAGCATCGCAGAGCGTACGGCCCCTCCCATCGTGATCGCCTCCACGGGGATGGTAAGCTGCTCCGTCTCCAGATCATTGATCCACAGCGGTTTTCCGGTGCGGATGACCCAACTGCTCAGTCCGCGCGTGTCGTCTACTTTCAAAGTCAGCGGCGGCAAGCGCTGACCGTTCTCCACCGTAAGGAGCACATTCAGTTCATCTTTATTTTCGTCATAGATACCGATATAGAAGGCAGTGGGATGCATAGCCTGTTCAACCTGCTCATGGATGACCTCCAGCAGCTTATCCAACTCCAGCGCCGAGGTGATCGCGATATCAATGTTGTGGAGGACGGTCAGTGCATTTACCAGCCGCTTTGCTTCAGAGTAGAGGCGCGAGTTCTCAATAGCCAGTGCGGCTTGCTGGGCAAACAAGCTGAGCAGGCGTTCATCCTCGGCCGTAAACACGCGTTCCCGGCTCTCTCCGGCAAACGTGATTGCCCCTATGATGCGCTCTTTCCAGCGGAGCGGCACACCGATCACCGTCGCAAATTGCTCCCCCTCGTACACGCGGGCCCTTCCATCCCAATGGGAGTAATCGCTTACGATGAGCGGTTGACCCGTCTGCACGACGCGCCCGGCGACCCCCTCCCCCAACTTGAGGCGTACACCGGTGAAATCACCCCTGAGCTTGTAGGATACGGCCAGCTCCAGCTCCTGGCGGGCGCTGTCGTAAAGGTACAGCCCTCCCTTGTCCACGTTAAGGAGTCGGGCCGCCCGGTCGCAGATGGTCCACAGCAGGTCGGATAGCTCCACGAAACTGCCCATCTCCAGGTAGATGTTGTAGAGCGTAGTCATTTCTTCGGCCGAGCGCCTGACTTCCTCGTAGAGACGGCTGTTTTCAATAGCAATGGCTGCCTGGGCCGCGAAGGCTTCGGCCAGCCGGGCATGTGCGGGGGTGTAGAACCCGGCCTCGCGCTTGTCCAGGCTCAACAGGCCGATGAGCCGGTCGCCGAACATCAGGGGCACCCCCAACCAGGAGAGGATGCCAGCGGAGGCATGGGGCTCCTCACGGAAAGCCGGATACGCAGCCAGCGCGTTATCCACAATGAAGGAAGCGCGGCGGGAGACCACTTCCCGATTGGGGTTGTCGTCCCTGGAGGTGTCGAAGGTCAGACCGATGATCTCGTCCGGGCGGGAGAAGCCACGTCCGCCGATGATCTCCAGGGAGCCGTCCTCCCGCAGCAGTTGGATGGAGGCGCTGTCGTAGGGGACTACCTGCTGTAACTCGCGGAGGATACGCTCGAAAATCTGGTTCAGATCGAGTGTGGTGGTGAGTGCCTGAGTGGCGCGGTAGAGGGTCTCGACCTCCTGCCGCCGCCGGTGTTCTGCCTCAAACAGGCGGGCATTGTCAATGGCGATGGCAGCCTGGGCCCCGATTGCCATAGCTAGCTCAATCTGTGCCACACTGAATCCTTTGCCTTCCTCCACCTGATCAAGAACCATGATCCCGATTACTTCTCCTTTAGCGACCAATGGCACGAGAAGCAGGCTTTTCACTCCGAAAGGCTTAGTCCAGTGCTCAAGCGGAGATACTCCCGCGACATCCGGGATCAACACGGGCTGGCGGTTGCAGACGAGCTGTTCCCCTTCCGGCAGTTGGTCTACGGCCCGCGGGTAGGCAACGCTCCTGAACTTCTGCCACAGCTCCCCATCCCTATGGCCGTCACTGAACTGGGACATCAAGGGGAGCAATGTCTTTCCATCTTCTGCGAGGAGGAGGACAGAACAGCGGTGAGCACCACAGGCCTGGGCCGTGCGGCGGGTGACCTGTTTCAGCAGCTCGGTCAGATTAAGGATACCCGAGATATCCCGTCCTATTTCAATCAGCGCCGTGAGTTCCTGGTTGCGCTGCTCCAGTTCGGCCGTGCGCTGGGCCACCATGCGCTCCAGTTCCGCCTGGTAGGCGCGGTTTTCTGCTTCCAGGCGGCGCTTCTCGTCCAGCAGCCGCTTGGTCTCGGCGGCGCGGCCAACGGCAGCCAGCAGCGCCTTGTAGGTGACCGGTTTGGCGATATAATCGTAGGCGCCGCGTCGCACCGCCTCGGCTGCCGTCGCGACGTCTGGCTCGCCGGTGATGATGATCACCGGGATGGAGTCATCAATCTGGCGCACCCGTTGTAACAGCTCCAGACCGTTGACCTGGGGCAGTATCACATCCGCCACGACCACGTCGCACGGTTCCCGGGTCAGGATGGCCTCGGCGCCAAAGAAATCGGCCGCGGTGCTCACCTGATACCCTGCGTCCTCCAGGAAGGCCTGAAACGTCTCACGGATACTCAGCTCATCGTCAACTACCAGTACATGTGTCATGCTGCTCTACTCGCGGTCTATCGGCAGGTCCACTCTGAAGATGGCGTATTCCCCTTCCACGCTCTCCACTTCTATGACGCCCCCATGATCCTTGACGATGCCGTAGCTTACCGAGAGGCCCAGTCCCGTACCCTCCCCAGGTCGCTTGGTGGTGAAAAAGGGAGTAAAGATATGGGAGAGGTTTTGCGGAGGGATGCCTATCCCCCGGTCGTGAAAGGACGTACGCACATAGCGCCGCCCCTCTTTGTGCACCTCTTCTATGCGAATGGTCAGCTTCTTGTTCGGGTCAGCGGCGGGGAAACGCTCATTCAGAGCACTGCGGGCGTTAGAGATCAGATTGAGGAAAACCTGCTGGATACGCTGGCTGCGGCAACGGATCGGCGGCAGGTTGGGAGTCTCCTCTATCTCCAGCAGGATGTGGTCTTTCTCCAGTTGCTGGCCTACCAGGGTAAGCGTGGCCTTCAGGATATCGTGTACATAGGCAGGACTGGTCCCGGCATCCGGGTCGGCGCGCGCAAAGGTGAGTAAGTCGCGCACGATCTCGGCCACTCGCTCTCCCTCACGGATGATGCCTTCGAGAAAACGGGCCTCGCGGCTGCCCGGTTCGGCCCTGTTCAGCAGCAGTTGAGCGTAGTTGATGATGCCGTTGATGGGATTGTTGATTTCGTGAGCCACTCCGGCAGCCAGCTCGCCGATAGAAGCCAGCTTGGCCGACTGGATCAGTTGCTCCTCCAGCTTGCGTTGCCTGGTCACATCTTCGACCAGTGCGAGTGCGCCATTGACTGTGCTATGCTCGTCGCGCAGTGGGGCAAAGTGGATGCGCATAATGCTTTCCTTGCCCCAGTGGGAGACGTAATGGTGCTCGGAAGTGATTTGCACACCTTCCTCCATACAGCGCCGGAAGGCCTGAGCGATTCCCGCCTGTACCAGATTGGGCATCGTCAGCAGGTTGAACTGGCGGGTGGCCTCTTCCCCGGGGGAGCCCAGAATCTCCAGCAGGGCCGGGTTGACATGGATGATATTGCCTTCCCGGTCACAGGTGACGATGCCGATAGGAGCCTGGGCCACCAGGGTACGGTACCGCTCTTCGCTCTTGCGCAGCGCTTCTTCCATCATGATGCGCTCAGCGATTTCTTTGCGTGCCTGTTCATACAGGCGTGCGTTCTCGAGAGCAAGGGCGGCATGGGCCGCCAGGCTCTCGGCCAGTTGGATTTCTTCAGACGTGTACTCTCTCCTTGCCATGTCCTCCACCAACTCTACCAGGCCCACCACTCTGTCGTGTGCCAGGAGAGGCAACATCAGCAGTGTGTGGGCGTTATAGTCTCTCAACAGCTCCAGGTCTGCCGGAATAAACGCTGGGCCATCTTTCTGGAGCACGAGCGGCCGACGCCTATCCAGGACTCTGAGGATGGTGGGATGATCCCTGCCCGTTCCTCGGAGCGTCGCGTCCTCCGGGAAGGTCGCCGCTACTTCGACACAGCTCTGCTGCTGATCCCAGAGTGAGAGGATGCACCGGTTCGTACCCAGGGCTAAGGCCATCTGCTCGGCTATGGTATGCAGCGCTTTATCAAAAGAGATTTCGGCACCGATCGCCGTGGCCGCCCGGTACAATCGGGTATTCCACTCCAGCGCCTCGGCCAGGCTGCGTGTGCGTTCCTCTACCCGCCGGTCCAGCTCGCGATTGACGGCCTGCAATTCCCTGAATGCCTGCTCACGACTGCGCGTGGCAAGCCACGATATGGTCGCAACGGCGAAGAATCCCAGGATGGTCGGCATCGGGACTTCGCTGCGCAATACCTGCCGCGCCAGCACACCGATGGCCGCCCAGCTCAGAGCAGCCATCACAAAGCCGGCCCACGGGCGCAGGATGATGCTCGCCACGAAAATAGGTATGACGAACATATAGGTGCTGCGGCCGTATACCAGCTCCCCCGCGTCATCTCCCAGGAGCAACGCGACGAACAGCATGCTCACGAATAGGATGGCCGCTGCTAAAGGCGACCGGTAGCGATTAATAAGGTACACCACTCCGAAGCCAGCGAGCGCTGCTGCGGTCAGATGCACCAGCCTGACGATGTGGGGAAGCGGTCCATATTTGACCCAGAGTCCCAAGGTCAGTACCAGCGTCGCGCCGGTGATCGCCGCCATCCCCACCAGCAGAATGTTGAGCAATCTGCGACGCTCAGCCTCGCTGGTAGACATATGAGCAACCCTGCTTTTCCTCAAGTTGACAGTCACCTCTAAGGTGACTGTCAACTTAACCAGCCAACTGTTAACTCTCCACTCCCAGCCTGGCGGCCAGCCACCTCAGTCTCTGCATCGCTTCCCGGAGCGCTTCGCTCAGCTCTCTGTCATGTTTCCCTGGCCCGGCGTACTCGGCCAGCAGACCGCCGAAGCGTCCCATGGCCGCATTGGCGGCCAGAAAGTCGGCCACCAGACCTGTCCCTGAGCGCCCAGCGGGACTTGACGCCGGCCTGGCCGGCGGGGTCATGAACTCCATCTGAGGCAGCGGGCGCTGATGGACTCCCAGCCCCAGTGCTGTGCGCACCTGTCCCTCAATGAAGGCCAGTGCCCCGGGGTCATGCACGTAGTCGAGGTCGTTAGTGTCAATGATCAGCAGCGGGGTCTGGGTATAGGTGGAGAAATATTGCTCATAGGCCTGCCGCAGCGCCTCGATGTAGTTCCGATCCATATCCCGCTCGTAGGCGCGGTCGCGCATGGCGATGCGCAACATCAGCAGCTCAGTGTCGGCGCGCAGATAAATAACCAGGTCCGGGAGAGGGACGCGGTCAGCCAGGATGGCGTACAATTGCTTATATACCTCCCACTCCTCCCCGCTGAGGTTCAGTTGTGCAAACAGGCTGTCTTTGGCAAAGGTGTAGTCTGTGATGAGGGGAGCGCGGGCCAGGAGCGCTGGGATTTCCTGGTGCTGGCTGTAGCGGCTGAGGAGAAAGAAGATCTGGGTCTGGAAGGCGTAGCGAGCGCGGTCGGCGTAGAAGTCGGACAGAAACGGGTTGTGCTCGAAAGCCTCCAGCAACACCTCCGCGCCGAAGCGTGGCTGTAACAGGCGGGCCAGTGTCGTCTTGCCCACCCCGATTACTCCCTCGATAGCCAAGAAAAAGGAACGCATCGGTATGTACTCTTTCAGGTGACAGTCACTTGAGAAGTGACCGTCACCTGTAGGCTACCCTGTCTCTTATACACATCT
>JAOAAG010000070.1 GCA_026418995.1 Anaerolineae bacterium
AGTGCTGGAGCAGCTCTCGCAGCGCACGCAGTTCATCGTCATTACTCACAACCGGCTGACGACAGAGGCTGCTCACACCGTCTACGGCGTTTCGATGGGCAAGGATGCTGCCTCGCAAGTGATCTCGCTCAAACTGGAGTAGACATGCACATCGCTGTTCTCACCACCGGTGGCACCATAGCGATGCGGCACAGTGCCGACGCCGGTGGGGCCATCCCCGTGCTTGGGCCCGCCGAGCTCGCCGCCGCCCTCACCGTGCGATTCCCTGTCCACACCGAGGAGCTGGTCAACCTGCCCAGTTCACATTTCACGCTGGACACGCTTTGCGCAATTCGCGAGCGCGTCGCTGCACTGGTGGACGACCCGGCAGTGACAGGAGTAGTCATCACCCATGGCACGGATACGGTAGAGGAGACCGCATATTTGCTCGACCTCACCGTGCCGGGGGATAAACCCATTGTACTGACCGGGGCCATGCGCACCGCCTCCGACCCAGGGTACGAAGGTTACGCGAACCTTCTGGCGGCTGTGAGGGTTGCAGCAGACCCGCAGGCGTGGGGTGCAGGGGCACTGGTGGTGCTCAACGACGAGATCCACGCTGCCCGCTACGTAACAAAAATGCACACGCTCAGCACGTCCACCTTCCAATCGCCTGCCTGGGGGCCCCTGGGTAGGGTAGAGGGGGATGCGGTGCTCATCGAGCGCCGCCCGGAGCGGCGGATATGTACCTGGCGGGGACTGGAACCCAGGGTAACGCTGCTCAAACTGTGTCTGGGTATGGAGACCGATCTATTGGAGTACGAGGTCGCGCGAGGCACGCGGGGCATCGTCATTGAGGCGCTGGGGAGCGGACGCGTGCCTCCCTGGTGGCTGCCGGCGCTTGAAAAGGCCCGCGCTGAGGGTGTGGAGGTCGTCATTGCCAGCCGCTGTCCCTCTGGCCGGGTGTGGGATGACTACGGGTATCCGGGAGCGTACCACACGCTGGCGGAGCTGGGCTGCCTGTTCGCCGACGGGCTGAACGGTCAGAAAGCGCGGATCAAGTTGATGGTTGTCCTGGCCTCTGCCGGGCCGGGCATGGATGTGGCAACTTTGTGGAAGCAAACGTAGCACACTCCCCCAGGTCTCAGAACCCGCGTAAGGCGGGCAGAGTGATGATGCACGGAGAAGAGCTATGACACGCATCGTACTGATACGCCATGGCCAGACCGCCTGGAATCGAGAGGCACGTTTCCGTGGCCGCTCGGAGATACCGCTGGACGAGCTGGGGCTGAAGCAAGCGGAAGCCACCGGCCGCTACGTAGCGCTGCGCTGGCCGGTCGTCGCGGTCTATGCCAGCCCTATGAACCGCACGATGCAGACCGCTGCGATCATCGCCCAGGCCCAGGGGCTCCCGGCCCAGCCCATGGAGGAGCTGATAGATGTGGACTTCGGCGCGTTTCAGGGCCTGCTGACCGACGAAGCCGAACGCCTGTATCCCGAAGTGTACAGGGCCTGGCTGGAGACGCCCCATATGGTGCAGTTTCCGGGCGGAGAGAGCCTGGCGCATGTGCGCTCCCGGGTGCTGAAAGCGCTGGATAAGATGAAGCTCGCATACCCCGGACAATCCGTCGCGCTCGTCTCTCACATCGTCGTCAACCGGGTGCTCCTGTGCGCCGTGCTGGGACTGGGCAACGAGCGCTTCTGGCACCTGGGGCAGGAACCCTGCGCGGTCAACGTCTTCGATATCGAAGACAACGGCGACTTTACCGTTCACCTGCTCAACGATACTTCCCACATCTGGAATCTCTAGGCAGGTCTAGCTCTCTCGCGGATTGGGAAGCTGCAGGTGAGATTGAATGGGTCAGGATATGTACCAGCTCTCTCCTGAACAATTTCGCCACCTCGCCACCCGCATTGAGGGCGAGGTCAGCAAGTACATTGTCGGGCAACGCGAGGTCATTCGACATACCTTGATCGGCCTGATTGCCGGGGGACATGTGCTGCTCGAAGGTGTGCCGGGGCTGGGCAAAACGATGCTCGTGCGCACGCTGGCCAGGGTGCTCGATCTCAAATTCGCCCGCATCCAGTTCACACCCGACCTGATGCCCGCCGACATCGTCGGCACCGACATTCTGGAAGAGGGGCAGGACGGGCGGCGCGAGTTCCGCTTCAGGCCAGGGCCGGTCTTCACCAACCTGCTTCTGGCCGACGAGATCAACCGCGCCACACCCAAGACACAATCGGCGCTGCTGGAGGCGATGCAGGAGCGCACCGTAACCGTTGCCAATCGTTCCTATCCGCTGGAGCCGCCCTTTATGGTGCTGGCGACGCAGAACCCCATTGAAATGGAGGGGACCTATCCGCTCCCGGAAGCGCAACTCGATCGTTTCCTCTTTAAGGTCAACGTGACCTTCCCTGATCCGGCCGAGCTGGTGGAGATCCTCAACCGGACCACAGGAGCCACTGAGCCGGAGGTGGAGGTCGTTGCCGACAGGGAGACCATCCTGGCGATGGGGGAGCTGGCACGGCAGGTGCCGCTGGCCTCGCCCGTGGCCGACTATGCCGCGCGGCTGATCGTCGCCACCCACCCGGAAAGCAGAGAAGCGCCCGAGAAGGTGCGGCGTTACGTGCGCTACGGCGCAAGCCCGAGGGGAGCGCAGGCGCTCATCCTGGGCGGCAAGGTTACGGCGCTACTGGCAGGCCGTTACAACGTGGCCTTTGAGGATTTACGCGCTGTCGCGCCGGCGGCGCTCCGTCACCGCGTCCTGCTCAACTTCGACGCTCTGGCAGAGGGAATCAGCACGGATGAGATCGTGACAGAAGTGGTGAGAACTGTAGCGGAGCCGTAGACACTTTACATACCCTTATCTGCCAGGCAGCAGCGTGCTGCTCAGTCAGGTAGCACGTCAGGACGGATCCAGCACAATGGGCCGCACTTTCACCGCCTGCGTTGCTGTGCGGCCTTCTTCACAGACAAGCGCCACGGCACCGGTGGTGAGCGGGCGGTCGGCGTCCTCGACCTCGAACAGCCGGTGGCCGTCAACCCAGGCCCGGAGGCAGTGGCCCTGCACCTCCATCTCCAGGTGGTGTGTCTGGCCAAACTCCCAGGCAAAATCCACCTCGCCCAGCACGGTCAGCCCATCCAGCGCCTTGACCAGCCGCGCCCTGCCATCCGAGCCGAGTAGCAGCGCATAGTAACGCTTCAGCCCCTGCACCCGCGCCGCCAGTCCGGCCGACTTGACCAGATGCGGCGTCACGTCCGCGCTCACCCGATAGTCGCGCCACTCGCGCGTCCCCTGGATCAATAGCCCCGTCCCCTCGTTCTGGATCAGGCGGAACGGCTCGCCCCACGAGACGACATCGCTTACTCCGTTCACCCACGCCTGCCGCCACAGCGTCCCGTTATGCGCCGGGCGTGTCCAGGTTACCTCGGGCGCGCCGTCCCAGGTCAGGTAATCCAGGTAGACCACGCCCTTTGCCCCGCGCGCGCCAGCGATCTCGACGCCGATCTCGGCGATCGGGTCGCCGCCGGTATCGGGGATGCGCCAGGCGAACTCGTGCGCTGCGCCGGGCTGCAAGAGCGTCTCCGGTCCGTGGACGCGCGCCAGTCTGTCGTCGGCGCCGTAGACGCGGATATAGAGCCGGCAGATAACCGATGTCGCATTCCCCTCGTCTGCCAGGATGCCGGCGCGCACCATCTGGCCGGGGTAGAGCGTGGGCGAGGCCATCAGTCCGTAGCCGGGCATACAGGCTGCCTCGGGCGGGATGAAGGTTGCCGTCGCTACGCGGGCCACACGCCCAGGCGCCAGCCCCCCGTAGCGCAGCGCCAGGCTGCGGCTGCCCAGCCTGCTGTGCCCGGCAACGTTCTCCAGCGTCACCGTGCCCTGGCTCTCGACGCTCTCCTCGGGCACAAAGCCCTGCACCGCGCCGGGCAACTCGAAGTGAAAGCGGGCGCCGCCTTTGGGCGCGCGCGGCTCCAGGCCTGCCAGCGCCCGCCCTGCATTGACGATGTGGTAGGTTTCGGTGACGGCGTCGGTGACTGCCCGCCCGCCGTCCGCCGTGGGCAGATAGAGCCGGTCAGCCACCAGCCCGCGCCAATCGGGGCCGGTTACAATGCCGGCCAGGCCGTTCTTGATCCCCATCAGGCAGCCAACGTTGCCGGAGTTGCAGTCGGTGTCCCAGCCGCAGGTGTTGACAATCATCAACGTCTTCTGAAAGTCATCGTCGCCGTAGAGCAGGCTGAGGATGACCAGGCCGTGATTGGGCACGATGTGGCAGTTACCGCCGTACCTGTCGTAGCCGTATTGCGCGGCGAGCAGGCCGAACGCTTTGCGCCAGTCCGGCTCGCGGACACGCCATTCGCGCAGATCGCCGATCAGCCGGTAGATGACTGAGTCCCTGGGGATGAACGTAACCGCCACGTCGAGCAACCGGTCCAGGCACGGCTCGACAAACGCCTGTGCCTCCAGCGCGGCGATGACCTGCGCGCCGTAGATGGCTTCGCCGTCGTGGCTGACGCTCGCAGCGCGGCGGGCGAGGTCCGCGGCCAGTTCCGGGTCTCCCGGCGCGACCATCGCCCAGCCGTCAATGAAAATCTGTGCGCCGATCTGCTCGGCGACGACCTTGCCGTTGAGCTGCATCGAGCCGCTCTGCGGAGCAGGGACGCCGCTCTTCAACCGCAGATAGGCAGTGTGCTCGGTCGAGTTGCCCAGGCCGCCCCACCATAGGACCGTGCGGTTCTCAATCAGGTAGTTGAGCCAGGTCTGGCCGATCTGCGCCGGGGTCAGGTCACGGGGATAGCCGTAATCCTCCAGCGCGCGCAGGAAGGTAAACGTGCCGGAGATATCGTCGTCGGTGACGATCAGCGGTTTGCCGAGCCGCTCGTGGACGTAATACCAGACCTCGCCCAGTTCGGCCAGGATGCGTTCGTGTGTCCATCCCTCGAACGGGCGGCCCAGGTAGACGCCAATGATCTTGCCCAGGACGCCAGCATAGACGCGCTCTTCGTAGTCAGCAGGTATCGTCATCCTTCTTCATCCCTTGCCTGTCGGTACCGGCCTGGTGACCCCTTCGGCCAGCAACCTCTCTACCTCCTGACGGGTGGGCAGGGAAGGTTGGGCGCCCAGTTTGGTGGTAGCAAGGGCACCCGCTGCGTTCCCCCAGCGTACCGCTTCGGCTAGCGGTTTGCCTTCGGCCAGGGCCACGGCAAAGCCGGCCAGAAACGCGTCACCTGCCGCCGTCACATCTGCCGGCTTTACCTCGAAGGCGGGGAAGGTCTGTGTCCTGCCATCCTGTGCCAGGAGTGCGCCGCGCTCGCCCAGCGTCAGGACGACGGCGCCCACACCAGCCTCCAGCAACGTTAGCGCGGCCCTCTCTGCTTCGGCCTGGCTGCCGACGGGCAAGCCGGTCAGGATTTCTGTCTCGCTTTCGTTAGGGACCAGCACGTCCACCAGCGCCAGGAGCTCGGCGGGTAGAGGGCGGGCCGGGGCCGGATTCAGGATGACCTTGACGCCGGCAGCGTGGGCCACTGCTGCGGCGCGAGCCACAGTCTCCAGCGGGATTTCCAATTGCAGGAGCAACGCGCTGGCAGCGGTGATGGTGGCTGCGGCGATGTCCACATCGGCCGGCGTAAGGCGCGCGTTGGCCCCGGAGGCGACGACGATGCTGTTTTTGCCGGCATCATCTACTTCGATGAAAGCGACGCCTGTGGGTGCCCCTGGATCTTGCCTCACGAAGCGATGATCCACCTGGGCCGCCGCCAGGTTATCGAGCAGCAGGCGGCCAAAATCATCGCGCCCCACCCGGCCCACCATCGAAGTCTGGGCACCGAGGCGGGCAGCGGCCACGGCCTGATTGGCGCCCTTGCCCCCCGGTATGGTACGAAAGTCGCTGCCGATGACTGTCTCCCCAGGGCGGGGCAGGCGCGGCACACGGACGACCATATCCATATTCAGGCTACCGACCACTGTGATACGCACAGCCATACACTACCTCCCGTTTCGCAAGGATACGCTCGCCGGACCAGTTGACTTCCGAATCAGGAGGTCAATGTCGAGCAGTTGCCTGCGCGGCGGCATGTCGCGGTCCTGTATGCGCTCCAGTAGCAGCGTAGCTGCCACCACTCCCATCTCGTACTTGGGCTGGGCAACCGTGGTGAGAGGGGGATTGGTGAAGGAGGCTGGCCGCACATCGTCGAAGCCGACAACTGAAAGGTCCACCGGCACATGCAGCCCTATCTCCACGGCAGCGCTGATTGCGCCGATGGCCATCAGATCGTTGCAGGCGAAGATAGCGGTCGGTGGGTCGTCCATGCCCAGGAGCTGGCGGGCCGCCTGGTAGCCACGTTCGTACTGAAAGTCGCCCTTCAGGATGAGCCTCTAGTCCACGGGGATGTCCGCCTCAAGCAGTGCCCGCCGGTAGCCGGTGACGCGCTCGGCGCTGGGAGTGACCTCGGAGGGGCCGGTAATACAGCCGATACGGCGATGGCCCAGCTCAATCAGGTGGCGTGTTGCCAGCCAGCCTCCGTAGGCGTTATCAATCAGCACCGTGTCTGCGGTCACGTGGGGGACGTCACGATCCACCACCACCAGCGGCAAGTTCCGTTTCTGCAGGACCTGGACATGCTCCGTGCTCACCCCTGCCGCGACGAAAATCATGCCATCAACCTGCTTCTCGATCAACACGTTGGTGTAGAACAGTTCCTTTTCCAGGTCGCCATCCGAGTTGCAGAGGATGAGGCTGTAGCCGTGTTTGAAACTGGCGTCTTCAATGCCGCGCGCAACCTCGGCGAAAAAGGGGTTGGCGCTATCGGGAACGATCATGCCGATGGTATGTGTCTTTCCGCGCCGCAGCCCGCGGGCCAGGAGATTGGGCTGGTAGCCGAGTTCGTTCATCGCGGCCAGCACCCGCTCCCGCAACGCATCACTGACCGGGCGGGTCTCGTTGATTACGTGGGAGACTGTAGTCACAGAGACGCCAGCGCGCTCTGCGACATCGCGCATGGTAACGATAGCACTTACCTCCTCAGGCAGGTATCGGCAAACGATTGCGCAATCGTTTGCGGGGAGATTATACCACAAAACATGTGGGATATCATAACGCACATTCACATTCCACCAGAGCGATAGCGCATCCTGCATGAAATCTTATTGACTGTGCCCCTAATATCAGGTATAATACGTGTAGTTTCATTCCCCAACGGCCTCCAAGCAGCAGCACACTGTGCCAGGAAGGTCCGCTGCAGGCCCACAGCTCGGCGCTGGGGAGCGGTCGCCACAAGTTTATTCGCTTCACTCGCAGGGGCGGCTTAGATTAATGGAGAAGCGGCGCTTTTCCGTACTCCTTGCTATAACAATCGCTGTGCTCACCGGTAGTATAGCGGCCACGTACCCCCGGCAATCGCTGCAGGGTGGCAGATGCGAGTATTTTGTCGAGACCAGACACTACGTTTGCGACGCCTTCCTCGACTTCTATAAGACCCGGGGGGGCGTCGAGATTTTCGGCTATCCTATCACCGAGGCGTTCGATGATCAGAGGCTGGGGCTGAGGGTCCAGTATTTCCAGAATTTCCGTATGGAATGGCACCCTACCAACCCCGATCCCTACAAAGTGCTGCTGGGGCTGCTCGTGGACGAACTGGGATACAAGTTCCCTCCCGCCCGTCCGGAGCAGATTCCACGGTTCAACAGCCGCTTACACCATTACTTCCCCGAGACCGGCCATGTGGTTTCCTATTCCTTCCTAGACTACTTCCGTGCCAAGGGAGGGATAGATATCTTCGGCTACCCGCGCTCCGAGTTTATGTACGAGAACGGTCTCATTGTCCAGTATTTCCAGCGGGCACGTATGGAGTGGCATCCTGAGTATTCTCCCCCCAGGATGCGCCTGACGCCGCTGGGCCAAATCTATGTGGAACGTGTTGGTGGTATTCCCCCCGAGGCTCTGACCCCCCAGTATCCCCCTGCCGGACCTGCGCAGTTACCAGGCACAACGCTTGCCCCTGAGCCAACGGTGACCAGGCTAAACGTTAGCGCCACGGTACGCTACATCATCACGGGGCGGGAGGGTGGTCAAACCGTATTTGTCTATGTGACCGATCAGCGTAACCAGCCGATTCAGGGTGCCAGTATCAGAATCACTGTCAAGTACCCGGCAGGTGACCAGGTTTTCGATTTTGAAGAGCTAACTAATGAGAGTGGCTTTGCAAGACATTACTTCGAGATCCAGCCCACCACCCCGGGCCAGAAGGTCGTGGTGGACGTGGTCGTGACGTATGGTGGCCTGACGGGCAGGACGCAGACCTTTTTCCTCCCCTGGTGGTAGCGCCTTCCCCAATCCCCGGCAGCTCCCTCTGTTGACATTTTATCGCAATTGTAGCATAATGCCGAAGCCGCAAGGCCTGTGTACGGCCGCCGGATGGGCGTTTGGCTCGTGGGTGGCGCGACCAGGCTTGCGCGCCACAGGAAACCGGAGGGATGGTGCACCATAGGTTTACACTTAAACTGCAAAGAGCGCACAGGGCGCCAGGGTGCTTGAGAGATTTCGTGCGCCGCGTGGCCTGTGCGGTGTGTCGCAGGGGCTTCCATTCCGCGCCGTACTGCGTAACCGCATCGGCCTCCGAAGTGTAACCCTGTTGTGCCCGGAATTTGAACCATCCCAGGCCGGACGCGCGTCAATCTGATGGGGAGCTGGACGGTGAAAAAAGTTGTCTCAGTTGTGGAAGACATTTTGAGCGCCAACGATCGCCTGGCCGAGCTCAACCGCTCTCGCCTGGACCGCAGCGGCGTCTTCGCTATCAATGTGATGGCCTCGCCAGGCGCTGGCAAGACCAGCCTGATCGTCCGCACAGTCGAGGCGCTCAAGACCGAATTCCGTATCGGGGCCGTTAACGGGGACCTCGCCACCACCATAGATGCTGACCGCATTGCTAACACTGGTATTGTGACCGTCCAGGTCAATACCGGAGGCGCCTGTCATCTGGACGCGCCGATGTTGCAAAGCGCGCTGGCCCATCTCCCCCTGGATGAACTGGACCTGCTGATTGTCGAAAACGTTGGCAATCTCGTCTGCCCGGCCGGTTTCAAACTGGGCGTGCACCGCAACATCCTGATAGCCAGTGTGCCGGAGGGGGACGACAAACCTTATAAGTACCCGGTGATGTACCAGGACGTGGATGCGCTGGTGCTCAATAAGATTGATGTGCTGGCGGCTTTCGATTTCAACATAGATTACTTCCGTCGGGGGGTGGAGATTCTGAATCCTAACCTGGCTTTCTTTCCCCTCTCCTGCAAAACGGGAGAGGGACTGGCAGCCTGGTTTGAGTGGCTGAGAAACGAGGTGCGAGGCTATGTGTCTGGGCGTACCGGGGCGGATCGTTGAGATCAGCGAAGACACGAGCGCGTTAGCGCGCATGGGCAAGGTGGACTTCGGAGGCGTGCTGAGGGAAGTCTGCCTGGCCTATACACCTGAGGCTCAGGTGGGAGACTACGTCATCGTGCATGCCGGGTTTGCCATCAGCCGGCTGGAAGAGGAAGAGGCGCTGGAGACCCTGAGACTATTGGAAGAAGTCTTTGCGGGTGACCCTCAGGGTTGAAGAAACTGGCTCGCTTATGGAACCTTTCAGAAAAGACCGGCTTTACTCCGACCTGCTCGAGGCCAGCGCTAAACCTGGCTGCCCAATATGCCGGGTCTCACTGGCCTTTGTGCGCAGCTATCTGGACAACACGATGTATGAGCGTGTCAATGACGGGGAGGTGCGGGCGGAGCTACGCAACGCACGCGGTTACTGCAACACCCACGCCTGGATGTTAAGCGAAGGACGTGGTGTGGTGCTGGGTACGGCGATTATCCAGCGTGATGTGCTTAACACCGTGCTGGAGGCACTCAACGTTGAACCGCCTGGACGGGGCACACGCCATCATGTTCAGGAGCTTCTGCGGCGATTGCGTCCCACTGCCGAATGTCCGGCCTGCGTCAATCGCCGGGTGATGGAGGACATCGCTATCGGAACATTCCTCAAGTACCTGGACGATCCGGAGCTGGCGGCGGCTCTGGACAGCTCTGATGGCCTGTGCTTGCCACACTTCTCGCGGGCACTGGAGCTGGTCGAGGAACCCGGTCACCTGCACCGGCTGCTGGATTTCCAGCGGCGGGCGCTGACGAAGCTGCGTAATGAGCTGGCCGAGCTGATCCGTAAGCATGACTATCGCTTCACCAGTGAAGGATTGGGG
Organism: Anaerolineae bacterium; assembly: GCA_026418995.1. Lineage (GTDB taxonomy): Bacteria > Chloroflexota > Anaerolineae > B4-G1 > B4-G1 > JAOAAG01. The sequence continues at coordinate 10,209 of JAOAAG010000070.1, forward strand.
AAAGAGAGCGACAGTTGGCTGCGCGCGCTCGGCATTGTTTCGGCGGAGCGTGGGGCGAGATAGTAGCCGACCTGCAGGAGGATAATGCTTTCACTGGCACAACACACCGCTACAAAAGTCAAAGAGAATATCGCGCGCGTGATCGTCGGCAAAGACAACGTAGTTGAGTTACTGCTGATCGCGCTGTTCTGCGAAGGGCACGTGCTGCTCGAAGATGTGCCTGGCATTGGCAAGACCACGCTCGCCAAGTCACTGGCACGCTCACTGGGATGCAGCTTCCAGCGCATCCAGTTCACCCCAGACCTGCTCCCTTCTGACATCACTGGGGTAAGCGTCTACAATCAGAAGACCGGCGAGTTTGAGTATCGGCCCGGCCCTCTCCTGGCCCAGATTGTGCTGGCCGACGAGATCAACCGCGCTGGCCCACGCACTCAGTCAGCGCTGCTGGAAGCGATGGAAGAGCGCCAGGTCACGGTGGACGGCGTCACACGCCCGCTCCCCCGCCCTTTCCTGGTGCTGGCCACACAGAACCCCATCGAACTGGAAGGCACGTTTCCTTTGCCGGAGGCACAGGTGGATCGCTTCTTTATGCGGCTGGCCCTCGGGTATCCAGAGGAGGCAGAGGAACGCGTGGTCTTGCAGCGCTTTCGTGAGGACAACCCGCTCGACACGCTCGCTCCTGTCGTGAGTGCGGAGCAGGTGCTCGAGATTCAACGCGCGGTCCGCACGGTCTTTGTCCACCCGGCGGTGGAGGAGTACATTGTGCGCCTGACACGCGCCACACGCCGCCACCGTGCGGTCAGGTTAGGCGCCAGCCCACGGGGTTCGCTGGCCCTGTACCGCGCTGCACAGGCACGGGCAGCCATTCAGGGGCGCGCCTTCGTGCTCCCGGACGACGTGAAATCTCTGCTACACCCGATTCTGGAGCACCGCGTCATCGCTACCAGTGAGGCCAGGGTGCGCGGGCGTGCTGTGCGTGATATCCTGGACGAGATCGCCGCTGAAGTGCCTGTGCCGGTTGAGGAAATCTGGTCGGTGGAAGCTCCGTATGACCAGAGCGCTTAACGCACTGACATTCCTCCTGTTCGGAGCAAGTATTCTCTTCAGGAACCCCCTGTTGTCTCTCCTTGGGATTCTGCTGGCGCTTGTAGCCGGTGTCACCGCGCTGTGGGACCGTTACGCGCTGGCTAACGTCACCTACACCCGCCGCCTGGGCACGACGCGGATGTTCGTCGGTGAGGAGACCGACCTGTGGATTGAGGTCGTCAATGCCAAGCCGCTGCCGCTAGCCTGGCTGAGAGTGGAAGACGAGATCCCCAACAGCATCGAGATTCCCAGAGGCAAAGTTTACCCTTCGTACAAGCCGGCCCGCTGTATCCTGGCCAGTCTGATCTCGGTGCGCTTCTACGAACGGGTACGCAAGCACTACCGTCTGCGCGCTGTACAGCGTGGTGCGTTCGAGCTTGGTCCGGCTGCGTTGCGCTCCGGCGATATCTTCGGGTTCAAGTACCAGGAGACAACGGTACCGGACGTCGAGCACTTGATCGTCTACCCCAAGGTGGTGTCAGTGACAGCGCTTGGATTGCCGGCTGCCTATCCCTTCGGCGAGCACAAGACCCGGTTTCGTACCGCCCCGGACCCGCTGCGCATTATGGGCGTGCGCGCCTATGTTCCAGGCGATAGCCCGCGTTTTGTCCACTGGAAGGCGACGGCGCGCCGCCACGCCTTGCAGACTAAAGTGTTTGAACCCAGCGCCGCCCATGCATCGGCACTGTTCCTCAATGCCCGTACTACCGACCGGGCTGGCTATATCCCCGAGTACTTTGAGCTGGCAGCTATCGCGGTGGCCTCGGTCGCGCGCCATCTGCTGGAGGCACGGGAGGCCGTGGGATTGTATGCCAATACGCATCGCCTTGGGACGGGTGGCCTGGTGCGCCTCCCCCCTTCCCGCAAACCGGACCGCTGGTTTGAGATCCTGGACACGCTCGCCTGGATAAACTATCTGGCGACGGCCTCGTTTGAGCGTATGTTGCAGGTCGAAGCTACCGGGCTACCTTTCGGAACAGCCGTGATTGCCGTTTCAGCGATGGTACATGATGAGTTGATAGCCGTTCTGCTGGACCTCCAGCAGAGAGGTCATCCAGTTACGTTGCTGGCAATTGGAGAGCGTGCGCCAGCACACCTGCCGGATGAGCTTGCGGTGTACTGGATCGGTGGCCGTGCCACGTACCAGCAGCTAGTGGAGTCCGAGCCCTCCCTCACAACGCTGAGTTGGCTTGAGGTCGCACCCGCTCCGAATGGCAGCGATTAAGGCAGGCCATGTACTCGTTCAGGCTGACCGATTACAAGTGGAACTGGATTGATGAGGGCTTGTTGCCCTACGCCCTGGCGGCTATGCGCACAGTGTGGGTAGGCCTGCTAGTGCACCTTTTCTCACGCGTGGTGATGCCTTATCGCCCTGATCTGATTAGCCCCCTCCTTATCCTGGGTCTCCTGGCTGCCAGTATTGCATGCACACACTGCGGCGTGTATGTGATCAAGTCAACGTGGCGTGCTGTGGTGTTTGTCGTGGTCAGCGGCCTGATCGCTATTGTGCTCACCCTGTACCTGGGCCTGGGAGGTGATCGCCCCGCTCTGTGGGAGCTGCGCTGGTTGGCCCTCCTGGTGCGAGACCCTGCCCCGGCTATCCTGACAGGGTTAATCACGGTCTGGCTCTGGTGGTCGGGCATCCACATTGGCCGCGGGCGTGTCTACTATGACCGGTTGACCGCCGACTTCACCTGGGGCACAGTGATGCTGGCCACAGGTGTGGGCATCGCTTACGCCACCGGGTTGATGCCACCCTGGCAGGTGCTGGTGGTGCTCCTCCTGTACTTTGCCCTCGGCCTCGCAGCGATGGCTATCGCCAATCTGCAGAGCGCCCGGCACTTCGAGGGTAACCGCACCGGACAATCGCTAGGAGTGAACCGCTACTGGCTGGGCACGGTCGCCGTGGTGATCGGTATCGTGTTGGCTGCTGGGTTGCTTCTGGCTCAGTTGCTCACGCCCGAGGCCATAGCCTGGGTGATGGCGGTGCTGGCGACAGTTCTGGGATGGCTGGCATGGGCATTGGCCCTGGTATTTATGGTGGCGGCTTATCCGATGTTTGTGCTGCTGGGATGGCTGGCCCGGCTGTTTCGCCCGCTGGGTGGGCAGGAGGAGTGGGAGTTTGGTAACCCACCGGAGGACCTGGCAGAGCAACTTAAGGAGATAGAACCAGGGCACCTGAATGTTTCGCCACAAGTCTATGCGGGCCTGCACATCCTGGCCGGTGTCCTGGTGCTGGGGGCGATTGTCCTGATCTTCGCACTGGCGTTCCGGCGCTTTAAAACGCTGTTCGAGGAGGAGGTCGAGGAAACGCGTGAGTTCATTATCTCGGCGCAACTGCTGAAAGAACAACTGGCGCAGCTTCTCCAGCGCAAGCGCAAGACAAAAAGCACGGCGCCTCCGCTGTTCATTCCCATTGGCGGTGACGACCCACGCGCTCAGATTCGTCGGGCGTACCAGACACTCCTGGCGTGGGGAACGGCACAGGGTATGCCACGGCTTCCCGGTCAGACGCCAGCCGAGTATCTGGCGACACTCAGTACAGCGCTGCCGGATTATCGTGAGGCCCTCTCGCTTCTTACGGTAGCTTACCAGGAGGCTCGTTATAGCACTGCCCCGATCCCGCCGGCCGATGCCGAGCAGGTGCTGCGGGCCTGGCAGAGTGTCATCACATCTCCTGGATAGGGCTACGTGTGCCTCCTCTCGATCACGACAGGTGTGCCTCTCTTAAATGCCTCAAGCTGAGCTTCCAGCTCAGCCCTGCGGGCAGCGGCGGCCCGTTTACCTTCCTCGATTAACTCTCTTGTCAGGCTACGCACTCGCTCCTGCAAATCGGCGCCCGAGTAGGGAGCGAGCAGCAGCGCTGCCACACCCCCGACGATGGCACCCGAAAGCACACCGATCAAAAAGAAAAATACTTTACGCATGTCGCTCCACCTCCGTGATGTCTGCTGGTTGTTCGTTGGCAAATCGTAAGACGCGACAGTGTGAAACCCTAACGCGGAACGGCACAGAGATACCGAGAGGCAGAGGCTGGTGATGCTCTTTGCGGCCCCATTGCTATGTCTGGACCGAGCCCACCTCAGCTCTGCGCGCCCCACGCCCCCGGAAGTAAGAGTTGCCATCCCTGGTGTGACGCATCGCCGCGCCGCCCCTCCGCGTCTAAACCTGTGAGGGAACCGCACCATAATCATACCGCATGATGCACGATAAGCCAAGTCAAAACGCTACTCTCCCGGGCCTCGCGATATCTTTGCACAAGCCTCGGCTGTCCCGGTGGTTAGCCGCGGCCATTCTATGCGCTCACTGGCGGTTGTATTTAACCGCACTTGGGTGTACAATTATGCCGCCCCAAGCAAGGGACGCGCTAAAGTGACCGCTACCTAACAATTCATTCCACTGAAAGGAGGGCCTTACAATGGGAAAAGCTGGGCTAAAAGCAGGGCTGATCGGCGCTGCGATCATGCTCGTACTGACATTGCTCAGTCAAATCAAAATTGAGGGCCTTGCATGCTTATGCTGCCCTGTGACTCTGCTTGCCTATGCTGGCATTGGCGTCCTGGCCGGGTATTTCCTCACGCCGCAACGTACAGCCGGAAGCGGTGCTGGAGCGGGAGCGATTGCCGGGCTGGTCGGCGGAGTACTTGCCGGCCTGGTGTGGACCATCGTAATATTCATCCAGATGCGCACGGCGAGTGTGGCGGACATCCTATCCAGTATGCCAGCGGACACACTGAGACAGTTGCAGGAAGCTAACATAGACCCGGAGCAGTTTGCCCGGTCCTTGGGGACATGGGCACCGGCTATTGGTGGCGGTCTCTGCTGTCTGGGCAGCCTGGCTCTCGGTGCCGGGCTTGGAGCCATTGGGGGAGCCATTTTCTCCACCGTCAAACCGGACTGAGGATAGTAGTGGGCATAGGGGGCTCTCCGGCCCGCCCTGACCGGGCGGCTGCCCGATCGCGCACCACCCAGTTCAAGCATTGTCCATCCCTGTCTGGCCCACAAGAAAAAAGGGGACGAACGCGGCGGTCAAGCCACTGTCCAGGTCGCTGCCAGGGAATGGCCTCCCGCTCTAAAGATGGCTAAGGAATGTCTCGCATCGCGCTTGGGCAGACACTACTTCAGGGCCGGCAAGAGGCGCTGTCAGGCTCAGAGAATCTTTTCTGCAACCGGTAAACCCTATGTCGGGAAGACCCTCCGAAACTCGCCCCTCGTATAAGCATGGGGAGGGGAGTTCGTCTCTCTCTGCCCTGCGTCAGCGAGAAGCAACGCGGGAGCTGTTTCGCAACAGGAGCTTCAGTCTCCTGTGGGCTGGCCAGTTGCTCTCCCAAATCGGCGATCAGTGCTTGCTGGTAGCCGTGATCACGTTGCTTTCCAGACTCTCCTCGTCCCCTATCGCTATGCTCATCCCGGCCATCTCGATTGCGCTGCCTCAGATCGCCTTTGGTCTGGTCGGTGGCGTGATGGCAGACCGGTGGAACCGCAAGCGCACTATGATCTGCTCTGATCTGCTACGCGGTGGCATTGTGCTGGCCATCTTGCTGGTGCGTCGGAGCAGTGATCTGTGGATACTCTACCTGGCGGCTGCCGGCCTGGCACTGGTGGGGGTTTTCTTCTACCCAGCGCGGAACGCGGCGATCCCCACCATTGTTGCACCTGAGTTGCTGATCAGCGCCAATAGCTTCATCCAGGGCAGTTACATTATCGCGATGATCCTGGGACCCGCGGTGGCTGGCGTGATGGTCGAGCTATGGGCGCCGGGCGTGATTATTTTCGACAGCCTCACGTTCTTTATCTCCGCCCTGGTGATAGCCATCATTTACATTCCTTCTCCACCTGCGGGAGCGGTGACTGCCACCGCAGGCCACAGCGTGTGGGAAGATTTAAAGGCTGGGCTCAGATTCATCCTGCAGAGCCGTGCGATGCGCCGCGTCTTGCTTATCGCCGCTATAGCTACGCTGGGCATTGGTGCGATTGTACTGCTTGCCATTCCCCACCTCAAGGAACAACTCGAGGCCAGCGGCCTCGAGTACGGCATTGCAATGAGCATGCTTGGTGTGGGGTCTGTGTGGGGTGGGCTGATGGTTAATCGTTTGTCACGGCGGCTTTCCACGAACACCATCGTGGGAGGTATGCTGGCGCTGGCAGGAGTGGCAATCATTGCCTTTGCCTTTGCCCCTAATTATATCGTTGTGCTGGTCAGCATTACCATCACCGGCATGTGCGTTGTGATCGCACGTGGTGCGCTGGATACTATCGCCCAGGCCCTGTCTCCGGACGAGATGCGCGGGCGGGTACTCGCCGCGGTCAATCTGATCGTGGTCACGGCTACCGCTCTGGCCGAGAGCTTTTCGGCCCTGCTGGGCCATTTCATCGGGGTGCAGGTTGTCTTCGCCGGAGCCGGCATCGTGACGGTGCTAGCAGGATTGGCCGCCGCAGTCGCTCTGCGGGGAGCCGCGCGCCTGGTGAGTGCCAGGCTGGCGGTTGGCATCACACACAATATGTAGCGCACCTCCCGTAAGAGAGTGAGAACAAGGTAGCAGGGGTGTGAACTGTGACAAGCCAAGGATACATAGTCGCCCATGATGTGGGCACCGGAGGTAGCAAGGCGATACTGGTGAGCACAAGCGGTGAGGTCATGGCCCGCGCCTTTCATCCCTACCTGATTCACTACCCTCGCCCCGACTGGGCCGAGCAGGACCCAGAGGATTGGTGGCGGGCGGTGGCGATCACTACGCGCCAGGTTATGGAGCGGGCAGGTGTCGCGCCGCGCGATGTATTGGCCATGGTCTATGCCACTCAGATGTTGGGCATCGTTCCGATGGGACGCGATGGTTGTCCGTTGCGCCCGGCGATTATCTGGCTGGATGGGCGTGCCCCGGAGCAGGCAGCCCGCATAATGCGCAAATTTCTGGGCAGGCATGTTTTCGCTGCCATCGCCGGCGCCGAGATCTCCGGCAAGGACGGCCTCCCCAAACTGCTCTGGCTCAAGGAAAACGAGCCGGAAGTGTACTACCGGATGCAGTGCTTCCTGGATGTCAACGGTTATCTGACTTACCGCGCCACTGGCCGTATGGTCTTTGAGTGGTCGTGTGCCTCCGCCTTCGGCCTGGACCTGAAGAAGAAGGACTGGCTCAGGTCTATTATCCGCTACGTAGGGCTGGATATGGAGAAGTTCCCTCCGCTGGTGCGTTCCATTGACCAGGTTGGGGGCTTGACCACAGCAGCCGCGCGAGATTGTGGCCTGCTGGAAGGGACACCGGTCTTCGGGGGCGGAGGAGATGCGCCGATGGCCGCGGTCGGTGCAGGGGCGGTCCGGGAAGGAGATGGGCATATTTCGCTCGGCACCTCCGGCTGGGTCGGTGTTGTCACCCGCAAAACCCCTACCGGACGACACGGCGTCGCCGCCATTCACTCCGCTGATCCCACTAAGGCCCTGCTGTTCGCGGAGATGGAAACAGCGGGCGCCTGTCTGAAGTGGATCGCTGACCAGTTCTATCGCCACGAGCAAGCGGACCCTTCCATCCCTAACGTGTATGCACTGATGGATGAGGATGTGGAGACGATTCCTCCCGGCTCGGACTTCCTGGTCTGCACGCCATGGATGTACGGTGAGCGAGCACCCGTATCCGACACGTGGGTACGCGCGACGTTTTTTAACATCAGCGCTGATCACCGTCGTGAGCACCTCTTGCGCGCGGTCTACGAGGGCGTGGCGTACAATCTGCGCTGGATGATCGAGATCGTGGAACGCACCTTTGGCTTCCCGATGCCGGTGTTGCGCGTCATCGGTGGGGGAGCACGGGGCGCGCCATGGATGCAGATCATCGCCGACGTCACCGGCCGCCGCGTGGAAACGACCGCCCACCCTCAGGAGGCAGGAGCAGTAGGAGCTGCGCTCACCACTGCTGTCGGCCTGGGCATCTACCCGGATTTCGAGGCTTTGAAAAGCGTGATCCGTGTGACGCGGGAATTCCATCCCCAGGCAGAACATGCGGGCGTGTATAACCTGCTATATGCAAGCTATCGCCGCCTTTATCACTCCCTGCGCAGTCTGTATAGAGATGTTAACGAGGTGAGGTTCGCCGCCTCCGACAAGCTGATCGTGTAACAGCTCAGGTGACAGCCTAAAGCTAAGGTGACGGTCACTTTGACAGTGACCGTCACCTCACCAAAGGAGGAAACATGAACGTCATCATCATTAGTTCCAGTCCTAACAAAGACGGCTTGACCGCCGCATGCGCCGTTGCTGCGGCTGAAGGAGTCCGGCAGGCCGGCGGCCATGCCGACGAAGTCAGGCTCAACGATCTAAAAATCGGCGCATGCCAGGCATGTAACAACGGTTGGGGTACCTGCCTTTCCTATCACGAATGCCAGGTCGAGGACGATTTCCAGGCTCTCCATGCACGTGTCATCGCTGCGGATGCGCTGGTGCTCGTTACTCCGGTGTACTGGGGTGGGATGAGCGAGTCGGCCAAATCCTTCACCGACCGGCTGCGTCGGTGTGAGGGCACACGTATCGGCGATGACCCGGTAAAAGGGTTGGCTGGCAAGCCGGTCATCGCCGTCGCCGCGGCCGGTGGCAGTGGCGGGGGAACGATCACCTGCCTGCTCACAATGGAACAGTGGATTCAGCATGTGCGTGCGCAGGTATGGGACCTCATCCCGGTGAACCGATGGAGCCGGGATTACAAGCTGGTGACCATCCGTGAAGCGGCCTGCGCTATGGTAAGGGAGGGGACGGCCGGATGAGTCGGACAGTCCTCCATCTTGGCGCGGCCTATTACCCGGAGCACTGGCCGGAAGAGCGCTGGCCAGAGGATATCCGGCTGATGCGCGAGGCGGGGCTGAGCGTGGTGCGCATGGGGGAGTTCGCCTGGTCATCGCTTGAGCCAGCTTCCGGCGAGTTCCGCTTCGATTGGCTTGAGCGGGCCATTACGCTGCTGGAAGAGGCCGGTATCCTGACCGTCCTGGGCACACCCACTGCTGCTCCGCCTGCCTGGCTGACCCAGGCGTACCCGGAGATCTTCGCGGTGGACGAATATGGCCGCCGTGTACAGCATGGCAACCGCTGCCATTACTGTGTCAATGCACCGGCCTTCCACGCCGCTGCCGCCCGTATCGTCGGGGCGATGGCTCAGCGGTTTGGCAAGCATCCCAACGTCATCGGGTGGCAACTCGATAATGAGTATAACCGCGTCTGCTACTGCGACCGCTGTCGCCGGCTGTTCCAGGATTACCTGGCATGTAAATACGGCACGCTCGAGGCGCTGAACGAGCGGTGGACGACGGCTTACTGGAGCCAGACCTATTCGGGCTGGGAGCAGATTCCCATACCCATCGGCGGGCACAACCCCGGCCTGATGCTGGAGTTCAAGCGTTTCGTTACCGAGAGCTATCGTAAGTTCCAGCGGCTGCAACTCGAGGCGCTGCGCCCACATCTGCGACCAGGGGTGTGGGTGACGCATAACTTCATGGGCTGGTACAACGGCTACGACCACTATGCGATGAGCGAGGAACTGGACCTAGCGTCCTGGGACTGGTATGTGGGCAGCGGCCACAACGATTATCTGAACAGCGGCGCAGCTCATGAGCTGGTACGGGGGTTCAAGCGACGCAGTTTCTGGGTGATGGAGACGCAGCCGGGTTGTGTCAACTGGTCGGCTATTAACAACGCGCTCAACCGTGGAGAGGCCCGCGCTATGGCCTGGCACGCGGTGACCCACGGGGCCGAGGCAGTACTTTACTGGCAGTGGCGTGCGGCATTGAACGGGCAGGAGCAGTACCACGGCACGATTGTAGACCAGTCAGGCCAGCCACGCCCCTTCTACGAGGAGGTGCGGCGCCTGGGGGAGGAGTTCGCCAGGCTGGCTCCTCTGTTCGAGGGGAGTGCCCCGGCCCCTGCGCGTGTGGCCATACTCCATTGCTATGAGAGCCGCTGGGCTGTGGAGTGGCAGCCCCATCATCGCGATTTTGATTACGTGGCCCATCTACTGCATTACTACCGGCCCATTGCCGCCCGCAACATCCCGGTAGACATCATTTCCGCTGATGCGCCGCTTCAGGGATACAAAGTGGTGATCGCTCCTGCGTTGTTAATCATGACCGGGACGCGGGTGGAGGAATTGAAAAGTTTTGTCGCACGGGGGAACCGCCTGATCCTGACCCCCCGCTGTGCGATGAAGGACGAGTATAACGCTCTGTTGCCCGCACGCCAGCCGGGGCCGCTGGCCGAGTTGGCCGGGGTTGAAGTTGAGGACTATTATGCCCTGGATGAACCGGTGCCCGTGAAAGGTAACTGGTTCTCCGGGGTCTCGCGCCTCTGGGCCGAGCGGTTAAAGAAGATAGAGCAAACTTATACCACGCCCATTGCCCATTACGGGCCGTCTAACGGCTGGCTGGACGGGCAGATCGCCATCGCGGTGAATGTCTGGCGCACGGGCCTGGTCTACTATGTGGGCGCCTATCTCGACGATGCGGCTCAGCAGGCGTTTATCAATCGCGTGCTCCTGATGGCCGGTATCAGGCCAGAGCTGGAAACCCCGCCAGGGGTGGAAATGCGTAAACTGGTGAAAGCCGAGGGGGGGCAGGAGATCTTTGTGATCATCAATCACGTCAATGGTGAGCAGACGGTCCACTTACCCTGGCCCGCCCGTGAACATCTGAGCGGATTCACAATCAAGGGTGAGGTGCGGCTGGCTCCGTACGGGGTGATCGTGCTCACCAGGGCCGACACCACGTAGCGAGCGTCACCCGATTTTCAGCTCGTAACGCCTCCCGATCTCGGCCAGGGCCTCAAGCACAGCCTCTATCACCTCTGGGTCGGAGTGGCTCAGGGCAGAGCGCAAGGGCTCAACATCCTCAGGGCGGCCGATGCAGGCGAGCGTGTGGGCAGCGGCAATACGCACTGCGGTGTCGCCTTCGGTAGCGGCCCGCAGGAGCATCTGATGGGCCGCCTGGCCCAGTCCCACTCCCTCACCACGGCTAGCGGCCCACGCGATCAGCCAGCCCAATTGCGCCGGGTCAGGCAAGGGAGCTGGCCCGAGGGTGTCCTCTTCCTGCTCTGCTATTTCGATGGCTGTCTGTGCCGCCGAGCGCACGATCCATTGCTCATCCTCGCGCGCGATGCGCGTTAGCAACTCCCGTTCCCCCAGGCGAGCCAATCCTATCACCGCCGCGCGGCGCACCATGGCGTCCTCAGCGGTTGCCGCTGAGCGCAGGAACTCGGCGCCCTCCTCGCCGTACTCGACCAGGACCTCGGCCGCTATCGGGCTGAGCCGTTCGTCCCCGGCTTCCACAATGCGCTCCAAAAGCTTTCTCGCCGCGTCTGTGCCCGGAAAGGCCAGCCCGCGTACAGCCATTTCGCGCACGGCGGGGTCTCTGTCCCTGAGCACCGCTTCGAGCACTGGCAGGTCCGCCTCGCCGGCCACTCTCCCCAGTCCGAGCGCGGCAGCCGCACGCACCCCGGCGTCAGGGTGCTGTAACGCTTGTTTAAACAGATAAGTGATACCAGGGATACCGGCCACAGCCAGTGCCTGCGCCAGTTGTCTGCGCAGTACGGGGGACTGGCCGGCCTGCAAAAAGGCGCGTGCCAACACGGCCATCGCGTGAGTGGCCCACGTGGCCCCGTCCGGTGCCGCCCCGACCCAGCCACCCAGAGTACGGAGGCGGGAGCGGAACAGGTCATCCGGGGCGCGCAGCCACTCCGCCACCAGTGGCCCCATGTCGCCAACTTCCGCATAGAAACGGAGCGTCTCAGCCCAGGCAGGATCGTCGAGCCGCTCGCCAAGGCCCGGCGAGGGGATAGCGACCATCTGCCGGGCCGCCAGATAGGCCTGCCAGAGAGGGTGGACGAAGCTGTAGCGGTCGGCGCCTGCCTTGCGGAGCAATCCCTCCTTGCCAGTCAGCGCGCGCCACACGGACGAGACCCCGCGGCGGGCCGAGGCCTCCTCAAGCGGAGGCAGGGCTGCCGTAATGGCGGCTTCAAGCTCCTCACGACTCACAGCGGAACGCTTGTTCTGCAACATACTCAGCGCCACCTGCCCCAGTACCACCCGGCACACGGTTAACAGCCAGGGTTCCTTCTCGCGCCCCAGCGTCAGTTCCAGCACCCGGTCGTAGAGTGCCACGCGCCCGGCTGGCACATTCCCATCTGAGAGATAGACATACGCTCTGAGCACCAGTTCCAGAGGCGGTACCCCTTTGTAGACCCCATCACGCAGGAGGGCCACCAGACGGCGCAGCGTGGCGGGTTTGAATTCATCCGGGGGGAGAAAGGTCTCCATGCACTTTCTGGCAAGCTGCTCTGCCCTCCTGGCATCCCAGGCTGCCAGTTTCAGGGGCACAAAACCAGCCTCGACCAGGGGGGCGTAACCCCTGGCCCCAGCAGCGACTACCCACAGGTTACCCGGCAAGGTGGTGGACAGTTCGGTCAGCCACAACACCGCCTGAGCACGCTGCGATGAGTCTATTTCTTCCCATCCATCCACCAGTACCACTGCCTGACCGGCCTTCAGGAAACGGCGCAGGGTGTTACTCACACTCTTATCGGCCTCGACGCATGCTATCGCCGCATCCACGAGCCTGTCCACTGGGGGCGCTACCTTATCCCACTCCACGGACGCAAGCGAGACGTAAAGCGGTAATCTCTTCCGCACCTCCTCGGGCACTATCCCCGCTAATCCCCCATCCTCGGGCCGGGCACAGGCGAGGGCGATGTACGCCAGCAAGGCCGATTTGCCAGCTCCGTTCTCACCCAGGACGGCCAGTCTGGGAGGGCCACTGAACAGGCGGCGTGGCGGGAAAGTCGGACAGGTGGAGATGACGGATTCGGCGTCCGTATCCGAGGGCTGGAGAGGGACCAGGGAGACCAGCTCTGGTGCCACAAAGAGCCGCTCCAGTAGGACCCCTGGCACGGGAACGGCAGTAGCACTTGCCCGCCTGGCGACCTGGGACAGGTAATCCCCCACTGCACCGACCTGGAGGAGACTGTACAACTGCGCCAGCGGAGCGAGCAGGCCCTCCCCATAGCGACGCAGGATGTCACGGAAGCGGTAGGCCAACCCGGCCAGCAGCAGCGCTGCCACTGCACCAATCAACGCCGAGAGCAGGTCGAACTCCCAGCGCTGAGGAAAGGGAGCAGGCCATTGAAGCTGTGGGATCAGGATAGATATCATCCGTTGTCTCCAGGGGACGGCCGCGGTTCAGAGGGAGCGACCAGACGATATCCCATCCCTTCCTCCGTCAAAATCAACTGTGGATTGGAAGGGTCCATCTCGAGCTTCTTGCGGAGGTACCAGATATACAACTTCAGATACTCCTTACTGCCCTCATGCTGCTCACCCCACACGCGCCGGAGCAGCGTCTCGTAATCAACGACTTTACCGGCCTCTTCGACCAGTGCGGCCAACAGTTTATATTCCAGTGGGGTCAGCAGGACATGTTCACCGTTGACTTTGACTACCCGTCTCTCCAGGTCCACAAACAAACGTCCGAACCTGTAGACCCTGCCGTACGTGGCTTCGCGCCGCGCACGGTGGAGAGCGCCCTTTACCCGGGCGAGCAGTTCCTTGTAACTGAACGGCTTGATCATATAATCGTCAGCGCCCAGTTCCAGTCCTCGCACCACATCCCGTTCAGATCCCAGGGCGGTGGAAAAGATAATGGGGGCATCGGTAATTTTCCTCAGTTGCTCACAGACGGTCCAGCCGTCAATATCGGGCAGGAGAATATCGAGAAGAATCAGGTCCGGCTCCGACTGTCGGGCCGCTTCCAGCGCACTTGCGCCGGTCCTGCAGGTGGTGACCCGATAGCCAGCATGTTCCAGTTGCAGACGCATCATTCGGGAGAGGGACTCATCGTCCTCAACGAGCAGAATGTGCTCCTCCACGCATATACCTCCACCTTACTCGACCGCGGCTTCTCCTTTCGTCTCAATTATACACCGGAAACGGGGGGCGGAAAATCCTCTGCGGGAGCCGACGGCTCCACTCACTCGCTCCTCCGCCCGCTCAGCTCGGCGCCATCCAAATACCAGCGCCCATCCTGGCGCACGAGATACCACCGCACGGTCGCCTCATCCTCCGGCTCACGACCATCAGGCTCGCAGACCACACTGAAGTCAAAAACGGCCTGTTCTGCGGTATGTTCTCTGGCCCGTAGATCGGTCACGCGCACGCGCGTGCCCTCGTCGGAAGAAAGGCTACAGCCGCACAGTCCGGTACTGCACCCGGCCACCCGTGCCCATCCCTGTGGCGTAAATAACTTCTCCACCCATGCCTCATCGCCGTAGTGGTTATAGAAAGCCAGCACCACCTTCTCGGGATACGGGGAGCGCAGGACATCGGCAGGTTCCTCGTGGTAGAAAGCTAGCTCGTACTTTTCTGGCATCACCAGCACTCCGAGTTCCCCAGGTTGATAGTAGGTTCTCCCCTCCAGAGGACGATAGAACTGGCGCAGGGCCAACTGGGCGCGATGGGGCAGCCGCTGCTCGACCGTCACCTCGTCGCGACCGGCCTCGACGCGGCTACCCACAAAGTGGCCCCTCGGCACATATTCCTTCCTGGTGGCATCCCAGGAAAAGAGGGAAAGCCGGGTCGTGCGGCCATCGCAACGATCCCGCACCACCAGCTCGGGGCCAGCCAGTCCCGAAAGGAGCTCCTCCATCGCCACGAGACACTCGCACTCACACAGGTACTCTCCTTCACGCGGCCAGAGCTCATAACCGACCAGCACGGTGCCGCTATTTTCGGTCCGGTAGACGATCCCGCCGATCGGCTTGCCCTCCTCCCCGCTTCCCTCTGAGAGGTCAAAGCGGTAGAGTACCACCCACTCCTCATGACCATCGCTGTCGGTATCGAGGCGATAGGTGTGGACAAGTTTCCAGTGGTCGGGCAACGACACCGGCAGTGATCCCTTCCAGGGGCGTATATACCAGGCCCCAGCGGCAAGTGCCATGATAACCAGTATGGCGAGCATGGCCAGCAGGCCGCCATAGCTACGGCGCAGCCTGATGGGGCGTTGCTGCACGGCTCGCAGCAGCATTCCCGCAGCCAAACGTTTGCCCACTCTGTAATCGGGGCGTTCACGTACGATCTCAGCGAAGGCCTGCTGTGCCTTTTGCCAGCGCCGCTTTTCCAGAGCAGCCAGCCCCTCGGTGAAGAGACGAGCCAGCATCAGCTCTTTCTGGCAGCGTTCGTGGGCTGCTTGCCATTCCTCTACCCTCTCCCCATCAGGGATTTGCTGCATCAGCCGCTCGTAAATTGCCGCGGCCTGGGCCCACTGTGCGGACTGCTCAAAGGTGCGTGCCTGCGTTTCGAGCCGTCGCGCCAGAATACCGTTGCGAATGCGCTGAGCTGTATAGTCACCAGGGGAGACCTGCAAGATCCGTTCACAGGACGCCAGGGCGCCATCCTCATCACCGCGTTCCTCACGTGCTCTGGCCTGTGCCACTAGAGCACGGGTAAGCGCCACACGTGCCTCCTTGCGGTCCAGCTCGTACGCTCGCTCCAGCTCGGCGACCGCTTCATCAGGGCGGGAGAGGCTGAGCAAAGTCTCCCCCAGACGCAGCCGGGCCCGGAAGTGGTCAGGATAGGCCGCGAGGGCATCCCGAAAGTAACGCTCGGCCATCTGCCACTGCTCCCGGCGGAAGAATTCCTGTCCGATGCCGAACAGCTCATCCGCCAGCGGGTCCACGCGATCCAGCTCCTCCTTGGCGTCGTCGAGCGTATAGCGACGCCGCACCCAGCGACGCAGCAGCTCCAACGTGAAACGATGCTCGCCCTCTTCGACCAGCTCCAGGACGCGCCGTCTGACCAGGTCGCGCGGCGCCCGTAGCTCCACCTCACGCGTACACAACCTGGCGGCATGATCGGCCAGGGTTTGCAACACCCGCTCCTCGGCGACGACCTCCCCCTCTCCGGCCAGCCCGGCTAGCCCAATAGCGTAAATTCTCTCGGCGAGACTGAGCCCCTCCCAGAGCCAGGTGAAGGGTTGCTCCGCGGTGTCCACCAGAGTTGCCGCAGCCGCTTCCACCTCCTCCACACCGATACGCGGTATCCTGACCGGGTTGGAGGCATAGGCCTGCTCCCAGAGATGCCAGCAGAGCAACTGAGTGAAATAGGGATGGCCGGCGGTGAAGCTCAGAACACGCGCCACCGCCTGGTCGGTGAACTGGAGGGTGTGGCCCAGCTCCGCCTGGCGCACCAGTGCCTCGGCGCTTTCGCGTTCCAGCACCCAGATCTCCTTCACTGCCGAAGCTTTGAACATCGCAGTGAAGTCCACGTTCACATCCTCAACCCGGCGTCCCAGGGTGAAGACAAAGGCCGGCCTGGGATCCTGGGTCATCAGGCGACGCGCAAAACGGAACAGGGAGTGCCAGGCCGATGTCGGCGGAAGCTCTTTTTCGTTCACCGCTCCAGGGATGCCGAACTCGTCGAAGAGAAAGACGAGGCGACGGCTTTCTCCAAGCGCTTCATACACCGCGGGCAGGAAGGTACGACTGAAAAAGAGGCCCCGGTCATCGAACAGGGTCGGGTCGGGGAGGGCAAGACCTGCCCGCTCGGCGACTGCGCTGGCTATCTCGGCCAGCACCTCGCCCAGGGGACGCTCTGCCTGATCGTGGAGGTCAAAGTAAACGGGGAGGAAAAGCTCTGGCGGCAGCAGGCGGTAGAGCTGAAGCAGCACGCTGGTCTTGCCTATGCGGCGCTGGCCGAACAACACCAGCGAGCGCGTGAGCGGATTGCTCAACCGCTGAGCTATCCACTCCAGCACTTCCCGCCGACCAAAGAATCCCCTTCCTCCTACCGGCGGCCCCGCCACGTAGGGATTGACCAGTTGAGCCATCTACACGACCCCCCAACAGCGCTCAGCCTCCCCACTGCGCCCTGAGCTCTCCGGCAAAGGTTTCAAATGCCGAGCGGCCGTACAAACAGAGCATAACCCGCTCCAACAGCGTATCTCCGCTCAGGTACTCGATGATTGTACGGATCATCACCTGGGCCGCCTGGTCCATGGGATAGCCGAAGATGCCCGTGCTGATGGCCGGCAGGGCGATGGAGCGAATATGGTGTTCATCGGCCAGGCGCAGAGCAGCACGCACCGCAGAGGCCAACAGTTCTGCCGAACGCGGGGTACCATCGTAGACAGGACCCACAGCGTGGATCACATAACGCGCTTTGAGCGCACCCCCTGAGGTGATCGCCGCAGAACCGGTGGGCACCGGCCCATGCTCACGCACCCACCTGTCACTTTCCTGCTGGATGACCGGCCCCCCCTTGCGGGAGATCACCCCAGCCACTCCGCCGCCGTGGGCCAGACGCTCATTCGCCGCGTTGACAATGGCCTCCACCTCCAGCTCTGTGATATCCCCCTCCACCAACTCCAGCAGAGTACGATTGACCGTGACCTTCATTTTCACCTCACACCGCAAGAGCTTTCACCACCAGCGTCGCATAACTACCCCTGGGCAGAGTGAACTGTAGTGTGAGCTTGCTGCGACCAGGAAACCGCTCATCGGTCGTCGGTTCCGAGACCTCCAATTGCCGCGGAAAGAGGAACAGGGCGCGTTTGCCCTTCGGCAGATAGGCCTTCTTCAGAATACGCGCCTTGAGATCCTGCAAGGTCAACCCTTCCTCGGCCAGAACGTGTGCCACAATGGCGGACAATCCTCGGTCGGTATAGACGGCCCGGTGATTAGGAAGCTGGATCGCTATCCCTCGATCCACCTGTGCAGGTAACCGGTAATATATCGGGAGGCGTTCGTCGGCAACCTCGAGCTGACCATATGCGACGCACTCACCCAGCAGTGCTACCAGATACCGTCCCCCGATGCGATTCCACAGCATAGACTGATAGCCCGCCAGATAAAGACTGAGCAGTCGGGGCGTGATCAGATTGAGCGCTTTGCGGTACTCGTGCTCACCGCCCGCAGGGTGATCCCGCAGGTAGGTGAGTATGGAGCGGTAGTTGGAGGGGCGAGGAGCGGCCCCAAACAGCCTCTCCCAATCCCCCCACTGAGCTGCGGCGAAGGCTTTGAACTTCCTGGCCTCGGCCGTATCGCCGACGAAGGGCAGCGTAAGATAGGCGCGCAGCGCACTCGCCGCATCCCGACGTAAGATATGTTTACCAATGTGCTCTCCCTCCCGGGCATGGGAGCCAAAGCGCTGCTCATCGAAATAGTTAGGGAGACCGAACTGAGATATCTGCTCGGCCCTCCTCTGAATGTGGGAGACCTCAGTGGGGGAAAGGTCACGTACGGTGATGGTGAAACGGTTGGCAAGCACATCCGAGGGAGTCAGAGGACGCTCGGTGTGGCCCAGCAGATGTGCCTCAAAGCCCTTGCCGACCAGGTGCGGCGGGCCACCGCCACGTATAGATACGTGTTGCACAGCGAGCGCCCGTTTATCCTTCAAGGCCGGGCACACCACCGCCGTCTGGGTAATGCCCAACATCCGTGCCAGTTGTGCCTGGAGCTGCAAAGTGGTGATGCCGCGCTTACGCACGCGGTACACAGCAAAAGCACCCGCCGGTACAAAGCGAGGCCTGACCTGTTCCTCGACGATAAAGTCAGCAGGGCATACTTTGTACCTCATCTGTCCACCCGTGGCTCTCGGCGATACCCTCGCCCACCGAACCAGGCCGGTACCGCGCCTAGAAGTAATCCTCGTACCCGGCTATCTGCAGCTCGTCCCGCATAATTTGCAATTCGCGGCGCAGATTACGGTTCACAGGAATACCCTGCGCGCGGACACGCTGCTCACTTTCATACTCCTTTTCCCCCGCTACATAGATGCGCGCCTCTCCTGGGGCCTTGCGCGCATTCTGCAGCGCCCGCATAATCCCGCCGGTAATGCTGCGGGAGAGTTCCAGAGGAATAAAATGCTCAATGTGGATAGCCAAAAAGAAGTGGCCGAGCATATACGGCCGTCGCGAGCCATCCGGGGCGATCCCCAGCAGGTCCTTCATAAACACGCCAGCGCACAGGGAGGCCGAAAGAATCTCGACCATCGCCGCCAGGCCGTAGCCCTTGTATCCGGCCATCAACTCCCCGGCGCCTCCGAGAGGGAGCAGCGCGACCACTCCCCGCTCCAGCCCATCCAGAATGTCCTGCGCGTCGGTGAGCGGATTGCCCTGCCCGTCAACCACCCAGCCCTCGGGAATGGGTTTTCCCGCCCGGACCGCCACCTCGATCTTGCCCCTTTGGGTAATCGAGGTCGCACCATCGAAGCAGAAGGGGTAGTCCATGTCCGAAGGCGCCGCGAAGGCGATGGGGTTCGTGCCCAGCATCGGCTCCGTGCTGAAGGTGGGGGCGATAGCAGGCCGGGCATTGGTCACAGCCAGGCCCATCATCCCTTCGCGGGCTGCCATCAGCGGGTAGTAGCCCGCGATGCCGAAATGGGTCGAGTTGCGCACTGCGACCGCTCCCAGGCCGTATTTCCTGGCCTTATCCATTGCCATACGCATCGAGCGGTAGGCAACGACATGCCCCATCCCGTGCTGTCCATCCACTACGGCCGTGGTCTCCGTTTCCTTGACTATCTTCAACTCGGTTGTCGGGGATTGTACCCCGGCCCGTATGCGGTCGTAGTAATACTTGAGGCGGCCCACGCCATGCGACTCAATGCCCCGCAGGTCAGAAGTGATCAGCACGTCGGTGCAGATACGGGCGTCTTCCTCCGGCACGCCCAGCCTGCGGAACACATCGAACATGAAGCTAGCCACCACGTCCACAGGAAGATAGGTGATCTCCTCCATCTGCCACTCCTCACCTGCCTCAGGTGACAGTCACTTCCCAGGGTGACCGGCACCCGACACGGCCACTGCGACCGCCTCGTCTCCCCGCAGGGAGATACAGTTTACCCCTTGCACAGCCCCCTCCTTCGGCAGTAGCTCAGCAGCGGAGAAACGTATGATCTTACCCAGGCGGGAGATGATGAAGATATCATCTTCCCGGCCGACCACCGAGGCCCCAACCAGTTGCTCCGTCTTCATCGCCACCTTGCCGCTGGCGCCGGGCGCTTTGTTGGCATGGAAACCGGAGACCGTGCGCAGGGCACCACGGCCATCCGCCCCAAGCAGGAAGAGCTGGTCATCCTCCCGCACGGCGGTTATTGCCACTGCCTCGTCATCTCGCCCCAGGCGTATGCCCAGGCAGCCGCGGGTCGGCACCATGCGGGCCGCGAAGCGGATACCCAGCCCACTCCGGGTAGCTATCAACAGGTCCTCATCCCCGCGACACCAGCATGCAGAGACAGGCGGGGAAAACTTCGCCACATCGTAGAGTACGGTGCCGGGGAGCAGTTTCTCGCCGAAGAGGTGGCCAGTAAACCAGAGCACGTAGCCGCGCCTGGTCAGCAGGGCCACGTAGAGGCCGCCCAGGTCGGGGAAAGCCAGGGCCAGGCGCTCACCCTGGTTGAGCCCAAAGCGGGCCAGGAGAGGCGTTCCCCTGGCGCGTACCGGCGCCTCTGGCAGCTCGAGCAGGGAGATGCGAAAGGCACGTCCTTGGTCGGTGAGCAGGATCAGGCTCCGGCTCGCATCAGCAATGATCAAAAAGGCGGGGGGATCCTCTTCAGGGGTGTCGAGATCGAAGATGCCCATACCACCGCGTCGCTGACGAGCATAAAGGTGGCGCGGGGTACGCTTGGCCACACCCGACCGGCTGATCGTGATGACACTGAGCGGTGTCGGTGGCTCAGCCGGTTCGGCAGGCAAGGAGTCAGCTTCCCCTTGAGTAACTGCCCGCTCCCTCCGCGCCTGGACGGTAGCCCGCCGCTCCTCTTTAAGCCTGGCCAGTTCCGCCTCCAGGGCCTCGATGTAAGCCCGCACGGGCGCGGGTAGACCCTCCAGATCAGGACGTTCGATGTCAGGCATCGCAACATGTCATCTGGTAGAAGATAGCAGCCGAGCATATCATATCCCATGTGGCCTTAAAAAGCAAATCCTCATGGCAGGGTGGCTCCCACTCTGGCGTGAGCGGGTTTTCACCCCCACAAAGCAGCCTTTCCATGCTGGCTGGGCGGGCTGAAGAACCCGCCTCACGGGCCCCGGTGCTATCCCTGGGAAGCTGCGAGGGGAAACGGTGCCCCTGGAGTGGCCCGCTGAGGCGCTCACGAAGCGATAAGCGCGCGAGCGATCCGATTATGCCGCACGATCAGTGGCTCCAGGTCCACCGTTGTCAGGCGTCCATCTTCCACGACCAACCGGCCGTTGATCACGGCGAGGTCTACCCGCTGGGGCGAGCAGAAGACCAGGGCAGCCAGTGGATCATGCAGGGCGCCCGCGTAATCCAGGCGCTCCAGCCGCAAGCCAATGAAATCGGCAGCCTTGCCTGGAGCCAACTGGCCGATATCATCGCGTCCCAGCACCGCCGCCCCACCCCGTGTTGCCAGCCACAGTGCCTCGCGTGCGCTCAGGCCAGGGCCTCCGTTGCCCCTGGCAGGGAGCAGAGCTGTTCTAACCCTTTGCAATAGCAGCGCCATACGCGCCTCGGCCAGCAGGTGGGAGGAGTCGTTGCTGGCAGAGCCGTCCACTCCCAATCCTACCTTCACCCCGGCGTCGAGATAAGCCCGCACTGGCGCGATGCCGGAGGCCAACCGCATGTTGGAGCTCGGGCAATGACACACCCCGGTGTGTGTGCGGGCAAACCGGCCCACCTCAGCGTCGTTGAGGTGCACGCAGTGAGCATGCCACACATCCTCCCCCATCCATCCCAGCTCCTCTGCATACTCAACTGGACGGCGACCGAACCGCTCCAGGCAAAAGCGCTCCTCGTCCAGCGTCTCAGCCAGGTGGGTGTGCAGACGCACACCGTAGGAGCGTGCCAGCGCTGCCGATTCTCGCATCAGGTGAGGGGTAACAGAGAAGGGGGAACAGGGCGCGATGCCGATGCGCACCATCGCGCCCGGCGAGGGGTCGTGGTATGTCTCGATCACCCGTCTCATATCGCGCAGGATAGCCTCCTCGTCCTCAACAAGGGAGTCCGGCGGCAACCCTCCCTGGCTCTCCCCCAGACTCATCGCGCCACGGCAGGCGTGGAAGCGTATGCCGATTTCCTGTGCCGCACGGATCTCATCGTCAATCCGGCAGTCGTTAGGGTAGAGATAGAGGTGATCGGACGAGGTGGTACAGCCGGAGAGCATCAGTTCTGCCAGTCCCACCAGCGCACTGACGTATACAGCCTCACCGGTCAGCCTAGCCCATATTGGATAGAGCGTCTTGAGCCACTGGAACAGGGGGGCATCCTGAGCAGCGGGGAGGGCCCGCGTCAAGGTCTGATAGAGATGGTGGTGGGTGTTGATCAGCCCCGGCAGGATAAGCATGCCCCGCGCGTCTATCACGCGGTCAGCAACAGGGGGGAGTTCTGAAGTAGGGCCAACCTGCTCGATCATGTTGTCTCGCACGAGCAGTCCGCCGTCCTCTATGCGGCGTTCACCCATTGCCTCCATAGTAACCAGCAGGTCGGCGTGTTTGAGCAGCAGCGTAGACATGTGGGCTCCTTGCACACAAAGTGACAGTCACCTCTGAGGTGACTGTCACTTTGCCACTCATGCTAGAACGGAATCTCGTTCTCGGCGATGTCGGGCGGGGGTTCCTCCTCTGGCGACAGCACTTCGGGCGCTTCGACGCCGCGCGCGCCAATGAAGCGCACGGTCAGGGCGGTCACATCAAAGCGCGCGCGTGGCTGTCCATCCTGCCCCTGCCAGACGTGGGGGACGATTTGCTCCGAGTTGCCCGCACCGGGCATGCGGTCGCCCCCGATACG
Organism: Anaerolineae bacterium; assembly: GCA_026418995.1. Taxonomy (GTDB): domain Bacteria; phylum Chloroflexota; class Anaerolineae; order B4-G1; family B4-G1; genus JAOAAG01. Next base: position 33,055 of record JAOAAG010000070.1, read on the forward strand.
CCCTTCAATCAGCACCGCCCTCCCCTTGGACAGATACTGATTGCACAACTCGCCCTGTTTACCCCACACGGTGACATTCCACCAGACCGTTTCGTCCCGCTGCTGGCCGTCGCTATCTGTCCACCTGCGGCTGGTGGCGACGGAGAAGGTGGTGACCGGCTGCCCTGAAGGTGTGTACCTCATTTCGGGGTCACGGCCCAGGTGACCAACCAGGATGATTTTGTGGTACATGGCTCTCCTTTCTTGGGTTGGGAATAAGGGTTGGAACAGACGATGCGCATATATTACCCTAAAATCCTGGAGAGGGCAACTTCTGTATCGTTGCACGGCCGGGGTAACGGAGTGACAGTTTCCCTCTCATCAGGTCAATGCCCCGTGGTTACACGGTGCTGGACCGGGGACGGGAACGCCTTGTGGCGCAGCGCACGCAATATCCT
>JAOAAG010000119.1 GCA_026418995.1 Anaerolineae bacterium
CGTGGGCTCGGAGATGTGTATAAGAGACAGGCAGAAGAAATCTCCAGCGCAGTTGCCGATTTTGCTCTCGCGCAGGTGGCTGTAGCCGGGGTAGCGTGTTGCCCACAGGAAAGGCCCCAGCAGGTCAACGGCGATAGCGACAATCAGGACAACCAGGAAGGCGTTTTCTTTGTTCATTCTCTTCGCACAGCCCCAGCGCCTCGCGGTTGAGTTGCTTGTACCGATACGCGCGGCGGGCATTGCGGTGGCGTAAAAAAATTCCAGCGTTTCCTTCGTCACTTCTGACTCCTGAGCGTCGCCGGCAGGTAGACGCGCGCTCCGCCGACAAGCAATTGCACACTGGCCGTCCGCGCGAACCGGCTGCCCACACCTGGGGAGTGCTCCTCGCCAGAGTTCCTTTCAAGGTGATGCTGCTGCAGAATAACACACCGGTAGGTAGGCAAAAAAAGCACGGCATGGAAGCCCGTTCAGGGCAAAATCGGTCGGCTTCTGGTTCGCTCCGCTGTACGACAGGTTGAAGCCAAAATTCACCCTCCCGCCGTTGGCCGGAATGTTGGCGTTCCAACTCACATTCTTCGCCGAGACCAAAGCCCCGTTCTGCGTGTAGGTGGCGTTCCACACCTGGGTGATCTGTTGGTTGCCGGGAAAGGTCCAGGTGAGCGTCCAGCCGTTGATGGCCAAACCGCTGTCATTGCGGATCGTTACCTTGATCGTCGCGCCGCTCCCCCAATCGCTCTGAACGACGTAATCCACCGCGCAGGTGCTACCTGGGAATGGCGTGGCCGTCGGCCCAGGTGTGGATGTGAGTGTCGGCGTAGGGGAAGGTAAAGTGCCGCCTGGAAACACCAATTCGTCGTGATGATTGCGGAAGGCATTCGTGGCAGCGATGATTTCGTCGAAATCGCTGGTTGACTTCCATGCCATGACACCTTGCCAGCCATTGAGGTAGGCGTTTTCATAATCCTCTGTCAGCGTGTGACCAGTGGAGCCTGTAGCAGGCGTCTCACCTATGAGCACCGCCTTGCCCAGGTCGGCGCCGTAGTAATTTGTGGGAGACTGATAGAACGGAATGCCCCACCACTGAGCCTGCCAGTTATAATAGTGCGAAGAGTAAAAATCAATGTAGACGTCGGGGTCATTGACTCGGGCTCGCAAGGCGCTATCGGCAATTTTGTTCCCCTGCCAGCCGGAGCAACTGCCACTCTGATACTTGGGCATCCCCATTCCCACCGTCACCAAGACCTGGCTGTTCTCGTGAATGGCCTTGGCGGCCTTGGCAAAGTACACCTGTAGACGGTCCCACGGTATCTGGCCGCACTCTGCATTCTCGTATACCCAGTCGGGCTCGTTCATCAGGTCAATAGACCACAGCCAGGGATTGTTCCCGTAGCGATTCAGGAAGGGGATCAAATAGTTGTTAATGTAAGAGTCAATGTTGCTGTCACTGTTGATCCAGTTGCGCCACCTCTGATAGGTGGAATACGTGTTCTGAAAGTGGTCGAAAGACATCAGCGTGGCCATAATATAGACCTGGCGGTTCTGAGCGATCTGGAAAAAGCTATCCAGATGGTTCCAATGAGCTTGGGTGGCCCCCGAAACGTACCCGCTGCTATCTATGTTGATCCCCACCTCGCCGCTGCACGTGATCCACACGCGGGTGGCATTGACACCGTTGGCATGCAACTGCTGAAAGTGGTTATCCCACCAACTGGCGTTATAACTGCCACCGAAATCGTTCCAGTTATTCCAGGGCGTGTTGGCGCCATTGATCCAGATGCGCGCCCCTCCGGCATAGAACTGCCGGCCGGATACGGTAATTCGATCACCAAAGGCTGCCCGGGTCGGCTTTGTCTCTGGCAACATAGACAGGCTCCCCACAATGACACCGAGCGCAATAAAAATTGCACATGACCGGAAGATATAGTTCTTCATTTTCATTTTTCGCTCCACCTCTTGGCACCATGAACTGGTGAAAAGGACCAGTTCGCGGTAAGTATGGCCTGAGACAGGCGTCTCCTCATGGGCTTTACTTGCGAATCATCGGCAGGTACACGCGCGCCCCGCCGACCAGCAGGCGGACGCCAAGGGTCTGTTTGAACC
>JAOAAG010000185.1 GCA_026418995.1 Anaerolineae bacterium
AGATGTGTATAAGAGACAGGCTCCATGGCTACCCCATCGCCCACTGGTTCCTCAGCCACTAAGCGACGGTCGCTTTGGAAGTGACCGTCGCCTTCCGCCGGGCGACCAACCTGGCGAGTATATCTGCTACGCCCATTTTGATCAGGCTGGGGAAATTGAACGCCGTAGTCCCGAAGGGAAGGTCAAGCTCGCGTTTCTCGCAGACGGTGGAGGTATTGGCCTGGTCAATAAGTGGTTTCAGCGCCAGCAGTTCCCGCTCCAACTCCTCAGGTGTGCAACGCTCCACCAGCCGATCTATCTGCTCCATCAGCGCCACTGCACGCTCGATACGCTGCTCCGTCTCGGCAGCCACACATGGGGAGACCAGTCCAAAGCGTGCTTTAAGCGCATTCAGGCGGCGACCAGCCTCGTAGGTGACGCGGGCCAGCTCATCCCGACTCATCCAGCGTGTCTCGTAGTTCAGGATGTGCTTCCACGTGGGGGCAAGGAGCGCACGCCTGTGCTCTTCAAGCGTGCGGTAGCGGATGTGATAGCCGTATCTCTCGGACTGTTCGTAGAACAGGCTGCCCGGGTCCACGAAGGGGGCCAGGGGCCCGATGAAGGGGATGAAGCGGGTATCACCGAAGCGTTCCAGCAACCGCTCGCAGTATACCACTGAATCGAGCACTGTCTGGCTTGTCTGACGCGGCAGTCCGACCATAAAAAAGAGGTCGAAGCGCCTGCATCCGGCGTCAAGGCAGGCGGCGATCGTTTCCTCTATCTCCTCGTTGGAAAAATATTTGTGAATCGCCTCTCGCACGGCTGGGTCATGAGATTCCGGCGAGAACTCGATGACAAAGTTGGGCAGTGCCTCGGCCAGTTCGCGGGCGAACTCGCGATCCAGCGGGGTGAAAATTTCGAGCATCCCCTGCCCCGGGTAGCCTCGCACGGCGCGCAGAAAGCGACGAGCATGCTCCATACCTGCCTGCCGGATGTCGCCGAGCAGGAAGGCCGGCCCCCGGCTGATTTCATACATCCGGTACATATCCTCGGCCAGCCGCTCCGGGGAGCGGAAGGCAGGCGCGGTGCGCCCGCTGATAAGGCGGGATGCGGAGGCAGAGCCGCCACAGTAAGCACAGTTATGGCGGCAACCGCGCACGGTCAGCACGGCCATCGTAGGATAGTCAATCCAGTGGCTGAAGGGCACGTAGTTCAGGAAGTCCATATCCCGCACGACGGAGCGCACCATTTGCCGGTAGTCCATCTCCAGATGGTCCAGGCTGTCCGGGATATAGGACTGGGGGTTGATATGGACTTGACCGGAGGCATCCTTCCAGGTGAGATTGGGGATACGGGCAAGTTGTGCCGGATCAGGTGCGCCGGGGGAGGCGGCGATGAGGCATTCCAGGAGCTGGCGTAGCGGCTCCTCCGTTGAGTCGCCGCGCAGGATGTAATCCACCTGGGGGTAGCGTATCAGTTCAGCGTGGAAATACGAGGCCGAGAAGCCTCCAAACAGGACGGGAGCCTCGGGGTGGTGGTGCTTAATCAGGCGGGCGACCTCCAGCGCGCCGTGGGCATGGGGCAACCAGTGCAGGTCCACGCCAAAGAGGCGCGCCTGGGCGCGAGCGATGAGCTTTTCGGCATCGAAGGTGCGGGAGCGTACCATCCGTGCGGCCAGGTTGGCGATCCGGGTACGGAAGCCAGCTCGCTCCAGGTAGGCCACTATCGTAGCGAATCCCAGCGGGTACATATCAAAGACCGGCTCAGAGGGCACCAGGTCACTGATGGGGCCCCAGAGCGTGGCCCGCCGACGGAAGTCGTAGACGGTGGGAGCATGGATCAGCAACAGGTCTGCCGTGGCCATAGCTCAGTTGTGACGATCGCCGTTGGGGAGGATGGCGCCGGCAAGCGAGCTGGCCTCGGCAAGCTGGGCTGGGCTGACCTTGGTGTCGGACAGGTTGGCCTGGCTGAGGTTAGCTCTGAATAGAATGGCCTGGGTGAGGTTAGCACCGCTGAGGTCCGCTCCGCTCAGGTCTGCTCCACTGAGGTCCGCGCCGCTCAGGTCCGCTCCGCTGAGTTTGGCCCGGCGCAGCCTGGTCTGGAAGAGGAGCGCATGGCTCAAATCCGCGCCGCTCAGATTGGCCCCGCTTAGGTCGGCGCCGGTGAGGATGGCCTCACGCAGGTTGGCGTCTATCGGGTCGGCGCCGACCAGGTCCGCGTTGGTGAGCCTGGTTCTGCTGAGATTAGCCTGGCGCAGGTCGGCACCGCGCAAACAGGCCTTGCTCAGATTGGCTCCGCTCAGGTCTGCGCCGCGCAGACTGCATGCGGGCAGGTTGATGTTCTCCAGTTCTAACCCTGAAAAGTTCCGTTCACCGGCTTTGTAGCGCTTGATTAACTCCTGTCCGTTCATTCACGATCCCATCCTCAAGCTTCAGGCCAGACAGGGTGGAACATCAGCCACTGCTCTGGCCGTGCACGTACATAGTCTTCCACGATAGCGATGATACTGCGGGCGGTGGTCAGGATGTCCTGCCTCTTGTCACCGGTACGCGCGATCTCCAGTGGCCCGGTGTATTGCAGCGCATATCCCTGGCCGGGTGTGTAGTAACAGCCGCCCACGAACGTGGACGCACCGGTCATCACCGCCAGCCTGGCCGGGCCCAGCGGCATAAACGCGGGCCGTCCGAAGAACTCGATCAGTTCCCGGTCCTGCGGAATCGGCCGGTCCACCCCCGTCGCGACGATACCCCCGCTGTTGAGCAATTGGATAGCCTGGCGTAGCGCGGCCGGGGAAATGGGGGTGATCCTCAGCGCGCCGACGCCACGCAGCCGGTTCAGAATTCTGAAGCCGGCTGTCGGGTCTGCCAGGGAGAGCACCTGTACAGGCATGCCGCGTGCTCCCAGTGCCAGGAAGATCAGGTCGAAATTGCTCATGTGTAGCCCCAACAGGAGTACGCCTCGTCCCCGTTTGGCTTCCGAGTGAACATGCTCAAAGAACGGCTCCGGGATATGTATCAGGCCCTCTCGCTTTTCCGGCGGCTGGGCGACGGCGTTGAAAAAGTCGTAATAGCATTGGCCAGCGTGATAGAAGAGCTGGCGTGTTATGTCGTGGAGCGTCCTGTCCGCCACCTCGGCGCCCAAGACCTGACGCAGGTTCGCGCGGACGGTGCGATAGATCGCCGGGCGGCAGACAGCGATGAGACGAGCAGCACAATGTGCCAGGCCGTAACCCAGGCGACGTGGCAAGTGCTTGCCCAGGAACAGGCCGATCCGGGTTGCGACTCCACTGCTGGTGAGGTCCTCCAAACGCATTGCTACGGACGTTCGTCAGTGGGCCGGGGAATCAACGGAAGTAGACGGGGCTGGAAGATGGAACTTAGCCGACCGGAAGAGAGCCGGAGCCTCGACAATCACCGGCAATCCACGCAGCAGGCACAATGCCAGAGCAAGCCAGGAGAAAACGAGCCCAGCCATCCAGAAGGAATGCCAGGCTGCCAGTTGGCCTGATCTGAGGCCCAGGGCGAGGGCCAGCACTGTGAAAGCCACCGCTTTTATCACAGCATACCCTGTGCGCATCACGCCGGAGGCGACGAGCCAGCGTGCCCATGGCGCGCGCATCATACTGTGGGCGGATTCCCCATGCTGGAGTGCTACATTCCGAATGGAATCGGTCAGAGCGCCACGGATAATTACGGCCAGGGGGATAAAGATCGGGATCAACCTGAGATGGGCATAGGCCACCCATAGCACGATCTCTACAGCACGATCGGCGGCGACATCCAGGGCGCTGCCAATCAGCGTCTGCTCGTCACGCCGTCTGGCGATGATGCCATCAAGGGAGTCCATCAGAATCAGAGCGATGATCAACACGGCGGCGGTCACCTGCCCAACCGCGCTGCCGAAGTACAGCAAAAGCACGATAATGACCAGGAGCGGGAAACGGAGCGTAGTAATCAGATTGGCAAGGTTCAAGGCCCTTCCCTCCCTCAGGTGACGGTCACCCCGGAGGTGACCGTCACCTCAAAACTCTACCGCCCAAGGTGCATAGGCATAATCACATGGGTGTAGTCCACATCCCCCACCGGGCGTATCACGCCGGGGCTGGACGGTGTAGTAGTGTCCAGCGACACCTGAGGAGTGTTGATGACCGAGAGGACCTCAATCAGGAACCGGACGTTAAAGGCAATCTCGATCTCCTCCCCCTCGACGGTGGCGTCCAGTTCGCTCACATCGTCGCCGGTCTCGGCTGAGGTGGCCGAGACGATGAGGTGTCCTGGAGCGAGTTCGCTCCCCGGTTTGATGTGCAGGCGGGTGATGTGGGCCGCTTCACGGGCGAAGATGAGCGCCGCCTTGCAGGCTTTCAGGAAGGCAGCCGTATCAACCACCGTGTGAGTATTCCACTGGCGGGGGATAATCTGGCGAAAATCAGGAAAGTTACCGTCAATCAGTTGCGAGACGAGCACGGTATCGGTCAGCCGGAAGAGCACCTGATTGCGCGTGGGCGTGACGGAGATGCGGACCGGTTCCTCCTGTTCGCCACTGATGCGCCCTAGCTCGACCAGCGCCCGGGCGGGGACGATGATGTTGAACGGATCTGGCACGGGGTCGGGTAGGGCAATAGAACGCACCGATAGGCGGTAACCGTCGGCTGCCGCCAGCGTGAGCCTGGTGTCCTCGAACTTGAGCAGCACACCGGTGAGGATAGGGCGGGTTTCGTCCGTAGCTGCAGCGAAGGCTACCTGTGCTATGGCGGAGCGCAACGCCTCGGCCTCGACCGGAATCGCATGGATACCCACATCATCGGTGGGCACGATGGGAAATTCCTGGGCGTCAATGCCCTTGATATTGGCTTCACTGCGGCCTGCGCGCAGGTTGAGCGTCTGGGTGCGCACAATCAATTCCATATCTACCCGCTCCGGCGGCAGGGCGTTGACCAGGTCAATAAACGTGCGCGCCGGGACGGTGATAGCACCCTCCTCTTCCACCTTCGCACCGATCCAGCAACTGATGCCGATTTCCAGGTTCGTAGCGGCCAGTTTGAGCCTGCCTCCGTCGGTGGTCAGCAACACGTTGCCCAGCACCGGCAACGTAGAGCGGGGCGAGACCGCTCTTCCGACGATACTGAGTCCTTTAGCCAGGTTTTCCTGCAGACAGGATACCCTCATCGGTTCCCCTCCCGTTTGTGCACCCCAGTGGCAAGGATTTCAACCCGCATAGCTTCACGGAGCTATGCTGAGTCCAATTGTCAAAGTATACATCAACTCGCATGGTAGCACAAGTGCGGGACAACTCGCTTGTGAGCACACCCGTTGACCAACTGAAGATTTCGTGATAGAATGACGCAAAAGGTGGAATCCCCAGCCCCAGGAGCCGGTAGCACACGTCCGCGCTCGTGGCAGGGGGGTATATACCTGGCCCCCGCGATGTTTGAACAGCTCAATCTCTTCACCCGCTCAACCCTCTCGAAACCCTACACGGTGAGCCAGCTCACCGCTTTTATCCGGCGCCTGCTTGAGGACGAGCCAGAGCTGGGCGATCTGTGGGTCGAAGGGGAAGTCTCCAACTTCAGCCGTGCTCCCTCCGGCCATTACTACTTCACGTTGAAGGACAGCGCTGCTCAGATAGGCTGTGTGATGTGGCGTAGTGTGGCCCAGGGGCTGCCCCGCCCCTATATACCGACCAGCGGCGAACTGGTCGTGGCACACGGGCGGGTAGGGGTCTACGAAGCCGGTGGCCGCTATCAGCTCTACGTGGATAACCTGCAACCCGCGGGTGTAGGCGACCTCTACCGTCAGTTCGAGCGCCTCAAAGCCAAACTGGAGGCCGAGGGACTGTTCGCGCCGGAACGTAAGCGCCCGTTGCCTGCTATGCCTCGCCGTATTGGCGTCGTCACCTCCCCGGCTGCGGCCGCATTGCGGGACATCATCAATGTGCTCAGGCGCCGCTATCCCTTGGCTGAGCTGCTGTTGGCACCGACCCAGGTACAGGGCGAGGCAGCCCCTCCGCAAATTGTCGCGGCGCTGGAGGCCCTCAACGCCCGCCAGGATGTGGACGTGATCATCGTAGCGCGCGGTGGCGGCAGCCTGGAGGACCTGTGGGCGTTCAACGATGAACGGGTGGCGCGAGCCATCGCTGCTTCTCGCATCCCCGTCGTATGTGGAGTGGGCCACGAGACCGACTTCAGCCTGGCCGACTTTGCCGCCGATGTACGGGCGCCCACGCCGTCTGCAGCGGCTGAGCTGGTTGCCCCGGATTGCACCGTGCTGCGTGCACAGATACAGAAATATGCGGCGGCACTGACGCGGGCCCTGCTGCGCGACATTCGTGGCCGGCGCTGGAAGCTGCACAATCTGGAACGCGCGCTCACGCACCTCTCGCCTGCCGCACAACTGGCTCAGGCCAGGCAACGCATAGACGACTTATGCACCCGCGCGGCAACCGCGCTGCACCATCAACTGGCCCTGCGCCGTGAGCAGGTGGCTGGGCTGGCCGGCAGATTGGCAGGAGTCAGCCCCCTGGGCACGCTGGAGCGGGGCTATGCCCTCGTGCGCCGCAGGGACACGCGGGCCCTGGTACGCTCGGTGACAGCGGTCCGCGCGGGCGAGGCATTGACAATCCGCCTTGCCGATGGGGAGTTCGGGGCAGAGGTGCTTCAGACGGAAGAATAGGGTGAGCTAATGCATCGTCGTACCCGTTATCCTCTCGCCGAAGCTGTGCGCGCCGCTTACCGGTCCGGCGAGGAGGACGAAACGCTTGAACCGCTGGTGCTTGTGGACGACGCCGGACATCCTGTCGGCCGCATTGGCGACGGCGACTATGTGATCTTCTACGACATCCGGGGCGAGCGTGAGGTGGAGCTGACCAGCGCCTTCGTCGCGCGTGAATTCCCCCACTTTCCTCGCCAGCCCATCAAAACCCATTTCGTGACCATGATCGAGTACGCTGAAGGACTGGTTGAGCACGTCGCCTTTCCCCCTGTCCGTGAGGTGCGCAATACGCTCAGCGAAGTGGTCAGCGCTTACGGGCTGAGGCAGGTCAAAATCTCCGAGTCGGAAAAGGCCATCCACGTGCGCTACTTCCTCAATGGCAAACGCGAAACGCCCTTTCCTGGCGAGTCCTTCATCGTTGTGCCCTCCCCGGAAGTGGAAAATTACGCCCTGCGGCCGGAAATGAACGCCTGCCAGGTGGCTCAGGCAACGGTTGAGGCACTGAGCGATCCGGCGTTGGATCTGATCGTAGTCAATTTCTGCAACGTTGATGTCATAGGGCACATTGAAAACCGGGAGGCGGTGTTGCGAGCGGTGGCCGAGGTGGATCGGTGCATCGGCGCGGTGGTGGAGGTAGCGCTGGCCCAGGGCGTGACCACCATCGTGACCGCTGACCATGGCACAGTGGAGAAATGGCTCTATCCTGAAGGGACAGTGGACACCGGGCACACTGACAGTCCGGTGCCGTTCATCCTGGTTGATCCCGCGCTCAAAGATGTGGCTCTGCGCCCGGAAGGTGCCCTGACCGATGTAGCTCCCACCATATTGCAGCTCCTCAATCTGCCGCAGCCCTCGGAGATGACGGGACGCAGCCTGCTGATGAGTGCAGTACCCCCGCAGCGCAGGCGACTGCTCCTGGTCATCGCCGATGGCTGGGGAGCGCGCGACGATCCCTACGGCAATCTGATCCAGGAGGCGCATACACCAACGATGGAGCGCCTGCAGCACGCGTGGCCGACCACCCGCCTCCAGGCCTCAGGCGAGGCAGTAGGGCTTCCTCCTGGCACCGTGGGCAATTCCGAAGCCGGCCACACTCATATCGGAGCGGGGCGAGTCATCATGTCGGACCGTGTGCGCATAGACCAGGCCATCGCGGACGGATCCTTCTTCAGGAATGAGGCCCTCCGCTGGGCGATGGAGGGTGCCAGGCGCGACCGCAAGAAGCTCCACCTGTTGGGCATCATTTCGTTCTACAGCTCGCATGGCTCGATCCATCATCTGAAAGCATTGATGCAAATGGCCAGTGAAGTGGGAGTCCCGGAAGTATACATCCATGGCATGTTGGGACGGAGGGGTGAACGCCCTGAGAGCGGCGCGCGCTATACTGAGCAGATCGAACAAGAGGCCGAACGTTCAGGTGGCCGGATCAAGCTGGTTTCGCTGATTGGGCGTTTCTGGAGCCTCGACCGGGAGGGAAACTGGGATCGCATTGAGAAGACTTACCGCTGGCTGGTAGAGGGTAAAGGACAGCCCGTGCGGATGGATCAATAGGCAGCAGGAGACAGGAAGCAAGCGAGTGGGACCAGCGTGAGGTGCCCCTCCTGGGGAGGGGACGCGGCGCAACGCGACCTTGGCCAGAGAGAGCTGCAGGAGTGAAATATGAACGGGGTAAGCGAAAAGGCTATCCGGATTCGTCAGGAGCGCCAGAAACTCAAACGTGAGCTCACAGTTCTGCCACTCTTTGGGTTACTTTATTTCACTGTGTGTGGCGGTGCTTTTGGCACAGAGGGAATTATCGGCTACGCCGGTCCAGGGATGGCCTTGATATTACTGGCTGTGACACCCATCCTGTTCAGCATTCCCAATATGCTGATCGTGCGGGAACTGTCCTCCATGATGCCTGCTGAAGGAGGGTTCTATCATTGGGTCAAGCAGGCGTTTGGCCCGTTTGTCGGATTTCTGGTCGCCTGGATGAATCTGTTGATCTCCTGGTTGGATGTCTCGATTTATCCGGTTCTGGCTGCTTACTATATGGGATTCTTTATTCCGGCCTTGCGGACCGGGGTCACGATAGGAGAGATTTCGCTGTCAGCCAAATTGCTTTCCTGGTGCTGCGCCCTGTTGCTGATCTGGCCTATTGTGTGGTTGCAGATTCGGGGGGCGCGTATCACGGGCCTGACAGCGGACTGGCTCGGCTTAGTGATGATGATCCCCCTGCTTCTTATGTCATTATTTGGCCTCGCAAACTGGATACGAGACGGTTTCAAGGTCTCGCTGCCACTGTTACCACAAGGGGAGACGGTCTGGGGTGCGCTCAGTGTCGGGCTGTTCATTGCGATGTGGAATTACATGGGCTGGGAGTTGCCCAGTGCAGCCGGTGCAGAGATTGTCAACCCTCGACGCACCTACCCGATCGCGATGACGTTGACGCTGATCGCGGCCATTATCACGTATGCCCTGCCAGTCACTACCGGGCTTTTCGGAGGTGCCGGAGAAGGCGGCAGGTATCAGCTATGGGGTATCGAAGAGGAGGAACACGGCGCAGGGATAGGCACGGTCCTGGAACAGTACGGGGTAACGGCAGAGCAGTTAGACCAGTGGGGTGTCTCTCCTTCTCGCTCGATTGGCTGGCAGTATCCAGATATTGCCGAAGAGATCGGCAAACGGTTCAACCCGTCCAGTTTGACGTTGGGGCGAGTGTTAGGTGTCCTGGTCACCTTTTCCGCTGTGTTGAGTATGAGCGGTCTCTTTATGGGCAACAGCCTGGGCGCCAGTCGTCTGCCATATGCGCTGGCGGAAGATGGGATGATGCCGCTGTGGTTGGTCAAGACCCACCCTAAATACGGCACTCCCTGGGTGGCTATTCTTGTGGCAGGAGTGTTGTTCAGCATTTTCTCCCTGGGCACTTTTGCTTTTCTGGTGGTGGTAGATGTCTTTATGGACGCCATAGCGCTGCTGATGCAGTTTCTGGCGTTATGGAAGTTGCGTTTCACTCATCCGGACATACCCCGTGCCAGGGTCCCCGGCGGCTGGGTCGGTCTGGCGCTGGTCACGCTTAGCCCTGCGCTGGTCATCGGGCTGGCGATGGTCAGCCAGGTCATCGAAGAAGGGTGGTCTGCAGTGGGACTGGCCCTACTGATGATTGTGCTGGGCGCGATCCTGTATGTGCCCTTACGCAAGTATGTGAAACCCGGTGTACCAGATGTCAATCCATTCGCATTACCTGAGCAGGAGGCGTAAGTCCGCTGCACAGGAGGGCCGGGCCCCCACCTCAAGTCAGTCAGCTTAAACCAATCCAGGAGAGGCAACGATGAAAGTCCTGCTGCTCGGCGTCGGTGGCGTGGGCGAGGGCATTGCCCTGGTGGCACAGAACAAGCCATGGCTGGAACAGATGGTGCTTGCTGATTATAACCTCCAACGCGCGCAGGAGGTCTATCAGAAGCTCGGCAGGTCTCCTCAATTTGTGGTGGCACACGGGGATGCTTCCGATGTCAGGGGAATCATCAAGTTGGCGGCGCAATATCAGGTTGATCTGATTCTGAACGCAGTGAGTTGCGAGTTTAGTGACCCGATTTTCGATGCTGCATACCAGGCAGGTTGTCATTATATGGATATGGCGTTAAGCGGCGTAGGAGCCGAGATGGGAAGCTACCAGTTTGAACGCTCTCATCTCTGGGAGCGGAAAGGGTTACTTGCTCTGATTGGGATGGGAATGGACCCAGGGGTCTCGGACATTTTTGCCAGGTACGCTGCCCAGCACCTCTTTGATGAGATTGATGAGATTGGGGTCCGCGATGGTGCGGCATTAGAAGTGGAAGGTCATGAATTCGCCCCCACTTTCTCCATTTATGACGCACTGGAAGAATGCACCGATCCCGCGCTGATTTGGGAAAGGGACAGGGGTTGGTACCAGGTTGAGGCCTTTTCGGAGCCGGAGTATTTCCCATTTCCTGAGGGGATCGGCCCAATGGAAGTGGTGCACGTGGAGCACGAAGAGGTGGTGCTTATCCCGCGCTGGATAGCATGCAACAAAGTGACATTCAAGTATGGGTTGGGGGAGCAGTTTATTCAGGTGATTCGTGTCCTTAAAATGCTGGGCCTGCACAGTCGTCAGCCGGTCAATGTGAAAGGGGTGAGTGTGGCCCCGATTGACGTGGTTGCTGCCCTGCTACCGGACCCTGCCAGCCTGGGACCGAAGATGAGTGGTAAAACATGTGTGGGCACGTGGGTGACCGGATGGAAGGATGGGCAAAGGCGTAGCGTGTATTTGTATCAGGTCATGGACAATCAGGAGGCGATGTCGAAATACGGCATTCAAGCTGTCTCTTTGCAAACGGCGATTGGGCCAGTGATTGGTCTGGAATTGCTGGCCCAGGGCATCTGGCAGGGCACAGGAGTGCTCGGCCCAGAGGCGTTTGACCCCGATCCCTTCTTAGCCCGTATGCCGGCGTATGACTTTCCGTATGGCGCGGTAGACGTCGAAGAGCGTGCGGTGATAAGCAGCGCTCGAACGTGACGGTGCATACGACAAGACCCAGAGGCAAGGGAGTGCACACGGGCCGGTCCTGCTTCTGCTGGACTATCTGATAGATCGAGCGCCGCCATCTGCTTCCCCCGGTGTGGTGAGGCAGGACCCCCCTTCTGCAATTGCCTGCTGCAGCAATTCTCCTTCGCCAGCTTGTCCGCTGTCGCGCCAGGTGCCGGCTCGCACCGACACCTGGCGCACACTGCCATGAAACGTACCTCACCTGGTGTTTCCCCTGCCCCGTGATCGGCCAGCCCGGAAATTGACGCGGCGCCGATCAGCTATTGCGGACTATCAGAGGCAGGAAGATTCGGCGCGCTTCGCTAACCTCATATTCCTCTCCCTCCGTGTAAGGCAGGCCGCTCAGCGCATTCCCCGCCAGGTCGGTGATGTTCGCTGTGGCCGGAATGTCCAGCCGCAGGGTGCCGCTGCCGCTGCCCGTGCTCACGGTGACGGTATAGGTTGCGCCAGTGCCGCCGACTGCCGTGACAGCCGTACCAGTGAGTGAGCCGGTGACAGTAACGGCAAAATCCTCTGTGCCCACACCACTCACCGCTTTAGAGAAAGTGACCAGGAAACGCACGCTGGGCGCAATGGTGGGGCTTTGGTCCAGCCTGGTGATGGAGACCACGGCGGGGGCGGCCCTGTCAATGGTGTAGACCTCGCCGCCGGTGTAGGGCAGGCCGCTGAGGGCATTCCCTGCCAGGTCGCTGATGCT
>JAOAAG010000196.1 GCA_026418995.1 Anaerolineae bacterium
GTAGGCGTCGCTGCGATGCAGGTCCACGTGAGCAACACCGACCATATCAGAGAGGGCTAGATAGGTCTCTCGCACCCGGCCTAGGGTAGCTAATGCTTGCTGATAATCGCCATGGGCGGAATAGAGGTACGCCAGGCTGAGATCCAACTGGGCTGTCGCGCTGGTCAATCCTTCCGCTTCGAACTGATCTCGCGCCTGCCGGAACAAGAGTTCAGCCTGGCGAAACTCTCCCAACTCGGTCAGGACGTTGGCGTTGTTCATCCTGACAAGAGCCAGATGGCGGGACTCGCCCAGGGCTGCAAAGATCTCTTCCGCTTCGAAGTAACAACGGCGAGCCTCCTCGAAACGTCCCATACGGGCAAAGAGGCTACCTTGATTCCCCAGCGTCTTGGCCAGAGACAGGCAGTCGTCAGCAGCACGGAAGGTCAGGATAGCTTCCTCTGTCAACGCCAGTGCCTCCTCGTAAAGCCCCAGGCACATCATCGTAAATACCTGGCCCACAGCAACACGGGCGGCTTCGAGGTCCAGGCCGAGGGCGCGGTAGAGCGCAGAGGCCCTCCGGTAGAGCCGGAGGGCCGATTTGTGGTCATCTAAAAGCGTGCGGGCGAAGGCTTCACGGTAGAGGGCAGCAGCCTGGGCGGCCTTGTCCTGCCAGACGGTCGCGGCATCGGCCATAGCCTGGGCAACGAGGATAGCCCGACGGGGATCGTCCCGCTCGCAGCGCAGAGCCTCTTCCTGCAGGGCCTGGAGAAGCGCGTCATCCCTCTCCGGCGCGTGTCGCCGCAGCCATGCGCGCCGCGCCTGCCTGGTCTCCAGCGATAGGAGGGCCTGAATCTGGTCCACTACCCGTTTCTCCGGCTTGCTAACGGGAAACACAAACGCCTCTAATGCTCCGCTTCGCGCCCATACCCACGGAGCACAGAGTTCAAAAGACGATACCGCTCAGAGTCGCTTCAAGAATTCGTCTCGACCGGGCCGCTCCAGCGATCGCTTACCGGGAGCGAATCGAGGACAATTTCGTGATCGTCGAAAATGACCTGTAGTGAGTAAACCCCCTCTTCCAGTTGGGTAAACTTGAAGCGGCCCAGTTTGTCAGTCAATCCTCGTCTGGGGACGCCGTTTCCATCCACAATACGCAGTTCGATCCCTTCCAGTCCTGCTGGCTGCGGTGTGTTATTCAACACCTGACCCCGCAGGATGTAGGCCCCGGGCACCTGATCGCGGGTGATCTGCACGTCCAGGTCGAAGGCGCCCTCCGAGAAGAGCAGTTGCCGTTCCTGCGGCGCGCCACGCGCTCCTAGCGCCGCCCACTGCGTCCAACTGTCGAAGCGCAGGGCAGGCTGGTAGCGCGGGCGTTCGGCGCGGCGGGTCTTGCGACGGCGGACGGCAGCAAGGACGCGTCCTACCAACTCCGCTGGCGGGGACACGAACTCTCCTATCTCACCCCGCAGGCGGCGCACCCGCTCCAGTTCGCGGCGACAATCAGCGCAATCGGCCAGATGCGCGTCGGCCTTTTCACGCTGTGCCTCGGCGAGATCACCCTCAATGTAACGAACCAGGTAACGAAAATTTAAGTGCTTCATAGCACGCCTCACAGGAGAGATGAAACCTCTCTTGATTCCCTATTATAACAGTGTAACTGGGCGCAGAAAAAATACATGGTTTTGTAACTATTCAGCCATTTGTAACACAGGGCCTCATGGACTCATAGGGAGTGCCGCAAGCCCACCGGGGACTATGCTGTACTCGTGCTGTTATGGACCACCGCCTTCCTGATCCAGACGGCTCATCTCTCGTCGCAGTTTTTCCAGACAACGGATGCGCGTGGGCCCAACGCTGCCTACAGGGATATCAAGGGCCTTGGCGATAGCATCGTAGGATCGCGGCGGTGATTCGAAAAAGAGCGCCCGAATGAGTTCCTGACACAATGTTGACAACCGCTCCAACGCCTGGTGAACAAGATATTCCTCCTCAATGGCCGTCAGATCGCTCTCCACCGCGCTTTCGGCTGAGTCTTCCATCTCTTCCGGCAATTCGGCCACCAGTTCCCGGTCTTGCTGGCGCAAGCGCCGGATACATAATCGCCGTGTGACGGTCACCAGCCAAGCTCGGACACGCCGATAATCGCGCAGGTTGTCCCGGCCTTCCAAAAGGAGCAGACACACGTCTTGAAAGATCTCATCGGCCACAGACCGGGGAAGCCCGAAGCGTAAAGGGATGGTATAGATCAACCGACCATAGCGTTCGAGTAGAACCGCCCAGGCTTGTTCATCACCCGCCACACAGGCCTGCATCAGGGCCGCATCATCCCATTCAGCCATTGTGGGAGTGACCGCAACATCATCGAAATTGGGAATGCTCATGCTTTCGATTCGGTCAGTGCCTTCTGCATCATCTGGTTGAAAGCGATGCGCACGACTACGCAGGGAAAAGCTGCCTGCGAGGTCGAGAGCTGCCCGCCGTTATGGGCATGGCATCTGCTTTGCAATCACATCAACCAGAGCATCTTATCCAAAAGTTTTCAGGGTATAGTGGGGCCAAACCAGAGCTATGAGGTCCCAGAGGTATGTTGTACCCGGACTGGGCCTGGCCCCGTGGTGACCTGCGATCCTAAGCGGCAGGGTGCGGGACGGCTGGCCGGGGGAGCGGACGTCGGTAAGAGCACCCATGAGGAATGGTACGAGGGGCCTGAGACCGTCTGGCCATGAGCCCCTCGGGAGTGCTTACGGGCTTTGGGATGGCTCCTGCCAGCATCAAGGAACAGGCCTGCGCCAAACCCGTTCTCGCCCTGCGGGCTTTCTCTACCCCCCGCTGCCCTCCGGGCAGTCGCGGTGATGGACAGCGGTAGTGAGAGGCAAAAAATCGCCAGCGGTGGGCGGAGCGGTACGGAGTGTGGGTGTCTACCCTTCCAGGAAAACGGCTCGCAACCCCTCGCCCAAACTGCTGCGCTGGTGGTTAGCCCATTTCCATCATCGAGACCGATATAGACAAGCTTGGGAATGCCTTCCGGTTGGAGCGGGAGTGGCCTCATGGTAAACGGGCATTCTAACCCGCCTGGCGGCAAGGATCGCTTCGCACAATTTCTGCACCTGGCTTAACCGCCGGTTGGGTTGCCCGGACCTGGACTTCGCTGACCTGCCGGGCTCTAACTCACACCAGGCGCTTAAGTCTATCCCGGCATCAGCCGGGTTTTAAAGGTGCAGCAGTTCACACAGTTCTGACCGGAATCGAGACAGACTCTCTGCACCCATACCTATGATGCCCCAATCTAAAGCAGGCGTAAGTCCAATGTCTCAATTCCGGAAGTTAGTCCAGAGCCCGGTTCAGGAACCGCCCGCTAATTCCTCATAAAATCCTTCAGCCTGCGCAAGCGGCTGAGGTGACGCAATCGGCTCAGCGCCTGGGCCTCTATCTGGCGCACCCGTTCGCGGGTCACGCCCAGTTTCTTCCCGATCTCCTCGAGCGTATAAGTCTGGCCGTCTAACAGCCCGTAGCGCAATTGAAGGATGCGCACAGCGCGTGGCGGCAGTTCCTGAAGCATCTCCTGGAGCAGGGCACGCAGTTCCGCCGTGTTCACCTCCTCGTCCGGCATGACCACGCGCCCGTCCTCAATGAAATCACCCAGCTCGTTTTCCCCCTCATCATCAACAGGCATGTCCAGGGAAAGGGGATGATAGGAGGCTTTCAGCATCTCCTCTGCCTTTTGCCGGGGGATTTCCATCTCGTCAGCCAGTTCCTGAGAGGTGGGCTCACGCCCCAGCTCCTGGGTCAGGCGATGTGCCGTGCGCAATAGCTTGGTGATCTGATCGCCCATGTGGACGGGCACCCTGATGGTACGGCTCTGATCGGCAATGGCACGCGTCACCGCCTGCCGGATCCACCACGTGGCATAGGTGGAGAACTTGTGTCCCAGCCGATAGTTAAATTTATCGGCGGTACGCACAAGTCCGATGTTCCCCTCCTGGATCAGGTCGAGAAAGGGCATGCCCCGGCCGATGTATTTCTTGGCCACGCTGACCACCAGGCGCGAATTGGCCCGAATGAGGTGAGCCCGGGCTTCCAGGCCGTCTTCAACAATCGCCTGAAGCCGCTCCCGCTCCTCCGGGGTCAGGTCACTGCGCTTCAGTTCCTTCTGCGCTGCCCGGCCTGCCTCCATCCGTTTCGCCAGTTCGACCTCTTCCTCAGCGGTGAGCAGAGGCACCTGGCTGATCTCCTTGAGGTACAGCCCCAGGGGATCGTCCATGCCGATGGCATCCAGGTAGTCTTCCTCATCATACAGTTGCTCGTATTCCGGGAGCTCGCCCTCTTCTTCCTCTTCTCCCTCGGGCTCCCCCACCTCGATGCCGGACTCGAGCAACATAGCCAGGATGTTGTCCAGCTCTTCCAGATTGTCCTCCACATGGGGAAAGGCGTACAGGATGTCATCGTAAGTGACATACCCCTGCTCGGCCGCTTTACGCAGCAGGTACTCTTCGCCACTTAGCTCCGTATTTTCCAGTAACTCGTTCTCCAGATACAGGTCCATTTCCATACTCTGACTCTCTAAGGCGGCAGCTAGAATTTGGAGTGGCGTCCCCCCGTGCCGCCGCGCTAAAGCATATCACTTAATTGTTGGATTAGCATTAGAAATTCGCAATCCCATACAGCTCCCCATACTTTTTACGCAGGTAGCGGATGTATGGTTCGATGTTCAGGCCTTCTCCGGTAATACGCTCGACCAGCTCAGAGGTCGTGTACTTGCGCCCATGTCTGTAGATATTCTCCCTGAGCCAGCCCAATAACGTGGCAAAATGGCCGCTTTCCATCTCTTCTATGATCTCAGGATGGGCACGAAGCGCGGCATCAAAGAACTGCGCGCTCAGGATATTGCCCAGCGCGTAGCCGTGGAACATACCTCCGATCATACCGCCATACCAGTGGACATCTTGCAGCACCCCATCCTTATCGCTGGCAGGCGTGATACCCAGGTCTTCCTCCATACGCGCGTTCCAGGCCTCGGGCAACTCGTGTACGCTCAGTCTTCCCTCGAGCATCTGGAGCTCAAGGTCGAAACGCATGAGGATGTGTAAGTTGTAGCTCAACTCATCCGCAGCGATGCGGATTGGCGAGGGCTTTACTTTGTTGATCGCCCGGTAAAAGGTCTCCAGCGAGACATCGCCCAACTGCTCAGGGAACAACTCTTGAAGCCTGGGATAGAAGAAGCTCCAGAAGCTCTTGCTGCGCCCGACGATGTTCTCCCACAGACGTGACTGGCTCTCGTGGACGCTGGATGAGGCACCTGTGGCAAGGGGAGTGCCCTCGAGCTCCGTATCAATCCCCTGGTCGTACATCGCGTGGCCGGCCTCATGGATTGAGCTGAACAATGCTGCGGTCAGCGCATTTTCCATCACGCGTATGGTTATGCGTACGTCGCCGGTCGAGAAGCTTGTCGTGAAAGGGTGAGGCGACTTATCCTGTCGCCCGCGCGTGAAATCATATCCCAGGCGACGAACCACTTCGACCGTGAAGGCCAGTTGTTGCTGCTCAGGAAAGGATTGGTACAGACAAGAGTCATCTACAGGAGGCCGGGCAGCAACAGCTTTCACAATGGGCAGCAACTGCTCGCGCAGACGCTCGAAGATAGCGCGCACAGTAGCAGTCCGGAGGCCGTAGTCCTGCAGATCAATCAATGGATCGGCGATGTGCTCGTAGCCGGGAAAGAACTCGGCCAATTGGCGACTCAGGTCAAGTGTCTTTTCCAGGTAGGGCTGGACGCGGGCGAAATCGCCCGCTGGCCGCGCCTCCGTCCACGCTTGGAAGGAAGCGCTGGCATGGGCGGAGAGTTGGGCCATAAAGTCGGCAGGCACTTTGGTGGCTCGCTCGTAATCACGCCGTGCCACTCTGATCAGGCTGGCTTCGTCCGAGTCGTAAGGCAAACTCTCCTCGTAGGGACGCAGCGCGTCCAGGAGTCTGCCCAGGCCAACGTCGGTAGCCTTTTCGTGAATCAGTCGCCTGAGCGTGGCGATCTGTCGCATCCGTGCCGCGACTCCACCGGCCGGCATATAGGTGTTCTGGTCCCAGTCCAGCAATGCTGCGATCGCTTCCAGATCGTAGATCTCACGCAGACGGGCCTTCAGTTCCTCAAGTTTGTGCTCCATAGGCACCGTCACCTTAAACCAACAATCGTAGAGTATGCTGATGCGGGCTGGCTGCCCGCATCCTTATTGATTATACTCATCATGCTCTCGGACACAAGTCACGGCAGCTAGCTTGACAGCTTTCCCCCTAGCCTCTATAATATCCACCCATCCCAAAACTTAAGGAGACGACATGCCAGCAGTACCAAAACGCAAACTTTCCAAAGCACGGGGGCGCAAACGTCATAGCCATTGGAAACTGGAAGCTCCACGGTTGGTCACTTGCCCGGACTGTGACGCGGCGATGCTTCCTCACCAGGTCTGCCCCTCCTGCGGCAAGTATCGGGGCGTGCAGGTCATTGAGGTAAAGGAAAAGTAACCGATGCTCCCGGCGCGAACCGCCTATCTGTTTCCCGGCCAGGGCTCCCAGTACGTAGGGATGGGCCGGGAAATTTATGCCGATTTTCCGGAGGCGCGCGCGGTCTTCGAGCAAGCCGATCATATTTTGCAAAGTGACCTGTCACGGCTATGCTTCGAGGGGCCGGCTGAGTCACTGAACGATACGGTGAATACCCAGCCTGCCCTGCTTGTGGTAAGTATTGCCGTGCTGCGCGCTATGGAAGCCCTCGGTTATCCGGGTGGCCCGGCTTACGTTGCCGGGCACAGCATGGGCGAGTTCAGTGCACTGGTGGCGGCTGGTGCACTGTCTTTCGAGGATGGCCTGTTACTGGTGCGTGAGCGCGGCCGCCTGATGAAACAGGCAGGTGACAGGCGTCCAGGAGGCATGGCCGCTATCCTGGGACTGGAAAGGGAGGCGCTGGAGGCCATCTGTGCTATGGCGCGGGAGCAGAGCGGCGAATACGTGGGCATTGCCAACGATAACTGTCCGGGGCAGATCGTCATCTCCGGCGCCTCTGCGGCCCTTGAGCGGGCAATGGAGTTGGCCCGGAAGCAGGGGGCAAAACGCGCCATCCGCCTGGCTGTGAGTATCGCGGCTCACTCCCCTTTGATGGAGAGCGTGGCCGGGGAGTTTCGTCGCTTTCTGGAAGAGACGCCCTTCCGTGAGCCAGCCGTTCCCCTTGTAGCCAATGCCACGGCCAGGCCCGTGACCGATCCGGTGCAGCTTCGCCAGGTGCTGGGACGTCAGCTTACGTCACCCGTGCGCTGGACGGAGTCCATCCGCTGGCTGATCAGCCAGGGAATCACGCGCTTTGTGGAGGTCGGCCCCAAGGATGTGTTGACCGGCCTGGTGCAGCGTATTGATCCTACCGTTGAACGGCTGAGCACAGCGGACATCCTGGGTCCCAGGGACTAGGGACAAGAGGCGGGACGCCAAACTGGTGTTGCATCCTGCACCCTTTGATGGATATGTCTGAATCAGCGGGACTGGACAGCCACGCCTGGGGAATAGTAGGGCATAAGTGGGCGGTACGGCTGCTCCAGCGCGCGATCACGACACAAAGCATCTCCCACGCTTATCTGTTCACCGGCCCGGCCGGTGTGGGCAAAATGACCCTGGCGCTGGCGTTTGCTGCGGCACTGCTGTGCCAGGAGGAGGGAGCGATTCCCTGCGGTAGGTGCCGCGCTTGCCGCCTCTCCGCTGCTGCCCACCACCCCGATCTCTACGTCGTCGAGTCTGAGCACGTCGGCGCCGATCTGAAGATCGAGCAAATACGTGAACTCCAGCGACAGCTCGCGGTCTCTCCTGTTGAGGGGCGCCGGAAGGTAGCGATCCTGAACCGTTTCGAGGAAGCGACAGCTTCCGCGGCAAACGCGCTACTTAAGACGCTCGAAGAGCCCCCCGCCTACGCAGTCATTCTGCTGCTTGCGGCAGAGGGAAGGCTACTCCTGCCCACTGTTGTATCCCGGTGCCAGCATATCAATCTGCGCCCGCTTCCCGCAGATGTGATCCGGCAAGCCCTTGTCGAGCGGGGACTGGCCGAGCCGGAACAGGCTGAGCTGCTGGCCCATCTGTCGGGGGGAAGGCCCGGCTGGGCGATCCGTGCTGTCAAGGACAAAGGGTTGCTCCAGCGAAGAGCACAGCTCCTGGACGAGTTGCACAGCCTGATCGGCGCTCCGGTAAGCGCACGGCTACGTTATGCCGAGGCTATGGCCCGCGATCCCGTTGTCGCCAGGGAGACGCTTGAACTCTGGCTTTGCTGGTGGCGTGATGTGATGATGGTGGCCGCCGGAGCGGAGGCCTCGCTGACCAATGTGGACCGCTACAGCCTGCTGCGGGCCCATGCTGACCGCTTCGGGTTCGCACGCAGCGCCGCGACGGTGGAAGCGGTGCTGGCCGCAGCCGACAGGTTGGAGCGCAATGCTAACCCCCGTCTGACGCTCGAAGTATTGATGCTGGATCTCCCCCGCCAGTGATGGCATAGCCGTTCTGCCTCCCCTCACAGCCTCAAGAGCTGTTACCCAACACCACACGCTAGCTTGTGGAACGTTCTTGATCGCCAGGCTATCTCTCGGCCCACAGGGCGTGAAGGGCCTTATTCCTTTCGTCCTGTGCAGGGCAGGGTGGCTAAAACCACCGTATGCTGTGGCGTGGCGGTCGCTCCGCGCGCAGGCAACCGCTCCCCGGTTTCCCAGATGTAGAGGCCTGTGAGCAGCGTGTAGTCGCCCAGGGGCACATCCGGTGGGATGGTCAGCGTATACTCGTCAGCGATGACCTCCCCCGGAACCCAGCATGTTGTCGGCGCACGGCCTTGTTGTGGCATATTATCCTGCTGCGCGACCATACTGCCGTCCGGCCCTAACAGGTGAGTGAAGACGGTATAAGGTTGTGGTAACCGTGCCCGTGCTCGCCAGTAGAGCGTCAGATGCAGAGTACCTCCTGCCTGGACGTAGTCGGGTTCTAACGTGTAGCCCAGCAGGACGATCTTGTCCCCCAGTTCGGCATTGACAGGGTGCATCGAGGCGGGAAGCTCAAAAGTCGGTGCTCGCGCCGGGGGATCCTCCATTCCGGTGGTGACCACGCGCAGAAACATACCGAAAATCAACAGTTGCCATGCCAACAGGACAAGGACGAGTACCCTGTGCCACAGCCTGCTGGTGAGATGCACCAGTCCGTATGCCGCCGCGATGACGGCGAATGGGGTGAGGAAGATCCATACCCGGGCAACCTCCCCCTGCGCTACGCCGGAGAAGTCAAGCAGCAAGAGTCCCAGGCCGAAGCCAAGAGGCAACGCGGAGTGCGCGTTCTTCAGACCGCTGCGCCAGGCCACAACTATGCTCCCCCCCAGGGATAGTGCCAGCGGCAGCCCCAGAAACGCCAGGAAGTCGTACAGATTGTAAAATAGCCACACCGGGCCGCTGCGCCCAAGCCCCAGGTGATAAGCCATTGAGACGCGCCAGATCTCAAGAAAGCCGTTTCCCAACGCTATCTGGTAGATGAGCCAGGGAATGGTCAGCCCGGCAAAGAAGGCCAGCGCACTCACAGCTAAGCGCAACCACTGCCGCTGTTCAGGATGGGGCAGAGTCCACAGCAAAGCACTCAGCCCGAGTGGTGCCAGCACCGCCAGTGGGCCGAAGCTGAGAAAGCTGGTAAAAGAAAGAATCAGTCCACTCAGGAAGAACCATGCGCGAGATGAACTGGGAGACCTTGTCTCCTGCAGCCCGCGCCAGAAACAGTACCACACGGTGCAGGTGAGCAGGGGATAGAACTGATCCCAGCGGGCTGACCAGAGCGCAAAAGAAGGCACGAGGGGATATGCCACCACCGCCCACAGGGCGGCCTGTTCTCCAATGGTCCGGCGTGCCAGGCCGTACAATGGAAAGGCGATCCAGCCCACGAGCGCCGGGAGCGCCATCTGCACCCAGGCCGTCGCAATCGTGGCGTTGGAAAGGCGCATCAGCTCGAGATTGTGACACTGATATGGGCGTAGGGCTAATCCCAACGGCTCACTCATCGTTGGTATCGCTTCGAGAAGCCTCCGCGCGCCGTAGAAAAGCAGAGCCAATCCCGGTGGATAACGCTGCGGGTGCACAGGGAAAGTCGGCATCAGTTCAGGATAACGGCGGAGGAAATCGAGAGGGTCGGCGATAGTGCTGCCCACCGTGAAGACGCCGCTTGCGCCCGGCGAGACGGTGCGGTAAAAGAGGGGACGCAGGATGTCAGGTGATCCCGCAAAATGCAATGCGATCTGAATCACTGGAACGGCTAAAGCGATAAATACGAGGAGAAGGTAAGTGGATGGGCCAGGCGCAAACCGGAGGCCGGAGCTGGAGAGGTGTCTGCGGGACCAGAGTGCGACAATGACAACATATAAAGCGATGACAGCCGCGGGAATCAGATACCGCCAGGGGTGTCCCGGTATCGCGTAGGCCCAGCGCCATGCCTGCGGTCCGCGCAGATAAGGCGTCACGTTCAGAGCCAGCGCTAACAGATAGGCCGGTGTCAGCACTGCAACACACCAGACCAGCCAGCTCCTTTGAGAAGATGATTCCATCAACTGCTTCAGGCCAGAAATGAGCTGTCGGGACAAAAGCCTCAGCCGGCTGCTGCACCCGCCGAGCGTCTTTTAGTCGGACCAGAACGCTACCTCACCATAATGCCCTGACCGAAGCGCTGTTCCACCCTTACGCTATCGGCTCCACGCGCACGGCGCAAACCTTCAGCTCAGGAATCTTAGCAATGGGGTCCAGCGCGGCGTGGGTGAGGACATTGGCCGCTGCCTCCGCATAGTGGAAGGGGATGAAGACAACGCCAGGTCGGATATGCTCCGTAATCCGCACGGCAACCTCGATCTCACCCCGGCGGCTGATCACCCGCACCCTTTGCGCGCCGTCCAGGCCGATGCGGGCGGCATCCTCCGGGTTCATCTCTACATATGGTTCCGGCGCCTCCTGTTCCAGCTTGGGGGATCGGCGGGTCATCGTGCCGGTGTGGTACTGAAACATAATGCGGCCTGTGGTGAGGATGAACGGGTACTCTTCGTCGGGCAGTTCTGCCGGCTCCCGGAACTCCACGGTGTGGAAACGCCCCAGGCCACGGGTGAACTTTTCCTTGTGCAGGTACGGTGTGCCAGGATGGTCGGCTGACGGCACGGGCCACTGCAGGAAGCCCTCCCGATCCAGCCGCTCGTAGGTGACGCCGCCGTAGGACGGCGCGACGCGGGTGATTTCGGCCATAATCTCTTCGGGAGCAGCGAAGTCAAAACCGGGCGCGCCCAGTCGCTGACCCAGCAGGCAGAGGATTTCCCAGTCAGCCTTCGCCTGGCCCGGCGGGTCCACGGCCTTCCGTACCCGCTGGATGCGCCGGTCGGTGGCGGTGAAGGTGCCGTCTTTCTCGGCGAAGGCCGCGCCTGGCAGGACGACGTGGGCCAGTTGGGCCGTCTCTGTGAGAAAGATGTCCTGGACGACCAGAAATGCCAGTTGCTCCAGACACTCCCGCGCGTGCTGGATGTCGGGGTCGGAGAGCAGGAGGTTTTCGCCCACTACATAGAGGGCCCGCAACCGTCCCTCCCCGGCGGCGTGAACCATCTCCACAACGGTCATACCCACCCTGTCGGAGAGGCCCTCCACACCCCAGGCGGCCTCAAATTTGGCCTTTGCCTCCGGCGAGGTGACAGGCTGGTAAGCCGGGTAGACATTGGGAAGCCCCCCCATATCACAGGCGCCCTGGACGTTGTTCTGGCCCCGCAAGGGGTTGACGCCGCCACCGGGGATGCCCAGGTTGCCGGTAAGCATAGCCAGGTTGGCGATGCACTTGACGTTGTCCACGCCCGTGGTGTGCTGGGTGATGCCCATGGTGTAGAGAATAGCAGCGGGCCTGTGCTGGGCGTACATCCGGGCCTGTCTCTTATACACATCTGACGCTGCCGACGAGCG
>JAOAAG010000095.1 GCA_026418995.1 Anaerolineae bacterium
CCAGCAGCAGCCCGTAGCCGCTTTGAGCCCGCTCCTGGTAGGAGAGCGCCACGCCCTTTTGGATCCACTGCTCCTCGACGTAACCAATGCCCGGGACATGCACCAGGACACGCGTGGGCGAGGAGCCCACCATTACATCCACTGCCAGGCCGGTACGGCGGTGGATCTCGGTGGCGATCGCCTCGATCTTGCGCTGAGAGGCCGGTGTGAGACGTTCGATTCCACCGACACGCACGCGGATAGCGCTGATGCAGTCGTCCCCGTGCAAGATGCGGGCGGCCTCCAGCGTCGTCAACATCATCGGCGGAGGCTGGATGTAACCCGCCATATCGAGCGTGGGGTACATAGGGCGCGGCTCGACCGCATGGCCCTCCTCATCGTAGAGAAGGGTGACGACCGGGGGGAAGTAAGTTTCCAGCGGCACGCGGTTGACCTCTGCTGGCGCGGCCAGGCGCTCGATATCAAACACCCCTTTCGCCCCGAAGGTGAAACAGCAGGAGAGGTCCTTTTTCTCCGACCAGCGGTAGGCCGGCCACGTACCTCCGCCCCACGGGGTGTGTACCATTCTCTGCGCGGGAAGCACGATTTCCAGCGCCAGGCCGTCGTAAGGGAAAGGCGGCTCCGACTCCCGGTAGATGATTGGGCTGGGTATGCTCCACATAGAGATATGCCCTGTGGAAATGGCCATAAAATCAGTGGGCTCTGTCGCGCTTTCGCCGTAGAACAAGAGGCTTTGCACCAGACGGTCGTAGGCCGTGACGCCGTCAATCGTATGAAAAGCTACCTGCTCGCCTGGGGAAGAGGCGAGGAAGGATATCCCGCCTCGTTCCATAATCGCCTCCAGGTCGGAGGCGCCGGATGGGAGTGTCAAGCGTCTGAGCACAGCTTCCACTCCCAGACGGATGTACGGCGTCCCGTTGATCAGCACCGGGAGTTCGTAGAAGTCAGTGTAATTAGGACACTGGTCGGAGTTGCGTTGATGGTCGAGCGGCTCATTGGGCGTCAGATATCTCCCTGCGCGGAGCATCCGCTCCAGCTCCAGCAAGGCCGCCTCTTGAGGCGGGTCAATCCCGGCGACAAGAAGGGGCATGCTGAACTCACTGATGATCGGAGCCTCGGAGCCGAAATGATAGCCCGGTATGAGAACAATAGGACAGGACAGGCCAGTACACGGGGCGGAGGGATCGGGATCGTTCCCTATATAGTAGTACTCCGATCTATTCAGAGAATAGACGTTAGCCCCATCATCCACAGTCAGTGTTCGTGCCTGCACGTAGGCGCCGGGCTCGGAAATCTCGGCCAGCACACCGACCGGCACAATCTGGACGACGTAGCCGATCATAGCGATCGGGGCGGCTACCTCGACGCCGGGAATGGCCCGAATTTCCTCGTACTGGGCGAAGGTGATTCCCCCCGGGATGCCCGACAGGGAATTGGCCTCCACCAGGCCATGCGCTTCCTCAATCGGCGAGCGGGCGTCCACCGGCCGCACCAGGATGTCATATGCCGTGCGCCAATAGCGGCTGATGTCCTCGTCCACGACTACCGCGGTGGTCTTGGAAGCTGCGGTGAGGAGGAGAATCCCGCCGCACAGGACGGATAATCCCACACCGAGCAGGATTGTCCGGGCACGCACCAGGCCGCTGGAACGCAGAAGCAGAGAAAGCATGCATCACCTCCAGGCAAACGAAAGATAAAGCAGGAGCCGCACCGGCTCCTGCCTGCTCTCACGCGCATGTGGACGCCGGAGGCTGTACGCCCTATCAACAATAGTCGCACCACTGTCTGTTGACATACCAGGCACAACATCCCCCACAAGCACCGCATAAACGGCAATAACGCGTGTAAACCGCTTTCTCGAATCCACAGCCGTTACACCAGCCTTTGTCGACCCGGCTACAATCATACCACGTCATCAACGGTCTGGGATGTGTACTCGCCGCCGAAGCTGGCATGGGCGCCACGAACATAGCGACTGTCAGTGCCAGCGATGCGACCATCATCGTCGCCAGGATATATGTCACGACCTTGTGAATTTTACCGCGCCTGTCCATTTCCGTTCATCTGTGCCCCGCACCACCTCCTTTCGTCTCCACGCCGCCTCGCACCAACGCCTCCAGTTGCGCCTGCATGTTGCCGAAGCCCCGGTTGACGATCACCCCCTCCTCGTCCACCACGTAGAAGAACGGCGTCCCCGGTATACAGCCTGCCGAGGCTGAGGAGCTTGTGCCTGGTGGGCGGCTATGCCGTTGCCCTGCGGGAAACCAGAGAACCCTCTCATTCACCGCGATGCTTCTGCAGGAGGGGTCTTCGCCGCCATTATCGCTGGATACGCTGCCGCCACTGCTCCGATCACCGTCGGTATCCCCAGTCCAACCAACGCTGCCATCAGTACCCCTACTCCTAGGCTCTGACACAGCACTAGATAGGCTCCAAGCCCAAGCGCCGTTCCAACCGCGCCGCCCAGTAGCCCCAGCGTTGCTCCTTCCATCAGAAAAAGCCTAGCTACCGTGTCTGCCCGCCAGCCCACTGCTCTCAGAACTCCAATCTCTCGCCGTCGCTCCAACACCCCGGCCAGCATCGAGTTCCCCATACCCACTGCTGCCAGTCCCAGCCCCACCCCCACCAATCCCCAGTGATATCCCTCTATACGCACGAGGATATATTCCCCCAAAAGCGTTCCGGAGAGATATCCCTCCCGGTCCGCTACCACTCCCACTAGCAGAACGAGAAGCCCCGCTGAGAGTGCTGCTGTTATCCCGGCCAGCAGACTCCGTCTCCAGCACCGGGCTACCCCTAGCAACATAAGATGGGCCAGCGATAGAACCATGCCCAGGCGACTTTGGGAGCACTCCCCCTGTCCTAGCCAGTGGCGCAATCCCGCTATCTGCAACAGGGGGATTGGCGGAACTTGGGTTACCTGGAGGGCCGGGTAGAAGCTCCCTAGAAATGAAATAGCGGTCACCAGCAAGGGTATGCCTACCAGCCAGGGGAAAGAAGGAAAGAGTTGGCGGGCCAGAACCAGTGTACCGGCAGCCAGAGCAGTTCCACCAACTCCAGCTCCGATGCCTATCAAAATGGCTCTTCGCAAGACGTGGACTATCAGTGTGGTAGGACGCCAGCCAAGAGCACTTTGGAGGGCAAGGACAGGTTGGCGAGCCAGAAGATCAGCCCAGGCCATGTCAGCAGCGAAGAGACCACCAGTGACCAGCAGCGCAACAGTGAGGAGGAGATGGCCGAACTGAATGCGACGTTGATAGGAGAGAGTGACATTTTTCTGCACCCACTGTTCTTCCACGTAACCGATACCGGGGACACGGACGAGAATGCGGCGAGGGGAGGAGCCGACCATAATATCCACATCAAGCCCGGTTCTGCGGTGTATTTCGGAGGCAACAGCTTCAATTTTATGTTGGGCCTGGGGGGTGAGTTTGTCAATGCCGTCAACGCGGACACGGATGGCGCTGATACAGTTATCACCAGCGATGAGTTGTGCTGCCCCTAAGGTGGTAAGGACAAGTGGTGGGGGTTGGATATAGCCGGCGGGGTTGAGAGTAGGGTAAATGGTCCGAGGTATGACAGGTTGGCCTTCTTCGTCGTAGCGCAGTGTAGCCAGAGGGGGAAAGTAGGTCTCTAAAGGCACGCGATTCATATCCGCCGGTTTAGGAATACGCTCTATGTCAAAGATGCCTTTGACCCTGACTATGAACCTTTCCTTGAACTCCGGCCCCACATCCGGCTCTCGGTAGGCCACCTCCGTGCCAGACTTGAATCCCAAGAATGGCCTCGTAGCGGGCACGATCTCCAGTACTGGCGCTTCATAAGGGAAAGGTGGCTGTACTTCCTGGTAGTTAAGCCGGCCAGGCATACCGGCAGCGAACTGTTGAACAGTTCGCCCCACACTGGGGTCGCTGTTTAACAAACTCTCCACAATGTGGAGATAGAGGCTTTGACCATCCATCGCCACAATGCCCACAGTACGCTCAATAGGCAGAGAGGCCAGGTAACGTTCTCCTCCCTTTGCCCTCACCGCTTCAAAGCTGGTGACTTCGGGAGGGAGGAGCAGACGCTTTAGTTCGGCCTGCACAGTCACACTGACGTAGGGAGTAACGTTAATCAATACTGGAATCTCGTAAATGGTGACAGGATTATCTCCCCAGGGATGGTGCCCACGCAGGGAATGGAGTGGCTCCTCAGTTGTCAGATATGTGCCTTTCAGGATAGCCTGATCTATCCCAGCCAATTCCGCCTCCTGAGGCGGATCAATCCCGGCCACCAGGAGAGCCACAATGAATGAGGCCTCTGGGGGTCTGTCTGGCCATGAGAATAGCGGCAACGATCCGGCCCGTAGATCATCCGGGCGGAGTTGCGCTGGCACATCCCAGCCTATGTAGTAACGGGTGGAACGGGAATTCCTGCGCAGGTGGATTCCGTCGTCAACAACAAGGATTTCGCCAAGCTCGTAGGCCCCCGGCGATAACGTCTGGGTGATATTTACCGGGATGGATTCCATTATATAGCCGAGCATAGCGACCGGGGCAGCTATTTCCACATCGGGCATATTCCTGATCATCTCGTATTGAGCAACGGTGATACCACCTGCGATACCCGAAAGATAATTGGCTTCCACCAGACCATAATTTTCTTCAACCGGTGAACGTGCGCCGGCCGGGCGGACCAGGATGTCGTAGGTAGTACGCCAGTAATGGGTGAGATCCTGATTCGCAAGGACGGCGGTTGTATCCGCTGCTGCAACGGTCCAGAGCAAGCTAGCGCTGAGGGCCAGCAGGCCCAGCAGAAGTAAATACGAATGTGCCCGAGAGACAGAGGATAACATCGCGTCCCAATGAAGGTGCAGATGGTAGCGCGCTCAACGAGATGTGTCCTTCCGGAACCCGCTACAGGTTGGGAAGGCCGGAAAGGCTATTAGCAGTACACGCACCAACAGTTATAGCACCACACACAACCCTCAAAGCAGTTAATGTAACATGTCGCGACATGCACAGCCCGCTTCTCCACTCCACAAGTGCCGCAAACATCATAGATCACGTGCCGGCACACGAGTTGCTGAGTTTGTGATACTGCTTTCACTGATGGTAATGCCGAAAAGGAGATCACCACCAGCGCAAGGGCCGCCACTGTCATCATCGCCAGTACCCGCAGCATCCCCCGCTGCATTTTACTGTACCTCGCCATCTCTGTCACCTCCCTCTCTGGAGCTTCCGCCGCCCCGCGAAGTCCCCCAGCGCAACCGACGCGCCGCCCACCTCGGGCAGGGTGAAGGCCGGGGCCGGCATCCCCACCTCCAATCCCACATCCTCCGCCGTCGCCCCTGGCGGGGCCGCCAGGGCCGCCAGCACCGCCTCCTGCAACCGGTTCACCCGCACGAACAGGCCGATGATGGCGACCATCAGCAGGATGACGACGCCCATCAGCATCAGAAGCAAGATGGTTGGGAGTTTCGGTTCGGTGGTCATAGGGACTCCAGGGAAATGCGGGAGGGTGTTACCCCACTGCGCCAATGACCATTATACGGGGTTCAGAGGGGGTTTGTCAATCGTGGAAATCCCTGATTTTCGTATCAGGGTTTTCCACGATATGGACAGCAGGGTTTTCCCTGATCTTCACGCCGGGGGATTTGAGCCTTCTGAAGGTAGCAGCAGTTCCGAGAGGTTATCGCGTGCCCAGGCCAGGGCCTCGCGACAGGGGCGCACGCCCAGTTTGTCGAGAATGCGCGTGACGTGACACTCGACCGTCTTGGGGGTGATGCCGTGGGCGGTGAGGACAAGGACGGTGGTGCCCTCGCAGTGGGCACGTACCCACTGCTCGATCTCAGACGACGGCAGGCCGGGCATCACCAGGTCGAGGAGCAGGATGTCAGGGCGTAACTCGGCCACCATTCGTTGGGCTTCGAGGCCATCGGCGGCCTCGCCGACAATCTCGATGTCCGGGGCTTGTTGCAGGGCGGCGCGGATGCCCTCGCGGGTGAGCGGATGGTCGTCGGCGAAGACGACGCGGATGGGGCGGTGGGGCGGCTCGTTCATCGCATCCCTCCTCTGGCTGTCCGGTGGGGGATTGTACCAGAGGGATGCGGGGACGTCAAGGCGAAGCCCCAATCGGTGTCAGAGACGCCTCTTGCCGGGATTTTGAACCAGAGTAGGGCGAGGAAACCCCGTTTGGGCGGGGAAACCCCGCCCCTACTCCGCACCAAACAGTGACGGAGGCAGGGTGGGGTCCACCTCGCGGAGGCAAGCCCCCCATTTCTCCTGGTCGTAGAGGGCATCGCGGGAGATGACACAGGCACGGTAGGCGTCGGCGAGGACTTGAGCGTCTGCCAGCGCCGCCTCGACGCTGGTTTCGCCGTTGACGGCCTGCGTGTAGGCGCGGAAGAGCCAGAATTCGACGCCATGCAGCCAGGGGTGCCGGGCGGCGGTGAGGGTGAACGAATGGGAATTCACGTCCGTGACCGACGCGAGGTAAGCATCTGCCCGCTCCTCGCCCACCTGACGGCGATAGGCCTCCGACTCGGCCACGGACTTGCGGGCGGGAAGGCCCTCGACGGCGTCGGGCTGTGTGGAAAGAAACGTGATCCACTCCCAGCAGACCTGGGGTGCGCGGGCCTGCGCCGAGATAAAGTAGCCTTTGGCCTGCACATACCCGCTGCTCCCGCCACCGGCCGGGAGGGGCACGACGCCGACGTCCTCCGGTTGGCCGCTATGGAGGTAGGCCGACCAGGAACTGCTGAGCATCCACATGGCCGCCCTGCCGGAACGGATGAGGGATTCCCATTCGGTGAGGGCGGTGCCGTCCGCGTGGGCGAGGTCAACGGCGGAGGATGGTTGGACGCGGTGGACGGTAGCGAGGTCGGCGTAGCGGTGGAGGGCGGCGACGGTAGCGGGGGAGTCGAAGGTGAGGGCGGGTGGGTTCTGGGTTTCGTCGAGCAGGTCTGCGCCCCAACGTTCGAGGATGAGGGGGAGGGCATAGTCGGAGAAGGGTTCTGGGAGGAAGCCGTACTGGGCGTTTTCGCCTTCGCCTGAGGTGAGCGCGCGGGCAAGGGTGAGGAAGTCGTCGTAGGTCCAGGTTGGTGTCGGGTAATCCAGTCCTGCAGCATCGAAGAGGTCCTTGTGGTATTCGACGACGTAGGGCGTGAGTTCGGCGGGGAGGGCACGGAGGTCACCCCGCCAGGTGAAGGGGGGAAGTGCGGCGGGGTAAAAGTCGTCGGCGGGGAAGGAGGGGTCGGCGTCGAGGAAGGGCCGCAGGCTGAGGACGGCTTCTTCGTCCTGCGGGCGCCGCAGGTCAGGAGAGGCCAGGAAGCAGTCGGCTGCGTGGGCCAGGTTGGATAGGGAGGCCGGGCCGAGGAGGGTCGGTGGTAGGATGATCTCGACGGCGACGTCGGGGTGTGTCTGGTGGAAGCGGGAGGCGAGGGTGCGGTAGCGTTGTTGGTCGGAGGGGTCTGTGCCGGGGATGAAGGTGATGGTGGTGAGGTCTTCCGGCGTCCTGGACGTTTCTCCCTCGCCGACGGTGAATGGGGGGACGGGAGTGATGCGGGCGAGGCGTTCTTGTTCTTTGCGCATCAACTCGATGGCCTGTACATTGGCGTCGGCCAGGGCATCCTCGATAGTTTTCTCGCCGGAGAGGATGGCATCTAGCGCGGTGAGAAGAGCTGAGCTACCCCCCCATATATTGACATCAGAGGGATGATAGTCGTGCTGGACGGCATATTGCAGCACGGTGGCCGTCTCTGCATCTAGGCTCTCCCAGTAGCCGGTGTTCTCGGCAACTGAGCGGCGAGCCGGGAGGGCGTTGGGGAAGAATATGCTGCTGATCTTTTGATGAGTGAGGAACTCTATCCAGCGCCAAGCGGCGTCTGGGTGACGCGTACCGGCGCTCATCGCAAGGGCTTCCATGGGATAGATTGTAGCGAGGCCACGCGTGTCTGCCGGAAGTGGAGCAATACCTATATCGGCCCGCGAAGAAAACAGGTTCCACCACTGCAGAGTATCAGTCCACATCGCTGCTACGGTTTCGTCGTATAGCCTTTGTGGGTTGTCAATGGACACTGGATACGTAACGACCGCTTCTGCTTGCAGGTCAGTGTACCACTCCACTGCCTGGACGACTTCCGGTTGATCGAAGCGCGGCATAGGCGGATTAGAGGTATAGTCGAACAGAGATACTCCTGCCCGGCTTCCAATCATGGTTATGGGGCTGAGGGTGTTGAGGGCAAATCCCCAGCGCGTCACTTTATCCTCATTGTGCTCTGTCAGTGCCCGGGCTTTGCTGATCAGGTCTTCCCACGTCCAGCCCGGTTCCGGGTAGGCGACTCCTGCGGCATCAAACACGCCTTTGTGGTAGACGACCACATAGACATCCAAGGTCGTCGGTATAGCCCACATACCGCTGGGCCCCGGGTAGCCGTCTAGAGCGCCTGGGTAGAAATCCTCCGGATGAAAGTCTGCATCGGCTTCGATGAACGGCGTGAGATCGCGGACTCGACGGGTTGCAACCACGTCATCGGCCATGGGCAGGTTGATTGGGAAGACATCGGCTACCTTGGGCACATCTGGCCATTGGATTTGGTCCAGGCCTTTGGTACGGTCAATGGGGCCCAGCAGTTCATCGTAGGAGACGAACTGGATGTACACATCGGGATTAGCCTCCATAAAGGCTTCGGCCAATGTTTTGTATGCGTCTCGTTGCCAGTCCCCGATGGCGAACCGGATCGTGACCGGTTCTGGGGTCGGCTGCGGAGGCCGCTCTGAGACTTGTTCACGTGGTAGCGGTGTCCAAGTCTCGCTTCCCTGACTGGTACACGCGGTCAGTAGCAATCCCGTTACAGTGACGAGTAATAACCGGCTACACCACAATCGAGTATATTTCATCGAGTTACCTTTTGAGGGGGTGACCGGCGCCTAGTGATTGATCCCAGGCGTTTTATACAGTACAGTGTGGTTGCGGTCTTTCAGAGCCAGGATAAGCGCCGGTCTTATCTATGGCTGGAGTCTAGCAGTTCTCGCACCAAAGGTAAATTTGGCAGGTGGGATTTGTGCCAGTGCATTGCCAGCAACAAACCTCCGCCAAGACAGGCCTCCGGGGCGAGTCCTGTGGGCAAGTGATGTTGCCGCAAACGCCCCTCTGTACCCATGATGTCCAGCACTGTTGCTGAGGCAGACAATACGCCGCTGCCGGCGCAGGCAGCGCAAAGGCCCCTACCGCCAGCAGGAACGACGCCACCAGCATCACCGCCAGCACCCGCTGCATTTTGGCATACCTCGTCATCTTGTGTCACCTCCCTTCTACTCGGATTTCCCGGTCACTTCGTTGCGCCTTTAATCACCCATCTCATGCATCCCATCACCTCCTCCCTCACTCGGCGCCGCCTTCCACCAGCGCCTCCAGTTGCTCCCGCGTGTTCGCAAACCCCTTGTTCACAATCACCCCCACCTCATCCACGACGTAGAAGAACGGCGTGCCCGGCACCTCGTAGGCCTGCGCCACGGTATCTTCCCACGTCAGTACGGGAAACTCGAACCCCTGCTCCTCCACCAGCGTGCGGTTCTCCTCGGCGGAGCCGCGCGAGACCATCACCACGCGCACGTCGCCGTGATCTGTGCTGAACGCCTTGATGTGAGGATACACGGCCACGCAGGCAGGGCAATGGGGCGAGGCGAAGAGGAGAAGCACGGTTTCTCCTGAGAGGTTATGGAGGGAGAGCGGGGTGCCGGTCGTGGTCGTGAGGGTGAAGTCGGGGGCCTCTGTTCCCACCTCGAGTCCTGTTTCCCGGTCAGCAGCCCCTGTATGGGGTACGGTGAGCACCTCGAGGATGGTCTGTTGCAGTTGATTCATCCGCACGAACAGGCCGATGATGGCGACCATCAGCAGGATGACGATGCCCATCAGCATCAACAACAGAACAGTGTTCTCCAACCCCCTCGCCAGGAGGCGCAACACCTCCCGCTCCCGCACCGTCAGGCTTGCCTACCGCTCGCCCACCTCTTGCTGCCGGCGCCCCACCTGCTCCTGCTGCTCCGGCGTGTAGTACGTCTCCCCACGTTCCGCCCGATCCCGCAGATCGCGAATGGACGCGAACATCCCCT
>JAOAAG010000206.1 GCA_026418995.1 Anaerolineae bacterium
AGAGACAGGGGTAGATCAGCCCCTGTACCAGGTAGCTGACGTTCCAGCCCAGATCCGACGGAGTGAGGCCAAACCCGGTCACCCCGGTGCCGCGCATCGTGCGCCAGAGAGCAAAGGAGAACGGGAGAAGCACGACGAACGGCACAGCCCACCCGCATCCTCGGCGCGGCCAGCGGCGGAGGCAAAGGGAGTTCAACACTTCCGCCACCCCGATCATCCCCCCCACCAGCAAGCCGGCCTCGTATGTCAGCGGAGAGAGCACACTCAACAGAAGCGCCAGGCCGAACCAGCGCCTGCCGTATCCCCGACGTCCCCGGTCATAGGCGAGCAGAGCAGCGGCTGCCATCGCACTGACCAGTGGATTGTACACGGCGCCCGGCCAGGCCACGGCCTGATAGGAGAAGGGAAAGGCGGCGAACAAGGCGGTGGAAATCGAGGCACGTAGCGCAGCGTGTGTCGGCTTACCAGGCCGTTGGCTGAGCTCTGCAGCCAGCACCCCCGCCAGCCAGGAGGCGCTGAAGTGAGCAATGAGATTAAGCAGATGGAGGCCCGGTGGATGCAACCCGCCCACCAGTGCCCCCCACACCCGCCACAAGGTGTACCACAGGGGACGGTAGTACCCATAGGGACTGGGGCTGCTCCACAACTGCGGCCATGAGAGCGTCTCCAACCAAGGAATCTGCACCAGATCGTCCGAGAACAGGGGGAGTGTGAGCGTATCGCCGTAGAGCGCGACGGTAAACGCGAAAGCGATCAGCGCGCACAGAAAAGCCGGGCGGGAAAATAGATGGGAGAGGGTTCTCATCAGCGCATCGTCCGGTTGGTGTTTCAGGTGTGTGGCCGGGCATTATAACATTGCCGTGATAATAGTTCAAGCCAGACAACGCTGTGGAACCCTCCCACATAACAAACGGGCAGAGTCAGACTCTGCCCGTTTGCGTTGGCGCAGGCCAGGCCAGGAGCGAAGCCAGTACCATTCACTCCACGGCTGAGGCCTCCACTCCTGGCTGTCTATGGGAGATGCCAGTGTCCCCAGGCTTTTAGCCCCTCTTACAGAGCCGTGCTACCTGCTGCGCACCACCAGCGGGAGATAGACTTTATACTCCCTCGCCCGCGCGTGGACCCAGTGCCCCTCCGGCGTCTGGTAGCTAAGGTAGATGAATTCCCGCCCGGTGACCAGCGGCATCCCCACCTCGAACGCGCCGGCGCCCGAGGTGGTGACAAACTGAGCATAGCCGTTGGCCTGCACGCCAAGTTGCGCATTGGCCGGGCCTGTGCCGGAGATCGAGCTACTTGCCACATTGGCACGCGCCGTCAGCGCAGGCACGGTGACCGTGATCGGCGCGCGCGGCGCCCACTGCACCACCACCTGATCCCCCGCGCGGACGCTCTCCGTGAAGGTGGTGTTGTACCAGCCCCACGAACTGGCGACAACACTCCGCTGCTCCACCGCCGTCCCGCCGCGCAGCAGGCGCAGGTTCACCAGGGCATAGCCCTCGGCATAGCCGCTGACCCGCTGGTCGGAGGCGTAGGCAAAGCCGGAACCGGTCCCGCGCACATAGACAACCGGCGGGCGCACTCGCCTGTAGAGCCAGACGCGGTGCCCCTGGGCGTTGGCATGGAAGACGCGCACGTGCGCGTCCGTCCAACTGTAGAAATCCAGCACCTGCGTTGTCCAGTTGCCGGCGCCGTCCGTTTTGACCGAGCGGTCGGAAGAGTAGGCGTCTATGTCCACACCGAGCCAGGCGTTGGCGGGGCCGGTGCCGCTCACCGTGCCGGTGGCGGGGTCTACCTGTGCCGTGAGCGCGACGATGGGTATAGTGACCTTTTGGCTGCCCAGGTCTACCTCGAGGGTGTCGCCGGGGGCGATGAGCGCGGGATTACCGGCTGCATCCAGCAGATTGGCCGAAAAGTCTCTGTTAGAGTATACGCTCACGTTTGCCGTTCCCTTTACCGTTGCCCCGCTCTTGAGCGTGGCGGTGATCAGCGACCCGGCCGGTGCGCCATGACCCCAGACCTGGTTGGAGTGGAGTAATGCATTGATATGAGGGCCGACATCCTGGTAGATGTAGACGGTATGTCCATCTGTGTTGCGGCTGTCTCTTATACACATCTCCCGAGCCCACGAGACCA
>JAOAAG010000231.1 GCA_026418995.1 Anaerolineae bacterium
AGAGACAGGGGCGAGGCGGATCAGACAACCCTGCCGGCAGCCAACCCGGCGCTGGTGGTGGTGCCCGACCTGGGGCTGAGCCAGACAGTGCTGCTGGTCGAGGATCCTGAGGGAGATGACAAAGGCCCCGGCACCTACACCTATCCGCTGGACGCGGTTTTCCCCGGGCAGGCCTACGATCTGAAGAGCTTCGAGGTGGCTCAGGACGAGACCAACATCTTGTTCAAGTTTACCTTCTACGGCAACCTGAACAACGCCTGGGGCGCGCCCAACGGCATGGGCGTCCACACCGTAGATATCTACATTGATCAGGACGGTAAGGCGGACTCCGGCGCGCGCAAGCTGCTGCCGGGCCGCAACGCAGCCGTTTCTGCAACCGACGCGTGGGACATCGCCATCTGGGCCGAGGGCTGGACCCCGGGCATTTACCGGCCCGGGCCGCAGGGGCCGGAACAGGTGGACGGCACCCTGACGATCACCGCCGACCCCGGCCAGCGCAAGATCATCATCAAGGTGCCCAAGAAGGTGCTGGGCGACACGCCGGAGAAGTGGGGCTACCTGGCGGTAGTCGCCGGCCAGGAGGGCTACCCCGCGACCGGCGTCTGGCGCATCCGCGACGTGAACCCCAAGGCAGAGCAGTGGCGCTTCGGCGGCGCGCCATCAGACACGAACCACACGCGCATCATTGACGTGGCGCTGCCACCCGGCGCCGACCAGTTCCAGCTCCTGAGCAATTACAAGCCGTCGCAGGAGAAGAACATGGACGCGCTGGGGCCGGATGACTTCGCGCAACTGCCGATGGTGAAACCTTAGCCTGCCGCAGACGGTGGGTTGCCAGGTCGGGGTGGACAGCCGTGGCGCGCAACCTGCAAAATGGTTTCGAAAAGCAGAGCCCGAAACCCTTTTGTTTCTGGTTGAGCCTGGCTATCACCCTCCTGGCCTTTGGCCTGCGGGTCGGGCATTTGGGTGCCCAAAGCATCTGGTATGATGAGGGGCTGAGCTGGTATTACGCCAGCCAGCCCCTGGACAATCTGGTCTCACTGGTGGCCGGCAGTGAGCACCCTCCCTTTTACTTCCTTCTTCTCCACTTCTGGCTGTCGCTAACGACCCTGGAGGCCGGTCGGCCAGGGTCGGAATTCCTCCTGCGCTTTCCCTCATTGCTGGCCGGGGTCTTGCTGGTGCCACTTGTCTACACGATAGGCTCTCGCTTGCTGGGCCGGCGGGCCGGCACGATCGCTGCGCTTCTAACCGCGCTCTCTCCCTTTCAGATATGGTACGCGCAGGAGGCGCGCGGATATACGCTGATGGTATTGCTCACCTGGGCAGCCAGTTATCTGTTGCTGAGAAGGCACCGGAAGAATGCACGGAGTTGGGGTCTTTATGCCCTGTTGCTCGCCCTGAGCCTTTACACCCATCTCTATGCCGCCTTCACTATGTTGGCCCACGCTGTTTTCATGGCCTGGTGGGCCTGGCGAAGCGGGAAATGGCGCGCCTGGTGGGCCTGGGTGGGCTCGGCGGCAGTGGCCGGCATGGCCTTCTTGCCTTACGGCCTGGGGATATCCAGCACATTGAGCGCCAATGACACGTACTGGCGTGGCGTGCTGCAGTTGCGGTGGGCAGTGGCCCAGGTGCTCCACGCCTGTGCAGTGGGCGAAGTCTGGCAGGGCCCAACCGCGACGGCCCTGACGGCGCTCTACCTGGCGTTGGCCGCGCTGGGATTGGCCTGGCTGAGCACAGCCCTCTACCGCATCGGCCAACCCAAGCGAGACTCAGGGCACAGTCGCGGCATCGCGGCCGTCTTCCTGGCAGCCAGTATCTGCGTACCCCTGATTGCCCTGCTCTTGATCGCCTATGGCCGGCCCAAGTTTGCACCGCGCTACCTGTTGGGCATTGCTCCGGCGCTGGCCTTGCTCGTGGCGCAGGCCGTCGCATACCTGGCCGGCTTCGGCCGTCGGTTGGCCTGGCGGGGATTGGCGGGGTTACTCCTGGCAGCCGTTGTGGCGGGAAGCTGCTATGGGTTGTCGCGCGCTATGACAGATCCGGAATCCGCCAAACCGGACTGGCGCAGCGTAGGCCGGTACCTGGTGAGCCACGCAACTCCCGAC
>JAOAAG010000353.1 GCA_026418995.1 Anaerolineae bacterium
ATGGCCGAGATGTGGAAGACCAGCGACTTCACCAAGCCCCTCCCCGACCCCTACGCCTGCCTGGAGGGAGCTCCATCCGCTGCGCCCAAGAAGCTGACCATTGCCTGGATTCCCAAGGCGCTGAACAACCCGGTCTTCGAGGTGGGACGCGATGGCGCCTTCAAGAAGGCTGAGGAATTGACGGCGCAGACCGGCATCGAGGTCGAGGTCCTCTACGTTGGCTCTGTCGCCTCGGATATGGCGGAGCAGGCGCGCATCGTGGAGGACGTCATCGCCAAGGGGGGGGGTGCCATCGGCATCTCCTGTAACGACCCCACGGGCTGCGAGGACCCCATCAACAAGGCAGTGGAGGCAGGGATTCCGGTGATGACGTGGGACTCGGACTCCCCCAACAGCAAGCGCTTCACCTACCTGGGGGTGGACAACTACGCCGGTGGTAAGGCGGCTGCCGACCTGCTGGTGCGCTTTATGGGCGAGAAGGGGAAGGTAGCGCTGCTGACCGGCGTGCCGGGCGCCTTCAACCTTGAGGAACGCATCCGTGGCTTCAAGGACGGCATCGCTCCCTATCCGGGCATCGAGATCGTTGCCACCGTCTACTGCAACGATGACATCAACCTGGGCGTGCAGGTA
The DNA here is from genome assembly GCA_026418995.1 of Anaerolineae bacterium. Lineage (GTDB taxonomy): Bacteria > Chloroflexota > Anaerolineae > B4-G1 > B4-G1 > JAOAAG01. The sequence continues at coordinate 631 of JAOAAG010000353.1, forward strand.
GTCGAGGAGACGATGCAGGCCCATCCCGACCTGGACGGCTGGTTCTTCGTGGGGCTGTGGCCGCTCTTTGCCGAGCGTGGCTCGATGCCGCTGTGGGAGGACGCCTCGCTGAACAAGGGGATGATCAACATTGTCTTCGACACGCTGCCGGTGGAGCTGGAGTTCCTCAAGGATGGTTATGTCCACGGCCTGGTCGGGCAGAAGTACTGGGGCTGGGGTTATGACACCATCCAGATGATCTTCGACTACATTGTCAACGGGAAGCGCTTCGAGAGCTGGACTGACTCCGGCATGGACATCGTCACCAAGTGCAACGTGGACGCCATGGCCGAGATGTGGAAGACCAGCGACTTCACCAAGCCCCTCCCCGACCCCTACGCCTGCCTGAAGTAAACGGTCTCTGATCACTGTACCGGTTGGCGAGGGATGGACATCTCTCGCCAACCGGCTTTGTAAGGCACTTTGATGGCTTGTTTGCGCGCACTGCGCGAGTAGAATTTGTAACTATGCTATACCTGGTATATACTTGGGTAAGCCCTGGTACAATCCAAGCCACGTGAGGAGGCCTCTATTGAGCGACAAGGAATTTGTGCTGCGTATGGAAGGCATTTCCAAAGCCTTTCCCGGCGTGCAGGCTCTGGACAGGGTGGATTTCGAGGCGGCAGCGGGAGAGGTGGTGGCATTGTTAGGAGAGAATGGCGCCGGGAAATCCACCTTAATGAAGATACTCTGCGGCGCGTATCGCAAAGACAGCGGACACATCTTTCTCCAGGGGAAGGCAGTCGAGATTGAGAATCCCCACCATGCTCAGCAACTGGGAATCGCCATCATTTACCAGGAGTTTAACCTCACTCCGAACCAGAGCGCCGCGGCAAATATCTTCATCTCGCGTGAGCCGCGAGTGAAAGGACTGGGCCGCTTTCTGAACATCGTTGATCGCCAACGTATGGAGCGGGAGGCGCAGGTCTACCTGGACCGCGTCGGCGCACGGGTCCCATCTACAGCCCTGATACGTGACCTCTCCGTGGCTCAACAGCAGATGGTCGAGGTGGCCAAAGCATTGGCAGTGGATGCGCGCATCATCATTATGGACGAGCCTACCTCTGCCCTGGGCGAAGATGAGGTCGAGACCCTGTTCCAGATCATCGCCACACTGAAGGAGCAGGGCATTGCAGTAATCTTCATCACTCACCGTCTGGAGGAAGTGTTCCGCATTGCGGACCGCGTGGTAGTGCTGCGGGATGGGCGAAGGGTAGGCAGCATGAGCATCGGTGAAGCCACCCCCGACAGGATCATCAGCCTGATGGTCGGACGGGAATTGAGGGATATGTTCCATAAGGAACAGGCAGAGATCGGGGACACGCTTATGGAAGTGCGAGGGCTGACCCGGCGAGGCGTGGTAGAGAACGTCAGTTTTACCCTGCGCCGGGGGGAGATACTGGGGATGGCCGGCCTGGTGGGCGCCGGGCGTACCGAGACAGCTCGCCTGATCTTCGGAGTGGACCGGATGGATGCAGGTGAGATATGGCTGGATGGCCGGAGAGTGTATATCTCTTCCCCGGTTGACGCGGTCAAGGCTGGCATAGGGTTCGTGCCCGAGGACCGTGGCACGCAGGGGCTTGTGCTTAAATTGCCCGTTCAGGAGAACATCGTCTTGCCTACTCTGGACCAACACGCCAATTCCGGCTGGGTGAACAAGCGGAAGATCCAAAGCACGGCCAGGGAGTATGTCAACAAGTTGAACATCCGTACTCCCCACCTGCAACAGAAGGCCATGTTCCTGTCCGGTGGTAACCAGCAGAAGATCGTGGTCGCCAAATGGCTGGCCTCCCGTCCCAAGGTGTTAATTATGGACGAGCCGACACGGGGAATTGACGTAGGGGCCAAGGCTGAGGTACATGCCCTGATGAGCCAGTTGGCTAAGGAGGGTATGGGTATTATTATGATCTCGTCTGAGTTACCTGAAATCCTAGGGATGAGCGATCGGATACTGGTGATGGCAGAGGGACGTGTGGCCGCTATCCTGGACCGGGCCGAAGCCACCCAGGAGAAAATTATGGGCTATGCCAGCGGTGAGATCATCAACTCGGTAGCGGGAGGAGCTATAGCATGAGCACTGTCAAGAGTACAGGCCTCACAGCACGGACTACCACATGGCGCTCTCTAATCGGCAGACAGGAGTTTGGGGTCGCACTTATCCTGCTTGTGATGAGCGCTTTTCTCTCAGTATACACCGATACTTTCCTTACCAGCACCAATATCTTTAATATCCTGCGTGCTTTCTCTTGGATCGCCATCAGTGCTTTCGGACAGTGTATGGTGATCATCACATGTGGGGTGGACCTTTCTGTCGGCTCGGTGATGGGACTGTCCGGCCTGATCTGCGCTATGTTACTGGTGCGCGGAGTCAATGTGATCGTGTCGGTGCTGGCGGGCCTGCTGACTGGCTTGCTGGTAGGATGGCTTAACGGTATGATGATCACCAAAGGCAGGCTGCCACCCTTTATTGCCACGCTCGGTTCCCTGTTGATGGCACGGGGGCTGTGCAACGGATTGACCGGAGGGTGGCCGGTGCGCGATCTGCCGGAAGCCTTTCGCTTCCTGGGACAATACGATATTCCTATCGGTGGCGTAGGAGTCCCGCTGCCTCTCATTTTTATGCTCATTTTCGCCATCTGTACCTCACTCTTTCTCTCGCGCACGGTGTGGGGGTACCGTATCTACGCACTGGGTGGTAACGAGACAGCCACCGCGCTCTCAGGGATCAACACGAACAGGGTCAAGCTGATGGTCTACTCCCTGTGCGGTTTTCTGAGCGCTGTGGGCGGGGTGCTGATGACCGCTCGCCTCGGAGTCGCTGCACCTACAGCAGCCCAGGGGTATGAGCTGGACGTCATAGCTGCTGCGGTGGTGGGGGGCACGAGTTTCTCAGGGGGAGAAGGGACCATCCTGGGGCTGTCTCTTATACACATCT
>JAOAAG010000389.1 GCA_026418995.1 Anaerolineae bacterium
GCCGGAATTAATGTAGTAGACCTGCATCTGCACATCTCTGGCAGAGCAGGCAGAGTAGGTCTGGGACGGAGCGAATATGTCAGTCCTGTACCGCTTCTGGCCTCGGACAAAACTGGCCCGTCGCGAGGCATTGGTTTTTTATATCTTCATTTCCCCCTGGCTGAACGGACGTGAAAGCCCCAACCACCTGCTCGTCCGCTTTGACCAGCTCAACCAGGTGGTGAGTGCCGCGCTTGACCCCATCTTCAACAACGAGGCCAAGGCAGCGGATGTGCTCCCGGCCGCCGATGCTGAGCTGGAGAAGACCTTGAAACAGATCAAGGCCGAGTACGGCAAGTAACTTGGCTTCACACCGGGCGGGATATGGCCGACGGCTACATGCCGTCGGCCATTTGTTGTTCAGGAGTCAACGCCGATGTACATCAAGCGACACGCACTGCTGCTGGCCATTATCGCATTGGGATGGGTGCTTCGCCTCGCCCAGATTGCAGAGCTGGCCCTCTGGCTGGACGAGGCTTTCAGCATTTGGCTGGCCTGGCATCCGCTCCGCGACATACTTGGCTGGGTGGTCAAAATTGACCAGCACCCGCCACTCTACTATTTCCTGCTCCATTACTGGGTCTCTCTGACCGGCGACACCGCTTTTGCTGTACGGACCCTCTCTGCTATCCTGGGAGTGGCGACCATACCGGTGGTGTACCGGATAGGATGTTGCCTGGCAGATGGGGATCGCGTGGTGGGATTGCTGGCAGCGCTGATTCTGGCTCTCTCCCCGTTCCACGTGCACTTCGCTCAGGAAGCGCGGATGTACACCCTGTTGACGCTGAACGTGGCACTCGCGACCTGGGCGTTGACCCGCCTGCTGGGGGATCCACAGGCGGCTGCTGCACCCCTGGGCTGGCAACTGGCTGGCCTCCGCCGTTGTATGTCTGCCGGGAGCTCTCTGAAAGCGCTCAAGACAGACCTGGCCTGGTTGGGCTATATCCTCTTCACAGGCGCGGCGCTGCTCAGCCATAACACGGCCGTTTTCTTCCCTCTGGCAACCAATATCTTTGTCCTGGGCATGCTTGTTCTGCGCCGCTCTCCGAACGGCATGCACCTTCCTTCCTGGCGCAACTGGCTCCTGGCACAGGCAGGGGTACTCCTGCTGTGGAGCCCGTGGATGGCGGCGTTCATATCCCAGAGTATGAGTGTTTACCGCGAGTTCTGGATTCCTCCCCCGACCTGGTACACGGTGCTGAACACCATCGCTGCCTTCCTCAGCGACTTTCTGCCCTACCATCTGTGGTTCATATTCGGAGCGGTGTTTGCGCTGCTGCTTGTGCTTGGTGTCATCCATTTCCGTTCCCGCCGGTTACATCTGGTGTGGCTGGTGACCCTGTTCATCACGCCCTTCGTCGGCGAACTGGTGGTCAGTCTGCGCCGTCCCATCTTTTATGCCCGTACTCTGATTTGGGCCTCGCTTCCGCTCTACCTGCTGCTGGCCGCCGGGATGCGTCGGCTGCGTCTCCGGCCTGTGCTGCTCGCTGCGCTGTGCTCGGTGCTGGTGGCTAACGGCATCTCGCTGCGGGAATACTATGTTAAGTTCGAGAAGGAACAGTGGGATGATGCGGCTGCGTTCGTGGCCGAGCGCGTAGTGGCGGGCGACGTGATTCTGTTTAACGCTACCTGGGTACAGATTCCCTTTGACTATTACTTCCGCACCTATAACTTGCAGGTCGCGGAGCACGGAGTGCCGGTGGACCTGTTCGATCGGGGGGTGCTGGAGCCGAAAATGACCGAGGCCGACCTCCCACGACTGCGCGAGCTGATCCGGGGCCACGACAGGGTCTGGCTGGTCTACAGTCACAACTGGTACACGGACCCGCAGGGGCTGATTCCCGCTACACTGGATGAGGAATTGGAGTTCAGGGGGAGTTGGGAATTTTACGGACTGCGGGTATACTTATATGGCAGGCACTGAAACCGGTGGGATGGTTCAAATTCCGGGAAAAACGGGGTTACACTTCGGAGGCCGATGCGGTTACGCCGTGTTGCGCGGGGATGGGAATCCTGGCGCAACATCGCACAGGCCGCCCAGAGCGCGAAATCGCTCAGGCACCTTTGTGCCCTTGGCGTGCTTTGCGGTTTTTAGGTGTAAATCTATTGTGAACTATCCCAACCAGCCGCGCTAAATTCACTATTGGGGAGAGAAAGGAGAGATGAAAAGGGGATTCAGTATTCTGAGCATCGTTGTGGTCCTGAGCCTTGCTTTTACCCTCCAGGGGTGCGGTGGGAAGCTGGCTGCGCCAACGCCTGTGCCCACGCCTACCCCTACTTATACACCTGCTCCCTCCCCCACGTCCGCTGCCCCCGACCCGTTCGAGCAGAACAAGCGGCTGGGGCGGGGCGTCAATATGGGCAACGCGCTGGAGGCCCCGCGCGAGGGTGCATGGGGAGTCACACTGGATGAGGAGTATTTCCAGTTAGCGAAAAAGGGAGGCTTCAACTCGGTGCGCATCCCCATCCGCTGGTCCAGCCATGCCGAAACTGAACCGCCCTATACCATTGACCAGGCCTTTTTCGACAGGGTGGACTGGGCGGTAGAGCAGGCGCTTTCCAGGGGGTTGCTGGTCGTCATCAATATGCACCACTACGAGGAGATATTCAAGCAACCCAACGAGCACCGGGAACGCTTTCTGGCCATGTGGGAGCAGATCGCCGAGCACTACCAGGACTATCCGCCGGAGCTGATGTTCGAGCTGCTGAACGAGCCCCACGATATGCTCGTCTCCAGCCTGTGGAACGACTTGCTTGAGGAAACAGTCAGGGTGATACGTCAGAGCAATCCCACGCGCACGCTGATTATCGGTCCGGCCCAATGGAACAGCATCGGGGCGCTGCAGAATCTGGAGTTACCGGAGGACGACCGGAATATCATCGTAACCGTGCACTACTACGAGCCGTTCCGCTTTACTCACCAGGGCGCTGAGTGGGTCTCGGGGAGTGAGCCGTGGCTGGGCACCACGTGGGAAGGCACTCCTAGCCAAAAGCAGGCAATTATAGACGATCTTGACCAGGCTGCTGCCTGGGGCAAGGCGCACAACCGCCCGATTTACATCGGTGAGTTCGGCGCTTACAGTAAGGCCGATATGGAGTCGCGTGCCAGATGGACCGCCTTTGTCGCCCGCCAGGCCGAAGCAAGGGGTATGAGCTGGGCCTACTGGGAGTTCTGCGCAGGGTTTGGTGTGTTCGACAGGGTCAGAGGGGCGTGGAACGAGCCGCTCCTGCAGGCACTGATACCGCGATGAGGGAAGGACAGATGACGGTCGTGGACCGTCGCACCAGGAACGTAGGGGGCCCAACAGGTGACGGTCACCCTGAGAGGTGACCGTCACCAGGCTATACCGTCCACTTATATTTCCGCTGAGCTGCTTCCTTCAGGTCCTCCAGCACCCCTCCCTTATCCTTGATCTGCCAGCCGTCGAAAGCTTCCCAGCGAAACAGCAGCGCGCAGCAGATACGCTGGCGATGGGGATCGCTGTTCCAGCGGTTCACCTCGGCGTACATCTCCTTCACCCAGCCGCTATTGACATTGGCCCATTCCCGTTGCACCTGGTCGGTCTCGGTGATGAATACGGGGACATCGCGCCATTTAGCTGGGATCAGGTCCATAAAGGTGCGGTAAGCGTAGAAGTTGTAATACTGCCAGCTCAGGTTTTTGTCGGGGAAGCGTTTGGGGAGCTTATGCTCCTCGCCGAAGTGTTTGCGGCTGGTGATGAGGGCCGGGTCAGTGCCGTGGGTATAGGCGTGCAGGGCGAAGCCGTCGAGGGCCTCGATCTTACGCAGGGCGCGCCGAAACCAGTCGCCGTTGCACCCGGCCACGGCATTGTAAGGATCCACGGCACCCATCACTACCACAGCGTCAGAGGGGCTGAGTCCGGGCATGGAGGTATAGACCTGCTTGATGGCGCGGTAAGTCCGGTTAAAGCAATCGGCGTACATCTCCGGAGTGATGGGCTTGCCCCCTACGCCGTCGCGGTTGCCGGGGTACTCGCGCGGGTTGTTCATCTCATTGCCGATGATCCAGATATGGCAGCCGCCTTTGGGGTCGGCCGGGTCAATGGAGCGTCTGACGAAGGCGGCGCAGGTGCGGGCGAAATCATCATACAAATGGGGTTCAGGGATAGTGCCGCTGGAGCCGTAGCCATAGTTGAGCCGCGCCAGGATACCGAAGCCCTCCCTTTCCCATTCGTAGAAGGTGGCCCGATCCCCTCCCACGCCGTGATAGTCCGTACCGATCGCGTAGGTAAAGAGCACCCACCCGGTCACGCCCACCGAAGTGAGTATTTTGCGCTCATAGCGGTCGTGGATACCGTAGATGTAAGGGCTTTCCCCGCGCCGCGGCACTGGTTTGCGCACGCTTGGCGTGAAGGGTTTGAGGTAGCGGGCGTTGATGAAGCCGCGTTTAAAGGCTGGCGTTTCGACTTCGATCCACTGGTCGGCCTGGCCTATCTTGGCGCCGGCGGCAAGCGGGTCTATCACCCGTAGCGGTACGGCCCCGCCCACACACCACTCGACCGGGCTCGACGGGGAAGGAGAGGAGCGCACCTCCACCCACATATCGGGCATGCCGCTCGCCTGCGCCAGGGGAATCGGCTTGACCTCGGGCCTGGTCTCGCTCAGGTAAACTGTGCTCCCGTAGCTCAGGGTCAACCAGCCCACCTTTCCGTCGGCCAGGCGCACTTTCTGGAAGCGGTAGCCCTCGGGATGGGCCTGCGGCGCCCCTATGGCCGTGACCTGGGTGCCGTAGGGAACGGTGATGCCGGTGAAGCTGGCCAGGCTCGGTTCCGGCCGCTCGCGTAGCCTCAGTCCATCAAACCAGTTGACCCATAGCGTCCTTTCCTCCTCCGGTACAGGCACTTCCTCCGGTGCTTCGACCAGATAGACGGTGTCGCGGTATTGGTATGTGACCCATCCCACCTGGCCCTCAGAGGTGCGGACACGCTGGAAGAGGTACCCTTCGGGGTGAGATTCCGGCTCGCCGATGGCGGTCACGATGGCCCCGTTGGGCACGACGACGCCGGTGAAGCTGGCTATGCTCGGCTCCGGCTGCGAGCGGAGACGCAATCCGTTAGGCCAGTTCACCCGCAGCTTTTTGCCCTCCACCGGGGGGGCTTCTCGCCGGGGCTCTTCTTCCACAGGCTCCAGATAGATGGTATTGCCATCCCGGTAGGTGAGCCAGCCTTGCCGGCCTTCTGCTGTGCGTACTTGCTGAAAGGAGAACCTTTCGTCATAGCGCACTGGCTCTCCGATGGCCTCCACGATGGCCCCGTAGGGTATTCTGATGCCAGTATAGCTGGCGTCGGTTGGCTCCGGTTGGGTGCGCAATTTAAGACCCCCCAGCCAGTTGACCCGTAGTGTTTTCGGCATTTGTCCTCCTTATGGATAGCGCGGTAGTCTCCAGCAGGACGGGCTATCCGGCTCGTCCCGGGAGATGGCGGGCTAAAAGCCAATATGGCTAACGCTCCCCAACGCACAGTACCAATTATACCCGGGCTCTGCTTTACCACAAATCGGCTGGGGGCAGGTGATGGTCACTTTTTAGAAGCGACTGTCACTTTGAACGCGGCTGCAGCGAGCACGGCCGCACCAATCACCAGCGCGCCGGGGCATGTCCCGCCGCCGGAGGAGGGCTGAGATTGGGGCCGCTCCGGCGTGGATCCTGCCACTGTTGGAGTCGGTGGCTGTGCTGGCGGCGCAGGAGTGGACGTGGGCGTGGAAGTCGGCAGTTCAGTCTCCTCTCCTGCTCCCTCCACGATCTCATAAGCTACGCCATCAGCGACAAAGATCACCCGGCCGCCCAGTGCCAGGTACGGTCCCCACTCTGGCCTGGTCGCCAGCAGCTCGAAGTAGGTTTCGCTGCCGAAGCCAATTTTCCTGGTGGTCATCAGGGAAGGGTCGAAGGTTGTGTCCATCCAGACGCCATCCTGCCATTTGAAGGCCTTGCTGCCCGCTAGCCGCACCACCTCGGTCGCCTCCCGGGGCATTATTCCCCCGCCAGCTACCTCTGCCCCGCGCATCTGGCTCTGATCGGCGGCTGCCTCCGCTGCTGGCGCACCGAATACGGGCACAGTCGGCAGCGCCATAAATTGTTCGACCGCTTTTTCTTGCCCCTGGGCGGACAGGATGTCGTCCTCGTCAATCAGGAACGAGGTGTAGGGTGTGATGATCCCATAGCGCACGCTCAGCGCGACGATTGCCTCGACCCACTCCCGTTGCTCACCGTGCAGCCTGATTTGTGTCAGCAGGTAGCCGATCTTACGCGTTGCCCAGAGGCGGGGGATGAAGTCGTTGCCCCCCTCGGCGCGGAAAGTGCCCTCGTAGATGAACTCGCGTGGCTCACCCTCGACCTCGCCAGTCAATCGAATGCGTACTCCTGTTCCACCGGCTCTGTAACGCCCTACCAGGATGAGTTGCGTGCCAGCGAACAGATCGGGCAACTCGGGGGGATAGGTATCTGCGACCAGCATGTCCCCGAAGTCAAGCGCCAGGTTGGTGAGCACGGGCATGCTGATTCTGGCGTAGAAGCTGGATACTTTTTCATCAATGCGCTCTCCCGGACGGACGTAGCTGGGCGAGCCGCCGTGCTGCTCCGCAAGCATATCGAGCAATACCGTGTTCACATCGTCGCCGACGCCGAAGGGAAACAGGCGCAGATTACGCGGCGCGGCAGCCTTTACATTCTCGATGATCTGCTCGACTTCGGTAACCCCCTCAGTGGGCAGGCCGTCGGTCAGGAAGATGAGCACTGCCGGCCTCTCTCCCGCGTAGGTGAGCGCTGCCAGCAGAGCGCGGTTAATGTCTGTGCCTCCGACCGCCTCCAGCCGCTGTACCCAGGCGATGGCCTCGTGAGCCTCGGAGGCAGGGCGTAGCTCCCGGGCATATGGCTGCAGGCCACTGGAGAAAGCGATGATGTTGAAGCGGTCCTCATCGTTCAAATGTTCCAGGATGTAGCGGAGTGCCTCTTTGGCCTGCGCCAGCTTTTCCCCTTCCATAGACCCGGATATATCGAGTACCAGGATCACATCCCTGGGGATCACCTGATCCCTTTCCACCTCTACTGAAGGAGCGACCAGCAGCAGGAAAAAGCCGTCATCAGGTGGCTCACGGTAGGTGAGCAGATTCAGTCCCACGTCCTCGTGGCTTACGGTGTAGATTAACTCGAAGTCTTGATTAGGGAGTACGTCGTGCTCTTCATAGCTTACCACTGCGCGATGATCGCCTTCCCGCTCGATGTAGACGCGGTCCTGGTGAGTGGGGGAATAGATAGCGCGGATGGCCTCGCGTGAGCGCACCTCGACGCGGATACGCACCTCTTCCAGGGCCCGGGCAGAGAATTTCTCAGTGCTGAGAGGATAGATGTAGCGCACCAGGCCATGCTCCAGTGGCAGGACCTGGGTGTATTCCAGCTCAATCTTGCGGGAGCCTCCAGGTGGAATGGGGAAGATGCGCGCCTGCACAGCATTGCGGCCGATGTATTCCAGCAGGGCCGGGTCGCGGCGGCGTCGCACAATGTCCTCGTAGATCCGACGGGCTTCGTCAGCCTCCAGGATTTGCCCCTCGATGCGTTTACCGTCCACCCACATAGTGAACTCGGAGACCGCCGCTCCTTCAGGTAAGGGAAAGACATAGGTGCCCTCGCATTCCCATTCGTGTTCGTTGACGAACTCCTGCTCTACGCGTGTCGTCGCAATCTGGTCCTCGATGGTCACGTCCACGCGATGGTAGCGGATAGTGAGCCAGGTGTCGCGCAGCGGGAGCGGCTCAGGCAGGGGAATAGGGTCGGGGATGATGATGCCATCGGCCAGGACCTGGCCAACAGGCCAGGTGAATAGAGCCAGAGCTATCAGGCAGAGCGCTGCCAGACAACGCAGGATGAATGTGAATGCTCTCATCTCGTCCCTCCTCTAAAGCGTGTGTTGTTACCAAGACGCAGGAGGAGGGCGGGATGTTCCAGCGCAGCAGGATGTCGGGGCGTTTTACTCTGCGCTAACACGGGCGCTGTGGTGAGCTCACAGAATTCAAACGCGGAGACGCGGAGGTTGCTGATGCGCTTCGACCCCCAGAACGGTTCAGGTGATGTGGTTGAGATGTCTCCAGGGGGCGTGCCCCTTTCCGACGACCCCCTGAAGTCTGCAACAGTGCTATTACTCTGGAGTGTGCCCCTTTTGCTCTAAAAGCCTTCGTGCAGCCTCCGCGACTGCTCCGATGCTCACCGGCCTGGTCAGAAAGACGGTACGGTGTGTGCTCAATGGGGCAAGGGCCGAACGCTGGAGAGCACTTGTGATCAGAACAGCCGGTGTCTCCGGCAGTTGGTACAACAGGTGTTCGATGTCTGCTGGCCCGAGCTCACCTGGGGCCTGGCCGGTATCCACAACGACGAGCACCGGCCGCATACGCGCGAGGTGCAACAGAGTCAACGCCTCGCCAACCCCGGGGGCGGAGATGGTGTCGTAGTTGCAGGTCTCGCACAGTTGCGCCTGTC
>JAOAAG010000117.1 GCA_026418995.1 Anaerolineae bacterium
AGATGTGTATAAGAGACAGCCCCAGTATTCAGTTGTAAAAGTGCTGCCAAAATGGTCTTTGCATGCTCCTGCAAGACCAAAAAGCCCTCTCCCGGGCTATTTCCTGCCAATTGATGCCGTCCTCTTGTACTATTCCGCACCCTCTGCTAACAGCGCCAGCGCAAATCGTTTTCTGCACCGAAATCCTGCCGATTTGCGACCGACGAGACAGCCTGTGTTCACAACACGTCATTGCAAAAACGACGAAATTCGCAGTTGAGGCAGGGCCGGCGCGTAGTCGGCGGCTCTGGCATGGCCTCCCGCTCAATCATCTCACGCATTGCAGCAATTGTCTCACGTACATCGTTCCGCAAGCGCTCAGTCAACGTAATCTCCTCGGCCTTCCGCGTAATCAGTGAGTAGATAAAGCCGCGCCGTGCTGTGCCGCCGAATGTCTCTTCCAGCATCAGCCCATATGCTGCTAACTGACGCTTGTAGTGAGATGCCGCTAGCCGTACAGTTTGCTTGTAGTCTACCGGAATCCACTCCCTTCTCTCTACCGTGCCTGTTTCAATCACTAGGTCAATCCTGCCCTGGAGCCCTAACCGCTCTGAAGTGACCCACATGTCGAAGTGGCGCTCGCCTTCTACCAGCCCATAGGCCGTCAGGGTACGTCGGCGTTCTCGCTCTTTCGCCTCGGCATGGGCCGCTACCCCGGCCTCCATTTTGTATGTGGTCGGTCGCAGAAGCGGGAGGCAATAGGCGTAGTACACGATGCGCGGACAGTAGGCATACTGCTTCAGATCGGTCACGGTGAAAATGGTGCGCTCAATACCTGTCTCCATCTTTGATCTGCACAATTTCCAGGCGTTGGGCCCAATCCTTGTCACAGATGGCGAAGAGGTGAACTTTGCCCTCGCGCTTACCGAGTTGCTTACCGATCTTGAGGATCAGTTCCTCCTGATAGGTGCGGCTCAGCTCGCCCTGGAAAGCTGAGTACTGGATACGGTCCAGCCCGTAATCCAGGCAAAAATCAGCGATCTTGGTGCGAGTGCCGTCATGCGGGATGTCGTAGACCAGGACAACTTTCATATTCGCGTCACCAGCGGGCGATAAATGGTTCGTAGGCGGCACGGTCGCCACGCACATAGGTGGCGATATGCCGTGCCTGGCTCTGGATAATGATGCGCAGGGGCTGCCGTTTCCGCTCATAGCGTTCGTCCGCGTCCAACCGCTCGAGCACTTTTTCCGCGATCTCCCGACGGCTCTTTTCGGTCAGCAGCCCGCTTTCGTCCAGTTCGATCTTCATCCCTTTCGTCGCCATACCCACGATCGTTCGATCCACGACCACGGCACGGAATTCTTCGATGAGGTCCAGGACGAGGCTGGGTTTACCAGGACGGTCGGCATGAAGGAACCCACCATAGGGATCGAGACCTGCCAACACAATGGCTCGTTCGATTTGCCCGTAGAGGATGCCGTATCCGTAGTTAAGCGCCGCATTGAGGGGATCTCTAGCCCCTCGGTGACGGCGCCCCGGCCAGGCATATGATTCCGGGATAAGGTGCTTGAGGGCAGTCCAGTATTTCTGCGCCGCATGGCCTTCAACGGTGAGCAGAGCATTGCGTATCTCTTCCACTGTGCTGCCGGTCAGACGGGTCAGTTCCTCCAGATCACTGCGGATCTCTTCGGCAGCACGGCACAGGATGTCATAGACCTCGGGTGCCGCTTCCTGACGGTATTTCGCAGCATAGCGGAGGAACCCCGCCTGGTTGGTGATCTTTCCACGAGCGAAGGCGAGCGCTAGCTCGATTCCACGGTGGTCGGTGTAAGCAAGCAGTTGTTCACGGCGCGTGAGGACGGTACCGGTGAGCCCGGCAGAGTAGAGCGCGGCGTAGGGCCGGCCGCGCGGGTCCAGGAAATAGATCGGTATCCCAGCGGTACAGCAGGCCGCGACGGCGTCGGCGGAGAGACCGATGCCTTCGCCGGTCACCAGCACTTGCTCCAGATGCAGGAGCGGGGCTTCCGCCAGTTTTTCTTTATCCTTGGTGACCTGAAGGCGACCGCTGTGTTTGCCGAGAAAGGCGCCGTATTGGTCTATGATGAGGTGTTGGATGATGGGCATCTTCGCTTCCTTGCCTCCTCGCGCAGCACTTGCAGGTTCACGATTTCGGCAACCTCGTAACGGGGCGGTACGACTCCAGGAACAGGACGAGTGCGTAGCATCGCTGGGAAGTAACCACAGCGCCCGTGGAGTTCGGCGGTGAGCGCGACGGCGATAAAGTTGAGCGACGGCGGATTGATCAGCAGCGAGGCCGATTGCCACTCGGCGGGGGAAAGGCCCGTCGCATCGGCGAGAGCCACGACTTGGGGCGCGAGCGGCTGCTGGGGATCAATCTGGCTGTGAATTTCGACCACGCGCTCGATTTTTTGGCCGGCCAATGCTTCGATCTGTCGTAGGTGGTCGGGGGTGAGAGGATGGGAAAAGTTGAGGAGGACTGTCATAGCACCTCCGCGTAAGATGTGATTTGTACTGGATGGGCAGGCCTGAGGTATGGGTGGGTGAAGGCAGTGCCACCCACGGTAATTGGCTGCACTGGACCAGGGATATTCTTCCGGGCAAGAAGCCAACCCTGCCCGAACTGGATTGGCGTGGATATAGGCCACTTTTTCCATCAGTTTGTGAGGGGTGTAGAGATTGAAATCATATCCGGCCCCCTGCTGCCATACTTTGTAGCACCAGTTGCGATAGTGGGGCTGATCTCTGGGCTCCCGGGCCGGCTGCAACAGGGTTACCCCAGGGTGGGCGACGACAGTGCCTCCTGGGTGGGGGTGGGCGAAGGCATTGCCTTCGCGGCATTGCCTTCGCCCACCCGGCATTGCCTTCGCCCATCCCAAATCTCCAGCGATGGGGTGGGAAAAGTTGGGAAGGATCATCATTTACCTCGGCGTTTGCCTGATTTGTGTCCACTTGTTTGCTTTGCACCCGGCCTTGATGAGGGCCGCGCTGCTCCCGCCAGCCCATTGATATGCAACGGATCGGGCAGGACCGGCCGCTCTTTGTATTCATTGGTCGGCTCAATGGTCATATACTCAGTGAGTGAACGAGCCGGCCCCGGCCATTCCAGCATCTTGAGCAGCATCTTGACGCGTTCCACCTCTATGAGCGACTTTGCCTTTCCACGTTCTTGAGCATCCATTCTATCGAGAACGAAATTCTCAAAGGCACAGATGAATCGGCAGATATTTGTTTCCTGCCTCTCGCCCCGCTGCCAGTCTGCATCCGCAAACAAGCGGCTATAGCGAGCCTGCCGGTCGCTCAGGTAGAGCGTCGGCGTGATCTTGACCGCGCCCATCCCTAAGGGTTTGCCCATCCCCA
>JAOAAG010000417.1 GCA_026418995.1 Anaerolineae bacterium
CACTTTCACCGATGATCTCGTCCCATGAGACGATCTCGACCTCAATCTCCGGATGGCTAGCACAAAACGCCTGCGCCAGGGATTCGTAAAAACTCCGCAGGTTGTCCTGGCAGGCGAAAACGATGGTGATGGATGGAGTAGATATGGGGTAGGGCGTTGGTAAGCCGGACGCACATCCAGAGGTAACCCAGAGCGCCATAGATAGCAACAGCCCGACCAGGTAGAGAGGCCGGGCTTTGCAACGGACAGGGTAAATCTGTACCGGATGGGATGCCTTCATGCCATCTCAGCAATACAGACAATAATCATACCAGAAGTAACAGACCCTGCCACTGTTCGGTGGACAATAACATCTGAAGACTCGAAACCGTATCTTGTCGGCGCCACAAGAGCCACATCCGCCGCTCAGAGTTAAATGCCGCACTCGTACTCTTTCCTGGGAGCAGCGGATGCGGTAACGGAAGCTATGACCGCTAAAACGAACGCCACTATCGTCATCACCGCCAGCACCCGCATCATCCCTCGCTGCATTTTACCATACCTCGCCATCTCTGTCACCTACCTTCTGTTTGGATTTCTCGACCACTCCAGTGCGCATACCATCATTCATCTAGGGAAGTCGAAGCCCTGCTCCTCCGCTATCCGCCCGTTCTCCCCGGCGGAGCCGCGCGAGACCATCACCACCCGCACCTCGCGGTGGGCCGCAAATTCACCGCAGAGACGCACAACCATAATACGGCAACTGTCTGGGGTTTGTCAATCAGGGAAATCCCCGATTTTTACATCGGGGATTTCCCTGAGCCGTCCGGGGATAGCAGCAGCTCCGCCAGGTGGGTGTGGGCCCACGCAATGGCTTCCCCGCGCGTGCGTACACCCTACTTGTGCATCTCTCCCTCTGATGATATTATCGTATGAGAACACACGATACTGAACGCCAATGGACAGCAGGTTTGACCTGTATGTAGCACATCGAGGGTGGGCACACGGAATTGATCCCAGGATCAAGCTCCTGTTCGTGCTGGCGGGCATCGTCTCGCTGACCCTGTTCTCCAACCTCTTCTTCCTGCTTGCTGCATTGCTCAGTATACATCTGTTGATGGCCTCGGCAGGGGTGCCGCGCGAGCGCTTCCTCTGGGTCTGGAAAACGATGGTGCCCATCAATCTGCTGTTGCCAGTGCTATGGGCACTCTTCTATCCCGAAGGAGGGGCGCTTTTCGAGCTGGGGATATTGCGCCTCACCCCGCTGGCCGTGATCCGTGGCCTGGGTATAGCGGCGCGACTGGACACGATGGCCTTCATCTGTTTCTTCTGGCTCTTCACCACCGATCAGCGCGCCATCGTGCATAGCCTGGTTAGAGTAGGGCTGCCTTTCGAGTGGGGGTTAGTGCTGGCGATCAGCTTGCGCCACCTGTCTACTTTCCACAACCTCTATCAGATGATCACGGAAGCTCAACAGGCCCGTGCTCTCGACTTGAGCAAGAAAGGCTTTCTCCAGCGCCTGAAGGCACAGTTGCCCATCCTTGTAGCGATGGTCATCAACAGCCTGCGTATAGCCGACAAACTGGCGCTGGCGCTGGAGTCGCGGGCCTTCGGGCTCGAGGGGGTACGGCGTACCTATCTTCACGATATCCGCTGCACCAGGCGGGATTACCTGCTGGGAGGATTGATCCTGTTAGGCTTCTGTGGCCTGATCTGGGTGCGCACGCTCGGATTGTTCACACACCCGCTCTACCCGGGGTGAGCCGCTACGCCTTCTGCTCAGACACAAGACCAACAATGCGCCGAGCGCAGCCCCGGCCGTGTTGAGCAACCAATCCTCCACAGCCGCCACGCGGGTGGGAAGGCATGCCTGAAAAAGCTCGATTAGCAGGCTTAAAGCAGCCCCCGCGATCACTCCGCCCAACCAGCGACGCACGCAGGGCTGATGTGCCAATGCCTGCGCCACCGCTGCTCCCAGTGGCATAAATACCGCGATGTTCCCAGCCAGGCTGATGAGCAGACGGGGAGAGACACCATATGCGGAGGCAGGTGTCGTGAGCGGACTCAGCTCGGCGGCAACATTCGGATTGGGGCGGAGGGTCATCCAGAGCAGCCACGCCGCGACGATGGCCGCTACGGCCCACCACAACGATGTCCTGCTCATTGTGCAGCCAGGGCGGCCATAGCGCGGAAGACCTTATACACCGTCACCATGTCATCCCCGCTCCATTCAACCGTGCGGCCGTCCACACGCCGCGAGCCTGGTATGAGCTCGGCCATCTCGGCACAGGAAGTGCGGATAAAGGTGACGCTCAAGGTGATAGGCGGGGGCACAACAAAGGGCACGCCACCATGCTGCTGGAGTGCGCGGGCAGCCGCCTGGCGGATGTGTTCATGAGCAACCCGAGGTTGGAGACAGCGCGCCGCAGAGCGCCCAATTCCCTCCTTGACCGCGACCGTTTCGACCCTCCCAGGCAGCGCCTGGGCCGCCTCCGTCACCGCCCGATCGCCAGTCACCAGCACGACCGGGACACCGTAGGCCCCGGCCAATGCCGCATTCAGCTCCATCTCCCCGACCGGCCGACCGTTGAGGCGCAGCTCGAATACCCGCCCGGTCCAGGTGTGCTCCATCACTGCCGCGCCTGTCCCGGAGGCGGCATGGTAGCCGATGAGGAAGACAGCATCCACATGTGCGCCGATACCCTCCATCATACCCAGCGGCTTGGGCGCGCCGGAGATAAGCACTGCGGCCGGGTTCAGCTCCTCGATCAGGATGTTAGCCATCCCGCCGTGACCATCGTTGACGGTGACCTGATCGGCGCCCCCATCGAGGGCACCCTCGATGGCAGCGTTGACCTCGGCGGTCATCAACCTGCGGAAGCGCTCGTACTCCCGATGCTCTGAAGAGACATGATGCTCCAGCACCACGCCAGAGACGCCCTCCATATCCGCAGAGATGAACACGTGCATCATCCTCTCCTATCCCGGCAGAATGTGCGTTCCGGTCTCCCCGCTCAAGGCCCGGGCGATATTCTCGGGGCTGGTGACGATCGCTCTCAGGCCACCTGCCTCCAGGAACCACAGAGCGGCCTCTACCTTGGGCAGCATACTGCCCTCGGCGAAGTGGCCTTCTTCTATGTACCTCCTGGCCTCGGCTACGGTCATAACATCAATTGCTCTCTGGCGAGGAGTGTTGAAGTCAAGATAGACCTTTTCTACAGCCGTGGAGATGAGGAAAAGCTCAGCGCCGATAGAGCGAGCCAGCAGCGAGGAAGCGTAGTCTTTATCAATAACCGCCGCCACACCCCGGAGATTGCCCTCCTCATCACGTATCACGGGGATACCCCCACCGCCGACGGCGATGGTGACTATCCCGGCGCCAAGCAGTGCGCGCACCGCGTCCAGCTCAAGGATTTGCTGGGGGAGCGGAGAGGGGACGACCCGTCGCCATCCCCTGCCGGCATCCTCAACGACCGTCCACCCCTCCTTGTTCGCCCGTTCCCGCGCCTCCGCCTCGTCCATGAAACCGCCGATGGGCTTGGTGGGTCGCTGGAAGGCGGGATCGTTCCGGTCCACCAGCACCTGGGTGACGACTGTAGCGGCCAGCTTGTTCATCCCGCGCCTTCTGAACTCGTTCTGGAGATGCTGCTGGAGGTGATAGCCGATAGCTCCCTGGGTATCGGCGCCGCAGGAATCCAGGGGCACCTCGTGCATCCCGGCCACTTTAGCCGCGATCTCTGAGCGACGCAGGATGAACCCCACCTGGGGACCATTGCCGTGGGTCACAGCGACCTCCCACCCCTGTTCGACCATGTCAGCGATATAGTGACAGGTCTCCCCCGCCGCCCGGTACTGGTCCTGCACCGTCTGATGCCACTTATCCTTTATCAGGGAGTTGCCGCCAATGGCAACGACGGCGAGCCTTCTGGTGCTCATCTGGTGCTCTCACAGATTCCCCATCGTCAGGGCCAGAATCGCTTTCTGGACGTGCAGCCGATTCTCGGCGACATCGTAGATGACGGAGCGCGGGCCGGAGGCCACCTCATCGGTCACCTCGCTCCCACGGTCCACAGGCATAGGGTGGGTGAAGATAGCATTGTCGGTGCGGGCCATACGCTCGGCGGTGGTTGTCCACCCGGGATAGGCCAGGGCTTTTTGTATCTCTGACTGCTTCTGGAACATGCCGTCCTGGTAAGCCTGCGGACTGACCCAGTTGCGAGAATAGACGATATGGGCGCCTTCGTAGCCGCTCTCGGGATCGTGGATTATCTCGAAGCTTGTGCCGTGGGCTGCGCAGTGCGCTTTCGTCCAGGCGATCACCTGGGAGTCGAGATCATATCCCTCCGGATAGGCCAGGGTGATATGCATCCCAAAGCGTGAGGCGATGAGCAATGCTTCCTGCACCGAACACCATGAACGCGCCAGTGCCCCTGACGCCCATGTGAGGAGCAACTTCTTGCCCTGCAGCGCGGTGTAATCGGGACGGCCCGGGCCCTGGCCGTACCACTCGGCCCATCCCATCACATCAGCCAGCCCTTGGCAGGGATGGAAGCGATCGTCGGCCATGTTGATGATGGGCACATCTGCCCAGTAAGCATACTCAAGCAACAGCTCATCGCCCGCGCCGTAGTAGGGCACCTGGTCTTCGAGGATACGGATGCCTATGCCAGCGGCGTAGCGCGACATCACCTTGGCAGCGTCCTCCACCGTCTCGCCAGCAGAGGCAGCGGTTTTGAGGCGCATTGCCCTGGGCTCCAGGTACTGCGCGTGGCCGCCCAGCTCCGTCGCGGCGCACTCGAAGGATTGGCGGGTACGCACCGAGGGATTGTAGAAGAACATAAAGAATGTTTTGTGCTTGAGGACACTGCTCCAGCGCTCGGAGAAGCGCTCCCGTTTCATCTTCGCGGCCAGCTCCAGCACCGCCATCAGTTCCTCAAACGTCCAGTCCTGCGTGCAGATCAAATCACGCCCGTACAGGTCCATCCCCCGCCTCCTCTCCCTAGCGCATCACCAGCGCCATCACTGCTTTCTGGACATGGAGGCGATTCTCGGCCTGGTCATACACGACGGAGCGCCACCCCGACGAGGGATCGGTATGATCTATCACCGCGTCCTCGACCTCCCAGCCACGGTCAGCGGGCAGACAGTGCATATAGATGGCGTCAGGGTCGGCTAGTGCCATATACTCACGGGTGGCCTTCCAGCTCTTGTAGCGGTCAAAGACCTCCTGAGCCAGCTTGGGGTCATCCACGCCCACCGGGGGCTTAAACATCTGCACCGGAGCCCAGGCTTTGGGATAGACTACATGCGCTCCCCGGACAGCCTCCTCGAAGTCGTGCGTGATCTGGAACGAGGCGCCGTTCCTTGCGGCGTTTTTACGGCAGACCTCGATTATTTCTGGATCCAGCTCCATTTCGGGCGGGTGAGCCAGCACCGTATCGCAGCCCATCATCGTCGCCGCGATGATGGCGCTTTGAGGCACAGCACGCGGCTTGTGAACGCTGGGCGAGTAAGCCCAGGACATCACGAATTTGATGCCTTTGAAGGTGCCGAATTTCTCTTTCACCGTCAGGATGTCGGCCAGGGCCTGGAAGGGGTGGCATTTATCGCACTCCATATTCAGCACGGGGATGTCCGCCCAGTAGGCGAAGTTGCGGATCAGCTCGTGAGCCCCGCCGTAAACCCAGTCCACCGGATCGCCGTAACAGCGGATAGCGATGCCATGTCCCATGCGGGAGAGCACCCGCGCCACATCCGAGACGCGCTCGGTGGAGTAGGCGACTTCCTTGCCCGGCAGGGCGGGGGTGTAAATCTTGTCCGGGTCCAGGAAGTGGGCATGTCCACCTAACTGGGTCATACCGGCCTCGAAGGAGTTCCGGGTACGCAGCGACTGGTTGTAGAATATCATAAACAGCGTCTTGCCCCGCAAGATATGGTCGTGCGGCTCGCCCAGCGCGAAACGTCGCTTCAGGTCGAGGGCAACGTCCAAGATAGTCTCGACTTCCTCTTTACTCCACTCGAGCAAGGTGAGAAAATCGCGGCCACGGAAGCT
Organism: Anaerolineae bacterium; assembly: GCA_026418995.1. GTDB lineage: Bacteria > Chloroflexota > Anaerolineae > B4-G1 > B4-G1 > JAOAAG01. The sequence continues at coordinate 6,032 of JAOAAG010000417.1, forward strand.
ATCGGTTCTCATCGCGTGTACCTCCTGAGTGATTGGTTGCAGCCTGGCGCTACAGAGGCGTCACAGGCTGGGAGTGTATACTGGCCGGGTGATTTTGTCAAATCAGGCACCGCCAGAGAGCTTGCGCAACGGGTGTGAGGAATCAGAGGCTGAGTGTACAGATGGAGAGGCCCGGATGCCGGGGGGTAGAGGTAACCCGGGAAGTAAGAGGCAGATTTGAGAGCACTGTGCGCGCAGCGGATAGGATATATACGCGGCAACTCAGAGCATCGCCAGGAAGACCGGGCAGGCAACGGCTCAAACAGGCCGAAGATAGAGGAGAACTTACCAGAGGAAGCACGAAGGCCGTCAGAGAACCTGTATCATTCCACCTCAGGAAAATTGCGCAGCACCAGCGGGAGATAGACGAAGAAGTCGTAAAGCCCCTTCATATTGTTGTTCTCCTCCGCGCAGGTGGGCAGGTGCTGTTTACTCAGGGCACACTCAAACCCTTCCGGGATATAGCCAAACCAGTCATAAGACTCCCCTAACCCCAGATAACTTGGGTCAACCTTAGCCCAAACCCCGCAC
>JAOAAG010000026.1 GCA_026418995.1 Anaerolineae bacterium
GCGTGTCCTGATGGGCCCCTTCACCAAGTACAACATCAACAACATTGACCAGGCGGTCAGTCCGTAAGAGCTGCCGTATCGGCTACTGGGTACCGGGCCCCAGGCCCGGTACCCAATCTTAGGCCACAACACTCGACAAGGTTGATGACCTCGCCTGCATCTTCCTCACACTCCCCTCCGAAGCCGGGCAAATAGATGGCCTTTGTAGCTGAACATGAAGTTCCACCTGCTACATCCGCGTGACCAACTGGTCACCATTATGAACCGCATCTACCATAACAGGATGACCACCCTTTCGGGTGGTAATCTCTCCGTTCTGGATGAGGACGGCAGTTTATGGATCACCCCTGCGGGGGTGGACAAGGGCAGGCTGAGGCCTGAGGATATCATCCATGTACGCCCAGATGGGGCTATTGTCGGGCCACATCGGCCCTCCTCGGAGTATCCTTTCCACCGCGCCATTTACGCCCGGCGTCCTGATCTGCGCGCCGTCGTACATGCCCATCCCCCTGCTCTGGTCTCTTTCAGCATCGTGCGCCGCGTTCCCGATACCAGTATCATCCCGCAGGCACAGCGGGTATGTGGCCCGGTCGGCTATGCTCCCTATGCGCTCCCCGGCAGCGAAGAGTTAGGAGCAGCCATCGCTGCCACCTTCGCCAGGGGCTTTAACGTGGTCCTGCTGGAAAATCACGGCATTGCGACCGGCGGCCCCGATCTGCTCACCGCCTTCCAGCGGCTGGAAACGCTGGACTTTTGCGCCCGCACCCTGCTCAGCGCCCAGAGGCTTGGGCCGGTCAAGACGCTGACCGAGGAGCAACTGGCGCTTCTGGACACGCGCTGCAATTATCTGCCCGAGTTCGTGCCGCTTCGACACAGCAGCCGCGAACGGGAAATGCGCCAGCAAGTGGTCGAGACTGTCCACCGCGCGTGCGAGCGCTACCTGATGATCAGCACCGAAGGTGTAGTCTCAGCACGGGTGGATGAGCAGGACTTTGTGATCACACCCACCGGTATGGATCGCGGCAGTTTGGAGATTGAGGACCTCGTGCTTATCAGCGACGGACGACGCGAAAGCGGGAAGCTACCCAGCCGTTCGGTCTGTATGCACATGGCGATCTATCGCACCCATCCCGCTGTCAATTGCATAATCACGGCCCAATCGCCCCATGCTACTGCTTATGCCATCACTGGGGTCAGATTTGACACGCGGGTCATCCCCGAAAGCGCCCTCTTGCTGCGGGATGTCCCCATCGTTCCCTACGGCGTGCAATTCCTGGAGCCGCAGCGGGTCGCCGATGCCATCGCCGGAGACACGGTGGTGTTGCTGATTCAGAACGACGCGATTTTGACCGTGGGTAACACGGTGCTGGAGGCCTTTGACCGCCTGGAAGTGGCCGAGTTCAGCGCCAGGGCGCTCATTGAAGCCCAGGGCCTAGGAGAGTTTACCCCTATCGGTGAGCAAGAGGTTGACGAGCTGAAAGCATTCCTGGCTCAGGGGAAAAAGCAACGTAGCCCTATGAAGGGCTATGATGGCTAAGAGCACATACAAAAAGCCCACCAGATCGTGCACACGTCCGACGTTGGTGGGTTTTACAATACCTACGGCAGCCTCTGTATTCATCGGGGATGTGTGTTCCCAAGTGTCTGCCAGCCCAGAAAAGTGCGCCGCCGCTTCAAGACCCCAGCGTGCCAAGGCCTGACAGGTGAAGATGTGCTAACACCGTGCACGCTGGTACACTCACGGTGTGCACACAGGATCGTTGCTTTTCCCCTTCCGAGTAGTAGCCGCGAGTGTGTTAAGCGTGCTATGGGCGCCACAGCTATGACGATGAAACTTTGGGGCGCCTGTGCAGTTGGTGCCGTTGGGACAATACCAGCGCTGTGACACCTCGGGCAGCGGTGGACCACGGATGTTACGATCTGGCTAAACAGCCCAACCAGACACACTGTCCGTGGGCCATGACATACACGGCGGGGGTTGCCGATAGTGCGCGGCACAAGATTCGGCTCAATCCTGCTGCCTGGGCCGTTCCCCTAAGGTGACCTCGATGCGCCGCTCTCGCCCGTCGCGCAGGATAGTGAGAGTGACTTTCTGGCCGGGGCGGGTCTCCTTCACCAGGTATGTGATCAGGTCATCCATAGAATGCACCGGTCGGTCGTCAATCGCTATGATGACATCTCCCCCGATCTCCACATCGGCCCCGTCCAGCTTGATCGTCCTGGTGGAACCGCGCAGGCCAGCTTTAGCAGCCGGGCTGCCCTGCACCACTTCGATCACCAGAGCGCCATGCTGCTCAGGTGGAAGGCTGTCTCTTATACACATCTGACGCTGCCGACGAGCG
>JAOAAG010000046.1 GCA_026418995.1 Anaerolineae bacterium
ATCTACACCCATGTCCTGCAGCGGGGTGGCCTGGCGGTGCGTTCCCCGTTAGACATGTAAACCGCTAGGGAGCAGCCGGTGGATTCGATCCCCGCCTGATGGGTATGCGGCATTGTATGGGGAGTGGAGAGGGATGACAAAGTGGTCCAAAGAGGCAGAACCCATCGCTGCTCCTTTCCGGTAGAGAGAACGCGAAAACAACTCCTGCTGCACCGCCTCTTATCGCTGAAGCGTCCCCTTGTGCCGGTCACTCCGGCGTGGAGAATGGCTCCTGATATCCACCTGCGCTGGGGTCATCCGTCTGAGGGAAACTCTATTACGATTATACTGAAAACATCCACCCTGTCAATTGCCGCGCCACTGCCGCGCGGCTTGACAAATCGGCTAAATCGTGTATGATTATAGCAGGTTGATAGTATGATGATGCAGCATCTGTCACTCTCCATCTGGTTCGCCTTTGCTGGCTACTATTTTACCCCCTCGTCGCGAGGGCGGTTGCTTCACGGCGGGAGGTAGCCGGCTTAAAAAGGCGCAACCCTGAGCGTGCAAAAAACGTGGAGCGACCGGCTCCACGTTTTTTATTTCTGTAACCGGAGGAACACCAATGACATGCCGTGCCATCCGTGGAGCGATCACCGTCAAGACTAACGACGAACAGGCTATCCTTACGGCAACACGGGAACTCCTTGCTGCCATCATTGCCGCCAACGAGCTGGTGCTTGAGGATGTGGTGAGCGTACTGTTCTCCGTCACACCGGACCTCGACGCAGTAAACCCAGCCCGCGCCGCCCGCGAGATGGGGTGGAATCACACGCCCCTCTTAAGCGTACAGGAGATGGCCGTCGCAAATAGCTTGCCGCGCTGCATCCGTGTGCTGATTCACTGGAACACTGACCGTCCCCCTGAGCAGGTGCGGCACGTTTACCTTGGCGAGGCTCGTGTGTTGAGACCCGATCTGGTGGAGGGATAAAATGACTAAAGTGGCTTTTCAGGGAGTCGCTGGGGCCTACTCGGAGGAGGCGATCCGGCAGTATTTCGGCCCACAGGTGGAGAGCGTCCCATGTAAGACGCTTGATGAGGTCTTCCTGGCAGTCGAGGAGGGGAAGGCCAACTATGGGATGGTGCCCGTCGAAAACGCCGTCGCTGGTTCAGTGACACGCGCCTACGAGCTGCTGATGGAGCATGATTTGCGCATCTACGCGGAGACCATCCTGCACGTGCGCCATATGTTGATGGCACTTCCCGGCACGCATCTGAGCGACCTGAAACGCGTGCGCTCCCACCCGCAGGCACTGGCCCAGTGTCAACGCTACCTGAGCCGGCACGGGCTGGAGCCGGAGCCCGCCTTCGATACGGCCGGCAGCGCACGTGACCTGGCGGCCAATCCGGAGCCTGGCGTTGGAGTCATCGCCAGTGCGCTGGCCGCCGAACTGTACGGCCTGGAGATCCTCGCCCCCGGCATCGAAGACTTCCCGTTCAACTACACCCGCTTCTTCCTCCTCTCCCTTGACGACCCGCCCCGCGCCCAGCGTTCCAAAACCTCGCTTGTCTTCTCCTCCCGCCACCGTCCGGGCGCGCTCTATGAATGCCTGGGAGAGTTTGCCACGCGCGGGATCAACCTCACCAAGATCGAATCTCGCCCGCGCCTCAACCGCCCTTGGCAATATATTTTTTACCTTGATTTCGAGGGACACTGGCAGGATCCGATCTGCGAAGCAGCCATCATGGGCCTGCTGCGGCGCTCCTCATTTGTTAAACTGCTTGGCTCCTACCCGGCAGCTACGACGCCGGTGATTGAAGAAGCAATTATTTCCTGGTAAAGGAGGGGAAGATGATTGTGGTGATGAAACCAGATGCGACTACGGCTCAGATTGCCAACGTTGCTGCCCGCATCGAGCAGATGGGGTTTCGGGTCCATCTTTCGGAAGGGGTGGAGCGTACCATCATCGGAGTGATCGGAAACGAGCGCCCCCTGGACCGTGAGCAGATCGAGCGGATGGACGGCGTCGAGCGCACCGTGCCCATCCTGCGACCTTTCAAACTGGCCAGCCGCGAGTTCCATCCCCATGACACCGTCGTCTCGGTCAACGGAGTGACCATAGGGGGCAAACAATTGGTTGTGATGGCCGGCCCGTGCGCCGTGGAGAGTCGTGAGCAGCTCCTGGAGACCGCATGGGCGGTCAAGAACGCTGGCGCCCACATCCTGCGTGGCGGTGCCTTCAAACCGCGCACCTCCCCCTACAGTTTCCAAGGACTGGGCGAGGAAGGGTTGCGCCTGCTGGCGCTGGCCCGTGAGGAGACCGGCCTGCCGGTCGTCACCGAGGTGATGGAACCGCAGATGGTACCACTCGTCACCAGCTACGCCGACATTCTCCAGATCGGCGCCCGGAATATGCAGAACTATGCCCTGCTCCACGCCGTGGGAAAGGCCCAGCGGCCGGTGCTGTTGAAGCGCGGTATGATGTCCACCGTCGAGGAACTGCTGATGGCCGCTGAGTATATCCTGTCCCATGGCAACGACCGCATCATCCTCTGCGAGCGCGGCATCCGCACCTTTGAGCAGTACACCCGCAATACGCTGGATATCAGCGCCGTACCCCTGATCAAGCAGCTCAGTCACCTGCCAGTAATCGTGGACCCTAGCCACGGCACAGGCAAATGGGAGCTGGTGGAGCCGGTATCCCGCGCCGCTATAGCCGCCGGTGCCGACGGCCTGATTATCGAGGTGCACCCACGCCCCGAAGAGGCCCTCTCCGACGGGGCGCAGTCGCTCAAGCCCAGCCGCTTCGCCGCGCTGATGGAGAGCCTGCGGCCCATAGCCGAAGCCGTCGGGAGGACACTGTAGCTATGTTGCCGCTCTCCGAAGCACGCATTACCATCGTTGGGCTGGGATTGATGGGCGGTTCGCTGGCCGGAGCGCTGCGGGGTAAATGCCGCCAGGTCGTCGGCGTGGCACGCAGGAGCGAGACATTGGAGAAGGCGCTGGCGCTGGGCTTTATTGACCAGGGCACAACCAGCATCGCCGAGGGAGTGCAGGGGGCAGATGTGATCATCCTGGCCACGCCCGTGCGTACCATTATCCAGCAGATCGAGGAACTCGCCCCACTTCTGCCGCCAGGTTGCCTGTTAATGGACCTCGGCAGCACCAAGAGGGATATCGTCGCAGCTATGGAGCAACTCCCCCCGTATGTTCAGCCGTTGGGCGGCCATCCTATGTGCGGTAAGGAGAAAGCGGGGCTGGAGGTTGCCGACCCGGAGCTATACCGGGGTCGCACTTTCATTCTCACGCCCCTCCCCCGGACATCGCCGGACGCGCTGGCGCTTGGTCAGGCTATCGCCGAGGCCGTCGGCGCGCGGCCGCTGGTGCTTGAGGCCGGACGCCAGGACTATCTGGTGGCAACGCTCAGCCACCTCCCCTATCTCCTGGCCTGTGCCCTCGTCGCCACCGCCGATGCTACCACCTCATCCGATCCAGCCGCCTGGGAGATTGTAGCCGGAGGCTTCCGCGATACGTCCCGCGTCGCCGCCAGCGATGTGACAATGATGGTGGACATTCTGTTGACCAACCAGGACGAGGTGCTGAAGGCTGTGCGCGTGTACCAGGAACAGTTGCACCGCCTGGCACAATTGGTCGCAGCCGGCGACGAGGACAAGCTGCGGGCAGCCCTGGGCGCGATACAGAGGGAAAGGCTGAGGATGTTTCCGTGAGTACATCCTACTATTGCATATTCCGTGGTGTGTTATGAAACAACTAACCGTTCGTCCAAGTGGGCCGTTGCGCGGAAGCGTGCGCATACCTGGCGATAAATCTATTTCCCACCGCGCGCTGTTGCTCAGTGCGCTGGCCGAGGGCGCCAGTCACATCGAAAATTTCCTCCCCTCCGGCGATTGTAAGGCTACCCTGGGATGTCTGCGCCTGCTGGGCGTCCACATCGAACAACATGACGCTACCACGCTGACCGTCCACGGGCACGGGAAATACGGTCTGCAGCCGCCGGCTTCTCCACTGGACTGCGTCCGTTCCGGCACAACGATGCGCCTGCTGTGTGGTATCCTGGCTGGTCAGCCGTTCCAGAGCATACTCACCGGCGACTTGCAGTTGTTGCGCCGCCCTATGCGGCGCGTAGTCGAGCCGTTGCGTCGCATGGGGGCCGAGATTACGGATACAGAGGGTTACGCACCGCTGAGCATATCCGGCCGCCAATTGCACGGATATGACCACGCACTGGAGATAGCCAGCGCTCAGGTCAAAAGCGCACTACTGCTGGCTGGCCTCTATGCCGATAGCCCCACCACGGTCCGCGAACCGGCCCCTTCTCGCGATCACACCGAGCGTATGCTCTCCGCAATGGGCGCTCGTCTCACCATCAACGGGTTAAGCACGACCATCATCCCGGACACCACACCTCTGCGCCCCCTCTCACTGGTCATACCCGGCGACATTTCCTCGGCGGCATTTCCACTGGTGGCGGCGCTGCTTGTGTCTGGCTCGGAAGTGACTGTGGAAGGGGTCGGGGTCAACCCTACGCGGACGGGACTGCTGGACGTGTTGCGCGAAATGGGCGCGGAAGTCGCTGTATCCAATGCGCGCGCGCTGGGCGGCGAGCCGGTCGCTGACCTCACCGCACGCACCTCCGGCCTGCGTGGTGTGGAGATCGGCGGCGCGACTGTGGTGCGCATGATTGACGAGTTCCCTGTACTGGCGGTCGCGGCGACCCAGGCGGAGGGACGTACCATCGTGCGTGACGCGGCAGAGCTGCGGGTAAAGGAAACCGACCGTATCGCTACCGTGGTGATGGAGCTGGGCAAACTGGGGGCGCAGATCGAACCGTTGCCGGACGGATTTATCGTCTCCGGCCCTACACCGCTCCAAGGCACGGCCGTATCAAGCCACGGCGACCATCGGCTGGCGATGGCGCTCTTTGTCGCCGGGCTGGTGGCCGCAGGGGAGACGACGATCGAGGATATGGACTGCGTAAGCGATTCCTTCCCCGGATTCGTGGAGTTGATGTACAGCCTGACAGCAGCAGTTGACGGTCACCCCTAGGGTGACCGTCAACTTGCCTCATCCCACCCTGGCTTTAGCGGTGTTGTTGGCGATGAGTCCCGCCACCGCGCCAGCGCCTATCCCGTTATCAATGTTGACAACGGCGAGGCCCGGCGCACAGGTTTGGAGCTGTCTCTTATACACATCT
>JAOAAG010000123.1 GCA_026418995.1 Anaerolineae bacterium
CGCTCGTCGGCAGCGTCAGATGTGTATAAGAGACAGATCTTGGGGAGCGGTATAGCGAGTATACCAATGTGATCTGGATACTGGGTGGCGACCGTCCCCCCGTGCACGACGGCCACGACTACCGCCCGATCTGGCGAGCACTGGCCCAGGGACTTGACGAAGGCGCGGGGGTCAAAGTCCTGAAGACATATCACACCTGGGGCGGCCACTCCACCTCAGAGCATCTGCACGAGGAGCCCTGGCTGGACCTCAACACGATGCAGTCGGGCCACGGCGGCGGCCGCGACGTGCCGGTCTGGGAGTGGATCTCCCGTGACTACGCGCTCCGTCCGATCAAGCCCACCCTCGACAGCGAGCCGAATTATGAGGATCACCCGGTGAACCCCTGGCCAGAGTGGGACCCGGCGAACGGTTTCTTTCGGGATTACGATGTGCGCAAACAGATATACCGCTCCGTCTTTGCGGGCGGCTGCGGCGTGACCTATGGTCATCACTCAGTGTGGCAGATGTACGGACCAGGGCGTGTGCTGAATAATCAGCCGCCAGGCTACGAAGAGTATACCTGGTATGAGGCTCTTGACCGGCCTGGGGCGCAGCAGGTGCGTCACCTGCGCGCATTGATGGAATCACGGCCCTTTTTGACCCGCGTGCCGGATCAATCCATACTCGCCTCAGAGCCGGGCGAGGGAGGAGCCCATGTGCGGGCTACACGCGATGCGGAAGGAAGCTACGCTTTTGTCTATCTGCCCCGGCCGTTGCCGGTGACGGTACACCTGGGCCGTTTGTCAGGGGGGGAGATCACTGCCTGGTGGTACGATCCGTGCAGTGGCGAGTCATCTTGTATCGGCCGGTTCCCCAATTGTGGAACTCATACCTTTACCCCGCCTGGCCATCGCCCCGATTGGGTTCTGGTGCTGGATGACGCTGCACAGGGATTTCCCCCTCCTGGTCAGAGTTGACCACACCAGGGATGTCTCTTAATTGACAAAGGGCCAAAGATGCACCATCTCCTCGGCCTGTGCTGCACTATATGTGGCACCGAATACGCTCCTGATGAGGTAGAGTACGTCTGTCCCAGGCACGGCAATGATGGCATCTTAGACGTCATCTACGACTATCATGCCATCAGGGGGGAGATTGCGCCAGGGAAGCTTGCTGCCAGCCCGGAGCGGTCTATCTGGCGCTACCTGCCGCTGCTTCCGGTGGACCCGGCGATAGCCCGGCAGTTAAGCGCGGGGACAGCACTGGGAAGCGTCGGCTGGACGCCGTTGTACTATGCCCCGCGCTTGGCAGCCCCGTTGGGGCTTAAAGAGCTCTGGGTTAAGGACGATACCCGCCAGCCCACCGCATCTTTCAAGGACCGTGCCTCGGCGATCGCCGTCGTTAAGGCCAGGGAGCGCGATGCAGCGGTCGTGACGACCGCCAGCACGGGCAACGCTGCGGCAGCGCTGGCAGGTTTGTGTGCTGCTGCAGGTCAGCGTTGCGTCATCTTCGTTCCCCGTACCGCTCCCCAGGCCAAGATAGCCCAGCTCCTGGCTTACGGCGCTACTGTCTTGCTGGTGGACGGGAGCTACGATCAGGCCTTCGACCTGTGTCTGGAGGCCGCGGAGGCCTTCGGCTGGTACAACCGCAATACCGCTTACAATCCGTATATGTCCGAGGGCAAGAAGACTGCCGCCTATGAACTCTGCGAGCAACTGTGGGAGAGGGGACTGGCTCCTCCAGACGTGATCGTGGTGCCCGTCGGAGATGGATGCATCATTGGTGGCATACACAAGGGGCTGCGAGACCTGCTCACACTGGGCTGGATAGACCGGATGCCACGCCTGATCGGTGTTCAGGCAGCAGGGGCATCGCCGCTTGTGGAAGCCTGGGAACAGGGGCTGGAGGGTTGGGAGATGAGGCCAGTCGCGGTCCATTCGATAGCGGATAGCATTGTGGCCGGCCTGCCCCGTGATCGGATCAAAGCATTACGGGCTGTGCGGGAAACAGGTGGCGCGTTTGTCCGAGTGAGCGATGAGGAGATTCTGGCCGCCATCCCTATGCTGGCCAGGGGCTGTGGTGTCTTCGCCGAGCCAGCGGCCGCCGCAGCATATGCTGGACTGGTAAAAGGAGTGGAGCAGGGACTGATCGGGGCCGCGGAGCGGGTGGTCGTGCTCATCACCGGATCGGGCCTTAAGGATGTGGGGAGCGCGATCCGCGCCACCGGGTGTCCACCCATCATCCCGCCGGAGCTCAGGGCAGTCCAGCAGGTGTGGGAATGTCTGGCATAGGTGGCATGGGCCGAGGAGGGTCCACCACTTGACAAATCGCATAATCACGGATATAGTACCTCCCCACAAGCCATAGGGAGTCCAAGCAGTCAGTGTTTCAGCCGCTGCTGTCACCTGCAGAAGTGGAAGCTGACTATTGCGTGGAGGAGTAACCACACCAATGTTGTCTCATCCCATAGTGCGCACTGTCGCTGTGGTGACGGTGGTATTGGTTTTACTGCTGCCCGGCCCCGACCCGGCCGATGCTCAGACTGGAAATCCCTCTCCGCCCACCGGTCTATCCCCCTACTGGAAGCCGGCGGTCGTCCGCTGGGGGGAGATCATCCTCCAGTACGCAGGGGAGCGAAAGCTGGACCCGGACCTGGTTGCGGCAGTGATCTGGAAGGAGTCCTCGGGGAACGCGACCGCAGTCGGGCCTGATGGGGCGACGGGCCTGATGGGGATCATGCCGTTCGACTGGCGCCCCGAGGCGGAGGAATTGCTTAACCCCTGGACTAACGTCCTGTGCGGCACACGCACGCTGGCTCAGGTGATCCGCGATGGCAAGGGAGACCTGTTCTACGCGCTGGCGGCCTATAACGGTGGGTGGGAGCGCACGAATTCACGCTACACGCGTAACTACGCCGCCGATGTTATGCTCAACTATGCCCGTGCCATAGCTATGCGCCATGCGCTGCCCATAGAGGCCAACTGGATCGCTATCTTTGGTATGGAGGGCGCCTGCAAGCTGAGCACTGTTACCGTGGTTGGACCCTACCGTCCTTTCGCACGGTACACTGAGCGCCCTTGGTTACGCGTCAATCTCCCGGCGGTACCGGCCGGTGTGCCTCCCCATGCCGTCGCTTTCTCTTATGTTAATGGGCAGGGTGAGGAATGCAGGGTGGGGGTCTGGTTGCTCACCGAAGAGGGCGCACCCCTTCCCCGGCTGACAGAGCAGAAATTTGTGCCCCCTGCTACTGCCGTGCCTGTCCTTGTGTCCGCGCCTGTCGGTCCCGTGGAGACACCCGAGGTATCTTCCTCGCTGCCTGTGCCAACTTCCACCCTCACCTCTACCCTGCCGCTCACGCCGACCGTAGTATGCGAAGGGGGGCCTCTCGAAATCTACGCCTGGGATTTGGGCAAAGCCCTCAGTCCGCGAGGGGGCTGGACGGCTACAATTTTCATCCAGGGCCGTGGCGGGGATTGCCTGTACACCTATGCCTGGAATGATGAGATTAAGGGCGGCCCGATGTCCACCCCGATCACCTTTGAGGTGTACATGCCGGACCGCATGGGCAACATTATCGGAACGGCCTCGGTAACCTCAGCCGGTCAGACGGTCAAGCGAGGGCTTTTTATCTCTCACCCCTAAAGGTGTTGTCAGCCGCCAGTACCAATAGCGTTAGTACGCATGCTTCAAGACGCCATTGCCGCTTATGAGTGAGTGGAGCCGACAATATGCTACCGCCTCTGGCATACCTCTGCAGCTCGTCTACACGCCGGCTGAGGTGCAGGTGGACTATCTGGCCGAGCTGGGCTTTCCCGGTCAGTACCCCTTCACACGGGGAGCCTATCCCACCATGTACCGCGGCCGCCTGTGGACGATGCGCCAGTATGCCGGTTACGCCACCGCCGAGGAATCGAATGCCCGCTACAGGTATCTACTCGAGCAGGGACAGACCGGCCTCTCCGTCGCTTTCGACCTGCCCACACAGATCGGCTACGATGCCGACGACCCGATGGCAGAGGGGGAGGTGGGACGGGTGGGTGTCTCTGTTAGCTCCCTGGACGACATGCGCACCCTTTTCGCCTCTATCCCGTTGGGACAGGTCTCCACCTCGATGACCATCAATGCGCCCGCTGCCATTATCCTGGCCATGTATATCGCTGTGGCTAAGGAGCAGGGGGTAGCGCCGGAGCAGTTGCGCGGCACGGTGCAGAACGACATCCTCAAGGAGTATGTGGCACGGGGCACCTATATCTTCCCTCCCCGCCCCTCGATGCGCCTGACTACCGATCTCATCCGGTACTGTGCGCATCGGATGCCCAGGTGGCATCCGATCAGCATCAGCGGCTATCACATCCGCGAAGCGGGCGCGAATGCGGTGCAGGAAGTGGCCTTTACCCTGGCCAACGGGATCGCCTATATCGAGGCTGCCACTGCTCTCGGTCTGGAGGTGGACTCTTTTGCCCCGCACATCTCGTTCTTTTTTAGTGCCCACATGGATTTCCTGGAGGAGATCGCCAAGTTCCGCGCCGCCCGCCGCCTGTGGGCACGCATAATGAAGCAACGATTCGCCGCGCAGCACCCGGATTCCTGTACACTCCGTTTCCACACTCAAACGGCCGGCTCGACCCTCACCGCACAGCAGCCGGAGAACAATGTCGTGCGGGTTGCACTTCAGGCACTGGCCGCTGTTCTGGGGGGCACTCAGTCACTGCATACCAATTCGCTGGACGAGGCTTTGGGCCTGCCGTCCGAGGAGTCGGTGCGTCTCGCGCTACGGACACAGCAAATCATCGCCTACGAGTCGGGTATCACCAATACGGTGGATCCGCTGGGCGGGGCCTATGCTATCGAGTACCTGACCGGAGAAATCGAGCGCCGGGCGCAGGGGTATATCACTCAAATAGATGCCATGGGTGGCGCCATGGCGGCTATTGAGCGAGGGTACATCCAGCAGGAGATTGCCGATGCCGCCTATCGTTACCAGCAGGACATCGAGAAAGGTGAGCGCATTATCGTGGGAGTAAATAGGTACTGCTCCGGCGAACCGCTCGTAGAGATCAGGCGGCTTGTGGTTGACCCCGCCGTCGAGCAGAAGCAGAGAGCACGGCTGGCAGCGCTGCGGGAGCGGAGGGATAGTGAGCGTGTCTCCGCGATGCTCTCCCGGATTGAACGGGCTGCTCATATCCCTGACGCGCCGCTTATGGAGCTGTTCATCGAGGCCGTAGAGGTCGGCTGCACACTGGGAGAAATCTGCTCTGTATTGCGCAGCGTATGGGGCGTGTACCATCCGCAGGCGCATATATAGGGCGCTCCCTCCCCTTCCATACATGCAGAATTCCAATCATCCGTGCTGTATCCTAACATCTTGAACAACCTGTTGCAGACAGGGGTGTATCGCCGGTTGGTCAATGGCATGGCCTGGTGGGCGACGGCGGTGTGGCTAGGCGACGGCAGTGCCGGGTGGGCGACGGCGATGTGGCTGGGCGACGGCAGTGCCGGGTGGGCGACGGCGATGTGGCTGGGCGACGGCAGTGCCGGGTGGGCGACGGCAGTGCCGTCGCCCACCCAAAGTTGAATGACAAGACAAGAATCCCAATCATCCTGGAGGCGAGATGAGTGTAACGCTATTGAAAAATTGTCCTGCTCTACCTAACATCCCCTGGGAGGAGCGGCCACAGGGCTGCAGTGATGTGGTCTGGCGCTACAGTGGTAACCCGATCATCCCACGTGACCTGCTCCCCACTTCCAACAGCATTTTCAACAGCGCGGTGGTGCCTTTCAAGGGCAGGTTCGCCGGCGTGTTCCGCTGCGACGATAAGAGGCGTGTGATGCAACTCCACCGGGGCTTCAGCGATGATGGCCTCCACTGGCAGATCGAGGCCGAGCGCATTCACTGGCAGTGCGATGACCCGGAAGTGGGACACTGGATTTACGGGTACGATCCCCGTGTGGTCTGGATCGAGGACCGCTACTATATCACCTGGTGCAATGCCTATGCGGGCTGGCCGACCATCGGTGTAGGGTACACCTACGATTTCGAGACCTTCTACCAGTTGGAGAACGCTTTTCTCCCGTACAACCGCAATGGAGTGCTCTTCCCGCGCCGGATCAACGGCAACTACGCGATGCTCAGCCGGCCCAGCGACCGGGGACACACGCCTTTTGGCGACATCTACTATAGCGAAAGCCCCGACATGTGTTACTGGGGCCGCCACCGCTTTGTGATGGGCACGGCCGGTGGCTGGCAGAGCACCAAAATTGGCGCCGGCCCGGTCCCGATCGAAACCACCGAGGGCTGGCTGTTGATTTACCACGGGGTGCTGACTTCCTGCAATGGCTTCGTGTACAGCATGGGCGCGGCCCTGCTGGACCTGGACCAACCTTGGAAGGTGATCCGGCGTGGCGCTCCCTACCTGATGTCGCCACAGAAGCTGTATGAATGCGTCGGCGATGTCCCCAACGTGGTCTTCCCCTGTGCGGCTCTGGTGGATGGCGCAACTGGTCGCGTGGCCATTTACTACGGAGCGGCGGATACGGTGACCGCGTTAGCGTTCGCCAGAGTGGACGAGCTGGTAGATTTCGTCACATCCAATGCGATGTAGACAACTTCGGAGGAGGAGTAAATGATCTATCGAGACCCCACCTACACCATTGAGGAACGGGTGAACGATCTAGTCTCCAGAATGACACTGGAAGAGAAGGTCTCCCAGATGGTGCACGATGCACCTGCCATCGAACGTCTCGACATCCCCGAATACAACTGGTGGAATGAGTGTCTCCATGGCGTGGCCCGCGCAGGTATCGCCACCGTCTTCCCGCAGGCGATCGGCCTGGCGGCGACATGGAACACCGAGCTGATGTACCGGGTAGCTACGGCCATCTCTGACGAAGCGAGGGCCATCTATCACGAGGCGCAGCGCCGGGGTGTCCGCAGGCAATACCTGGGCCTGACGTTCTGGTCGCCCAATATCAACATTTTCCGCGATCCCCGCTGGGGACGGGGCCAGGAGACGTATGGCGAATGCCCTTATCTCACCTCCAGGATGGGCGTGGCCTTCGTAAAAGGATTGCAGGGCGATGACCCCAGGTACCTGAAGCTGGTGTCCACTCCCAAGCATTACGCCGTCCACAGCGGGCCGGAGCCAGACCGGCACCACTTTAATGCTGTAGTGGACGAGCGCGATTTGCGCGAAACGTATCTCCCCCACTTTGAGGCTTGCGTCAGGGAGGGCAAGGCCTTTTCAATCATGGGGGCCTATAACCGTACCAACGGGGAGCCTTGCTGCGCCAGCCCCACGCTGCTGGAGAAAATCCTGCGCCAGGAGTGGGGGTTCGAGGGCTATGTGGTCTCTGACTGCGGCGCTATAGACGACATTTACCTGCATCACAAAGTAGTGGACACGCCGGCAGAGGCGGCAGCCCTGGCCGTTAAGGCCGGTTGCGATCTCAACTGCGGCACAACCTATCCCGCCCTGCTGGATGCGGTCAAACTGGGCCTCATAGACGAAGCGACCATTGACCGTTCTGTCAGGCGTCTCTTCACCGCTCGCTTTCGCCTGGGGATGTTCGATCCCCCGGAGCAGGTGAGTTATGCCCACATCCCCTATGAGGTCGTTGACTCCCCTGCCCATCGCGAGCTGGCGCTCCAGGCCGCACGCGAGTCCATCGTCCTCCTCAAGAACGAAGGCAATTTGCTTCCTTTGAGCAAGGACATCGCTTCCATCGCTGTTATAGGGCCAGTGGCCGATGACTTGCAGGTGCTGCTGGGCAATTACAACGGTACCCCTGCGCAGGCCGTCACACCGCTAGAAGGCATTCGCAGAAAACTCAAGCCTGGCGCCAGGGTTTACTACGCCCACGGATGCGATGTAGCCAAGGGGGTGCCCACCCTGAGCGTGATCCCCTCGACCTGTTTGCGGCCGGCGGATGGCAATGCTGGCGTCACAGGGCTGACAGGCGTATACTACGCGAGCCCCTTGCCCGAAAGCAAACCGCTGCTGACACGGGTGGACCCGGTGGTCAATGTCCAGTGGGGCAGGGAACTGCGTACTTTTGGGGATACCGAACCCGTTAGCGTGCACTGGAGTGGCTTCCTTATCCCGCCCCTGGACGGCATTTACAAGTTGGGCTTCGACGCCAGCCTCGGAGCCAGGCTGTATCTGGATGAGCAACTGATTGTGGAGAGAAAGGCGTGGAACGAAACGGTCAACTTCGCTGAGGTTGAGCTGGAGGCCGGACGGGTCTACGCCATCCGCTTTGAAAGCCCGATCCCACAGGATGGGGCCTCGCGGCTCCTGTGGTCCACTCCCGGCACCGACCCCCTGGCCGAGGCGCTGGAGGTGGCGGGCAAAGCAGAGGTTGTGGTGCTGGTGCTTGGCCTGACGCCAGTGGTGGAGGGGGAGGAGATCGCGATCGAGGTTGAAGGCTTCTACGGCGGTGACCGCACTGAGATCGGCCTACCCGCTCCGCAGGAGGAATTGCTCAGGAAAGTCTGGGCGCTGGGGAAGCCGACTGTGCTGGTGTTAGTGGGCGGCAGTGCCATCGCGGTGAGCTGGGCAGCGGAGCACGTCCCGGCTATAGTGGAGGCGTGGTATCCCGGTCAGGCTGGTGGGGAGGCCATCGCCGACGTATTGTTTGGGGACTACAATCCCGCCGGCAGGTTGCCGGTCACCTTCTACCGTTCGACAGCAGACCTGCCACCCTTTACGGACTATCGCACGGAGGGGCGTACCTACCGCTATTTCCGGGGAGAGCCGCTTTTCCCGTTCGGTCATGGTCTGAGCTACACCACGTTTGCCTATAGCAACCTGCGGCTGAGCGCGGAGAAGCTCACCTGGGACGGGACGGCGATGGAGGAGCCGATGCTCACGGTCAGCGTGGACGTGCAGAACACGGGTGACCGGGCTGGCGATGAGGTCGTACAAATGTACATTACTGACCTGGTTGCCTCTGTGCCTGTGCCAATCAGGCAGTTGGCCGGCTTTAAGCGTATCTCTCTTGCCCCGGGGGAAAAGCAGACGGTCTCCTTCACGGTGACGGCCCGTCAGCTTTCCCTGATTGACAACTCAGGCCGTCGCGTCGTCGAGCCTGGGGAGTTCGAGGTCGCTGTCGGAGGACGCCAGCCCAGGCCGGGTGAGGTCTCCAGCGAGGCGGTCGTGAAAGGGGTGTTTGCGGTCGTGTAGGTGACGGTCACCTCCGAAGGTGACTGTCACCTGCGATGCGGAAGGGCGCGGGTAATGCCTCATCTCGTGATCGTCGGCGGAAGCGATGCCGGTATCAGCGCCGCTTTGGGTGCGCGAGAGGTCAACCCCTCCTGCGAAGTTACCGTCATCGTCGCGGATCGCTACCCCAATTACTCCGTATGTGGTCTTCCGTTCTGGCTGGGCGGAGAGGTTGCTGACTGGCGCACTCTGGCCCATCGCACGGCAGAGGAGATTGAGGGCTATGGCATCCACTTGTTGCTGGAACACGCCGCCCAGGGCATAGACCTGGTCAGCAAGACGCTCACAGTGGTGAACAGCGGCGGCCAGGGCCGGCGGATCCGGTACGACAGGCTGATCATCGCTACCGGAGCTGTGCCGGCCCGTCCGCCGATCAAAGGGCTTGAGCAATCGGGCGTCTTCTTCCTGCGCACTGTGGCCGACGGCCTCGCCCTGCACACGTATCTGGAGCGGTACTCGCCGGCGTCGGCCGTGGTCGTTGGCGGCGGCTATATCGGCCTGGAAATGGCCGAGGCCCTGAGCCGGCGTGGGTTGCAGGTGATGCTGGTGGAGTACATGCCTCTCGTGCTGACCAACTTTGACCCTGCGCTGGGCACGCTGGTGAGTGAGGAACTGGGGCGGCATGGTGTCAGGGTCGTCGCTGGGATGGCGGTAGAGGCAATCGAAGCCCGGAGGGGACGGCTGGTTGTGAGGGGGGCGGGCGAGTTCCAGGC
>JAOAAG010000160.1 GCA_026418995.1 Anaerolineae bacterium
AGATGTGTATAAGAGACAGGTGCGGAGACCTGAAGTATGGCCGCACAGTCCATGCCGGCGTGGAACTGTATAAACACTACAAGTGCCGGCTTATCTTCGTCGCACCTGAACCACTGCGCATGCCCCCTGAGATCACTGCACACCTGCGTCAGCATGGGGTCCAAGTCGAGGAGACGACCGACCTGGAAGCGGCAATAGCGGAGGCGAACGTGCTCTATATGACCCGTATCCAGAAGGAGCGCTTCGCAGATGTGACAGAATACGAGCGGCTGAAAGGGAGCTATGTTCTCACCCGTGAGATGGTAGAACGGATCAATCCGCGCTTGCTCATCCTCCATCCTTTGCCCCGTGTGGACGAAATCACTACTGATGTGGATACCCTGCCCGGTGCGGCCTATTTCCGCCAGGTGAAGAACGGCTTGTATGTGCGCATGGCGCTGATTGCTTTGGTGTCAGGTCGCATCTGAAGTAGCGCCATCTTGTGCACGCGCACAAGCCGGGGGGACAGCTAGCTGGCCGTATATGGCCCGGTCGAGGCGGCGTTTGTCCGTGCTGCTGGTTTCATTTGTGTTGTAATTTAACACCTCTGGTTTCTATGAAACACAACTGGTCACCGTACACAGTCGCTTCTACCCTGCTGTATCGGCATTCCACTTCCTTGATGACGCCCAGGAGAATTGGGGCCATCAGCACTGAGATTGGGTATACCACCTCCAGGAGGAAAGCATGAAACAATACGCAGCAGCTATAGATCAGGGTACCACCGGCACCCGCTGCATCGTTTTCGATCGTGCTGGACGCATGGTTGCCTCGATGTATGAGGAACACACCCAGCTCTACCCCCAGCCTGGATGGGTTGAGCACGACCCCCAGGAGATCTGGCTCAAGACGCGCTGCGTCGTAGGCGGCGCGCTTGCCGCGGGAGAGATACACCCCGCACAGCTCGCTGGCATCGGCATTACCAACCAGCGTGAAACGACGATTGTATGGGATCCCTCTACCGGTGAGCCGCTCTATAACGCCATCGTCTGGCAGGATACGCGCACCCGTGAGCTGTGCCAGCGGCTTATCGCTGACGGCCTGGAGCCGCTCTTCCGTGAGAAGAGCGGCCTGCCTGTTGCCACCTATTTCTCCGGCCCCAAAGTCAAGTGGCTGCTGGATAACGTCCCTGGCCTCAGAGCCAGAGCGGAAGCGGGCCAGGTTTACTTCGGTAATGTGGACACCTGGATTGTGTGGAATCTGACCGGCGGCCCACGGGGTGGCGCATATATCACCGACGTAACCAACGCCTCTCGCACGATGTTGATGAATCTCCATACCCTCGACTGGGATGATGAGCTGCTGGACATCCTCACCATCCCCCGCCAGATGTTGCCCGCCATTCGTCCCTCCTCCGATCCGCAGGCCTATGGTTTCTCTCAGGCCGATGGCCCTGTCGGCGGAACGGTGCCGATCTGCGGTGACCTGGGTGACCAGCAGGCAGCTCTCTTCGGGCAGGCTTGCTATGCCGAGGGAGAGGCCAAGAAAACCTACGGCACCGGATGTTTCATGCTGCTTAATACCGGCCCTAAACCGGTCTCGTCAAAAAGTGGTCTCCTGACCACCGTGGCATACAGCCTCCCTACCGGCACCACTTACGCTCTGGAAGGGTCAATCGCCATTACCGGCGCAGCCGTACAATGGCTACGCGATAACCTGGGCCTGATTCAGAACGCCGCCGATACAGAAGTGCTTGCCGCCAGCGTCAATGACAACGGCGGCATCTATTTCGTTCCCGCTTTCTCCGGCCTCTTTGCTCCCTACTGGGATATGGACGCACGGGGAGTGATCGTCGGCCTGACCCGTTACGTGACCCGCGCCCACATCGTCCGCGCGACCCTGGAGGCCATCTGTTATCAGACGCGGGATGTGCTCGAGGCTATGCGGGCCGATTCGGGGATCGCCCTGACCGCGCTTAAGGTGGACGGTGGCGCGACCGTCAACAACTTCCTGATGCAGCTCCAAGCCGACATCCTGGGTGTGCCGGTGATAAGGCCACTGGTGCACGAAACCACTGCCCTGGGCGCGGCCTATGCTGCCGGCCTGGCGACAGGGCTGTGGGCCGGCCTGGAAGAGCTGCGGGCTAACTGGGGAGTGGACCGTGTCTTCGAGCCACAGTGGGACGAGGCCCGCCGTGAGGATGCTTATGCTGGATGGAAACGGGCAGTAGAGCGCAGCCGGGGCTGGGCACAGTAAGGGGGTGGAAATGAGGTATTTCCTGGGTATAGACGTAGGAGCGACGAAGACGCATGCCCTGATCGCCGATGAATACGGCCGGGCCGTGGGTTTTGGCCAGAGCGGCCCAGGGAACCCCGAGGTCGTCGGCTACGACGGTATGGCTGTGGTCATGCGGGAAGCGACGGATAATGCCCTGGCAGCCAGCGGCCTCTCGCGGGAGATGATTGCCGGTGCGGGGTTCGGCATCGGCGGATACGACTGGCCCTCCCAGCGGCCGCCAATCCTGGAGGCCCTCCGCATCCTCGGCCTGAACGCACCGGTGGAGATTGTCAACGACGCGCTCATCGGGCTGCTGGCCGGCGCAGAGCAGGGTTGGGGAGTGGCGGTGGTGGCCGGCACCAGTTGCAACTGCTGGGGCCGCGATCCAAACGGCCGTGAGGGCCGTATGACCGGCTTTTCGTGGCTGGGAGAGGCAGCCGGCGCCGGCGAACTGGTGCTGAAGGCACTCCAGGCAATAGCACTGGAATGGACGCGGCGTGGCCCGCCCACGCGCCTGACCCAGGCCTTCGTCGAGCTGGCTGGCCTCCCCAATGTAGAGGCGCTGCTTGAAGCACTCACCATCGGCGGGCTGCATATAGGCGCGGAAGCCGCCCCCTTGGTCTTCAAAGTCGCCGCCGAAGGCGACCCTGTGGCACTGGAACTCATCCGCTGGGCCGGGCGTGAGCTGGCGAGCATGGCCATCGGCGTTATCCGCCAGCTCGACCTGGCCCCGCTCTCGTTTGAGGTAGTGCTGGCGGGGAGTTTCTTTAACGGCAGCCCGTTGTTGGCCGAGACGATGGCAGAGACCATACGTCCTGTTGCCCCTGGAGCCCGCCTCGTCCGTCTGGATGTACCGCCGGTTGTGGGCGCGGTGATACTGGGGATGGAACAGGTAGGGCTGCCGACTCCCCCACTGCGGCCCCTGCTGATCCGCTCGTTCGCCGCACTGAGGCAGTGAATTTTGTATCCGTGCGGCCCGTAGACCTGGTAAGCTACTCCGACCGCTTGGCCAGGTCGCCCAGCACTCCGACCAGGATGCGCCCGCCCTCCACCCGCACCGGATAAGTGGGCAGCGCGTGCTCCCGCCGCAGGGCGCCCAGCACTTTCCCCACCCCTGGCGGCCAGGGTGTCCACTGCGCCACATCTCCGGTGCGCACAGAGAAAGCGCTACGATGCCAAGGGCAGATCAGATACCCGTCTTCGGTGATGCGGCCATTCTTCAGGGGGGCACCCATATGAGGGCAACGAGCCGCAACGGCAAAGACCTCGCCTCTGTGCCGGATAAGCAGCACAGGAACACCATCTGCATTCACCACTTCCCGTGCCCCCTCCGGCAGACGATTCTCGTCCAGAACGTCTACCCACTTCATCTTGCCACAATCCCCGCTTATGTATTCCGTTCGCCCTCCCGCAGGTTGAGACACACCAGCAGGCCGGGAATGTCGTCGGGCATCCACGGTCTGTTTCGGGACACTTTTGAGCCTGCGGGAGGACAGGTTTGAAGTGCCGGCAGATGAGCTTGCTCAGGCCGGGCTGGTCACAAAACCGGCCGCAGCGGGCGCGAGGGCCCGCGCTCTCTCCAGGACAAACCTGGCCCGCCGGGTGATCTCCTCATCCCCTGCCTCCTCCATCTCGGCAGCGGCCCGCTCCATAAATTGCAACAGCGGCGCAGTAAGCAGCTCACGGTTCTCCTGGAGCAGTTTCTCGACCTCACCTTCGCTTTCGACATTCATCAGCCTGTTGAAGAGCTGTATCTCCGGTGGTAATGTCTCCTCGGTCAGCTTGAGGATCATATTCCACACGTCCTGGAGCGCCCTTACGGTAGCCAGATCGCCCGTGGAACGGGCCTCCTCCAGACTGGCGGTCAGCAGATTGATAAAGGCCTGGTCTATCTCCGCGAAGCGACGGCGTGCCAGCGCTTCGGGGTTCTCGCTCTGGAGCAGGGCACGCAACAGGGCAGAGCGTTCCGCGTACAGTGCCCGCGTCGCCTCCTCGACCTTGCCGCGCACCTCCAGAATCTCGGCCCGGAGCGAGGCCAGCCGCTCCTTCTCCTCCTGTTCAGGAGTTTCCTCCAGGCGCATGGTGAGCAACTGGAAGAAGCGATAATCCACCAGCGGTAGGCCAAGTATGATCAACGCTTCCCGTATCCGCCTGTCCGGCGCCTCGACCAGAAGGTCCAGGAGCTTCTCGCGAGTTGGTTCGTTACGCAGCGCCTCCAACATCTCACCCTGTACTTTGATCCTGCGCCCCTCGCTGCTCGCTTCCAGCAGCTTGTGGCGCACCGCGATCAGGCGCTGGATATCAGCACCCTGCCCCGACTCACGGGCGATCTCCAGGTTCATCAACAGGATGCGGAAAAACTCATCGTCAATAAGGGCGTCGTTCTCCCTGATCATGACCTCCATGATCTCTTCGGACGAGGCGTCCACCAGGCGCCGCAACAGCGCTGCTTTAGCCCTTTGAGCCTCGATCATCTCTTTAGTGATACCATCTGCTTCCAGCACTTTATTGATCAGCCCGTCCATCGTGATCATAATCTGGGGCTGGAGCAGATACCCCTTGCGTTCCTCCATTGGTAACCCGTTGATCACCGCGCTGGTCAGGCTGCCGATGAAGCGCTGGCGCTCCATCTCGTCCCGGCCGGCCTCCAGCGGCATGTATACCAGGGCCAATTCACGCTTGGGGTCGTGGTAAAAGAAGGGGAGGTTCAACTGACCGTCCATACCGCAGTGAGGACAGTGGACAAGATTGACCAGTCCATTGATGGTGCGTAGCTTGGCAGTGGGGTCCTGTCCCACATCCAGAATCTGTTCGACGGGTGCTTGAAATACATTCCGACAATTCGGGCAAGTGATCCGAGCAAGCAATACTTGAGACATGAGCTTAACTTCCTTTCAGTTTAACGGTTTTACAGGAATCGCAAACGAAAAGGCCGAGCCTTTCCCGGGGGTACTTTCAGCCCAGATGCGGCCACCGTGCGCCTCGACGATCGCCTTGGCCAGGTACAGGCCCAGCCCCACGCCGGGCGTGCGTTGATGGCGCTCACTCTGGCCGCGATAGAAACGTTCAAAGATATGGGGCAGCTCCTCAGACGGGATGCCGACCCCGCTGTCCGAAACAGTCACGACCACCTCCTCAGGCAACACATGGCCGCTGATCTCGATATCGCCGCCGCCGGGAGAGTACTTGATCGCGTTAGCGACCAGGTTATTCAGCACCTGCTCCAGCCGCGCCGCGTCCCCGATCACGGTGGGGAAATCGGGGGGAAATCGGACCACGATGTGATGAATCCTGGTTTGTGTGCTGAAGAGACGGGCCACACGCTCAGCGACCGCATCAAGCGCCACCTCATCTTTCTTCAGCGGCAGGGCACCGGCCTGGAGCCGCGAGGCGTCCAGCAGGTTGTCAATCAACTGGTTCAACCGATCCGCCTCCTCGACGATAACGGCCAGACTCTCCTGCACCGTCTCCTGGTCCCAGGCGGCATCCTTGCGCATCAGGGTATCCGCGTATCCTTTGATTAACGCGACAGGGGTCTTCAGCTCATGGGAAATAACAGAGATGAAGACTGATTTGAGCTCGTCGGCCTCGCGGAAGCGCGTGACATCGCGCACGTCGGCGATAATGTTGACCAGCCGTCCCTCCCGGTCGAAAAGCGGCGCGTAAGTGATGCCAACGCTGACAACACCGCCCTCCTTGCGCCGCAGATCTCCCTCCACATATAAAGGGGAGGCCGAGGGCAAAGGCCAGCCACCAGCCACCGCTTTGTTCAGGTCCAGTTCGGTCTCCAGGCGCGCCCACCTGATCACCTCATCATGGTGGCGGCCCACGGCCTCCGCTGCCGACCAGCGGGTCAGCCTGACCATCGCGCGGTTAAAAAGTGTGATACGGTGTGCCGGGTCCAGGATCATCACGCCATCAGCGCTGTACTCGACGATAGCATCCAGACGGCGCTTCTCCTGCGAGAGACGCTCATAAAGCTGTGCGTTATGCACGGCGATAGCTGCCTGATCGGCGAAACTGGCCAGGATCTGACGATCGTTGGCGGTGAAGCGGGTGCCGTAGGCGCGAAAGATGTACAGCACACCGATAAGCTCTTGCTTGATCGCCATCGGCAGCGCCACCACCTGTCGCAGATGTAACCCCAGGCGCGCTGCGACCGCCACTAACTTCTCACCCAGGCCGGGTATGTAAAAGCGCTGCACGTTCACATCCTCAGGGATGTCGGTGAACAGCGGTGCGAAGTAAGGGAGCAGCGCCTCCGGCAGTCCATAGCTCGCTTTAGCCACAAAGCTGCCATCCGGCTCGCGCAGAGCGATGAGGCCGGCCTGTCCCGCCAGGATGTTCGCCGCCGCTTCCAGCACCATGCGCAGCAGCTCGTCCAGATTGAGCTGCGCGGTCATCGCGCGGCTGATCTCCAGCAGATATTCTCTCTGTCGAACACGATAATCGGTTAACATCTGAGTACAGGCGCCGGCGAGGCGCTTCCCTGGCTCGGGCTACTTCGATTCGGAGTCCTTCTGGGCTCCGGATGCCCCTCCACCCCGGCATCCCATCAGGGGGATTATACGCGCAGGCGTTGCTTCCGTCAACGTCTCGCATCCACTGACGCCCGGGTTGACCATACCGGTAATTATAACACGGAGTATCTCAGATGGAAGCCAGAACTGGGGTGACCCTCACGAGCGGGAAGCGTCGGCTACTTCCGCCCGGCGGTGGTGACCTCCAAATGGAGCAGCTCCTGTGTACAGCCTCTATAGCGTGATACAGATAGAGAGCGGCGCTGATTTTTGCCAATGCGCCGCCTTCGGATATAATCACGGACAGCGCGATGGGAGCGTAACAGCGCTGCGCCTCTACGGGGCAGAGCGTTGCAGATAGTGTGTTCTTCGCAGGAGGGCTTATGGCTGCCAGAGAAGTGATTGTTATCGGAGCGGGTATCGCGGGACTTACCGCAGCTTACCGACTGAAACAGGCGGGGTTAGCGGTGCGCGTGCTGGAGGCCCAACCCCACGTAGGCGGCCGCGTCATCACCATCCACTGGCATGGCTATTCCATTGATCCGGGCGCGGAGTTCGTCTCGGGCGCGGAGAGCTACCTGCTGGAGATGGTGCGAGAGCTGGATATTGACGACAAGCTCATCAACTACAGCAAAGAACAGGTCGGATTCGAGGTGGGGGTCATGCGCGGTGGCCGTGTCTATCGGATCAATTTTATGGCCCCGCTGCAGTTTCTTACCTGGCAGGGGGTCTCCCTGCCGGCCCGGCTCAGCCTGCTTAAACTGCTGCCTTACCTGGTCCGCTATCGCCGCTATGACCCCTATCACCCGGAGGCCATGCCCGGCGACGACGCCCAGACCATGGAGCAGTTTTTCTACCAGAAGGTTAGCGGGGAACTCTTCGAGTACTGGGTGGAGCCGACGATGGACGTCTTCTGCGGTTACACTGCTGACGACCTCTCCGCCAGGATGATGTTGCTGCTCTTCGCCCACTACCTGGGTACGAAGCTGTACACCTTCGTCGGCGGGCTGGGGTTCTTCCCCGAGGCTCTGGCCGGTCACCTGGAGGTGCTGACAGGGGCCCGCGTCACCCATATCGCCGTCGCGCCCGATGGCCGTGGCGTCAGGGTGCGCTATGAACAGGATGGCCGAACTGGCTCTCTGGACGGTGATGTGGCCGTGGTGGCTGTGCCCGGGGATGCGGTGCTGGAGCTGTTTGATGAGCCACGGCCAGCCTGGAAGGCCTTCTTTCCACGGGTGCGCTATACCCGCGTCGGCATCGTCTATCACCTGATCGAGTGCAACGACCCCGAACTGGATAGGGGCGGGATTATGTTCCCGCGCAAAGAGCCGTGGAAACTTGCGGCACTGGGCTGGAACCGTAAACCCGACGGCCGTCTCCTGGCGATGAGCGACCTGAAGTCACATCTGTACGACCCGCAGATGGACGATCAGGAGCTGCGCCGGGTAATTACCGACGAGGTGGTGCGTGCAGTGCCCGCGTTCGCAGGCCGCATCGTTGATCAGATGGTCTTTCGCTGGCAGCACAAAGTGCCAGCAATGCCCCCTGGCTACCTGGGCGCGCTCAGGGCCTTCAAAGGGAATCCCCAGGAAGGCCCGGTCTATTTCTGCGGGGACTACCTCATCGCTGGCTCGGCTGGCGCAGCGCTCGCCTCCGGCTGGCAGGCCGCCGAACGGATCTTGCGGGAGAGGTGACGGTCACTTTCAGAAGTGACCGTCACCTGCTATCATCTCACAGGATCGTATACCAGCACCCGACCGCCCTGGCTGTCGGTCACGTACACTGAGCCATCTGGCGCTACCGCGATCCCCACCGGCAGCCCGAAAGAGCGGTTGTCAAAGCCATACTGGCCGAACGAGAGGATGTAGTTGCCTGTGCTGTCGAACACCAGCACGCGATAGTGGCCGGGGTCAGTGACGTAGACGTACCCCTCGTTGTCCACCGCCAGGAAGGGCTTCTCGTCGGCGATGCCGGTATCCCACCCCTCGACGGGCCAGTAGCGCAGCAGATTACCTTTCAGGTCGAAGACCTGGATGCGGCGATTCCACGTATCCGCAATGTACACGGCCTCATCGGGGCCGATGGCAATCCCCACCGGCTCGTCCATATAGCCGGGGAGTACGCCTCCCTTACCCCAGCCGAACACGAACCGCCCGCCCGGTGCGAACACCTGCACCCGTTTGTTGCCGGTGT
>JAOAAG010000222.1 GCA_026418995.1 Anaerolineae bacterium
TCGGCGACCCGGCTAACGTCGCCAGCCGCATCGAAGGGCTGAACCGTGAGCTGGGCACCTCCATCCTCATCTCCCGTGCCACCTACGAACGCGTGGCTGATCATGTTATCGTTGGCAAGACGGCCCAGACAGCGGTCAAGGGGCGTGTTGAGCCGGTCCAGGTATACGAAGTGCTCGCTCTGAACTCTGGGGGCAGATCGTAGCGCTGGGGAGGCAGGAGGACGGCCATTGCATGCCCTTTGGTCCCTTTCTCGCAGGATACCGACTCTGTATCGGGGCAAATGTCTCCTAGAGTTAACCGACGTCCCCAACCTGTGACGCTCGCCGGCTTCCATATAAGCCTGTGCAACATTTGTGGTATAATATGGCAGGGCGAATGGTTGGCCCTCCTACCGACCAGGACACAGTTGGTGACCCGGAGAGGGATGACATTCAACATTGTCGTACCGTGGTGGGGTCTGAATCCTGGGGGTCAAGTTAGGCCGTTGAACAGGACTTGGTGGGCGGGGGTTTCTGGAGTATCAGGATGCCATTTTTCCAGGACCTTATTGAACTGATCATCGTCCCCCCTGGCGACCTGGTGTATCACCTGGTGACGCTCTTCGCCATCCAGTTGATACTGGGGATGGCTCTGGGCCACTGGAACAGGCAGCGCCAGGACCCGGCGGCGTTACGTCTGCTGGTGGCAGGTGTGGGCTTTACCCTTACCAGGGTGATGTTAATGCTCATCGCTGTCCTTGACCGCGTCGGTGGCCTCCCTCCCGTCACCTTCCTCCCCCCCTTTGAGCGCTTCCTCGACCTGACCGTCCTGCTGCTGGGCGTCTGGGCCTTTCTGCCCCTTGTGGAGAAGTACGAACGGGCCAGTGCGGTGCTCTTGCTGTTGATGCTGCTGCTGGCAGTGGTGATGTACGCTGTGCTGGCTGCTCTGTGGCGACCATTGGCCGACCAGGGGGTGCCTTATAACGGCTACTGGCACGAGACGGTATGGGCAGCCTTCTCCAGCGCGGCGCTGTTGCTAGCGCTGGCCGCGTCACTGGTCTGGCGCCAGGGCGAGTGGAGCCTGGCCGCATGCCTGTTCCTGCTCTGGTTGTGCGGCCACGCTTTGCAATTGTTCTACCCTTATCCCGCCGAATCCAGTACGGCGGGCTGGGTGAGGCTTGCCAACCTGGCGGCGCTGCCACTGGTTGCTGCACTGGTCTACCGCCGTGCTCTGAGCGCAGTGCCCGTCGCTGCCGATACTGGCCTGGAGATGATCGGTCTCCTGGGCGTGCTCCGGCGCATCGAAACAAGCGCCAATGTTGAGGCGGAGCTGCGAGCGGCGGCCCCCTCCATCGCTCACACCCTCAATGCGGACATGGTTGCCATAGGGCTTCCGCTGTCCACTCCAGCGAAGAAACTGCGTATCGTCGCTCTCCATCCTCCCACTGGCCTTGCGCTGGCCGACCAGGAGCTTACGCTGCTGGTATCCAGGCATCCTGTTCTGGCTGAGGCCATCAGAAGCAGCCAGCTTCAGCGCGTCAACGCGCCGGTGCGCGACGCCTCTGTGGTAGCGCTGTACAACCACCTGGGATTTGAACGTCCTGGTCCTCTCCTGGCCCAGCCTCTGCTCTACGATGGCTCTTTGCAAGGGATGCTGCTGGCCGGCAACGTGGACTCCCAACGGGCGTGGACGATGCGGGATGAGCGACTCATTCAGGCTATCGGCGCTGCGCTGGCTACCGCATTAGCCGCCCCCTCCCGCCACGCACCTGCGGAGCAGACTGCCCGGCTGCAAGAACACTTGGAGGCCGCGCGCGAGGAGATCAAGGCTCTGAACCAGCAGCTCGCAGAACGGATGGGAGAATTAGAACGGCAGCGGCAACGCGCCGAAGAGCTAGCTACCAGGCTACGCCTGCGGGAGCAGGCGGAGGCCACGAAAGAAACTACCCGGCCTGAAGTCTCCATCCTGGAAGCAGAAATACGTAGACTGACCGGGGCCCATGCTGAGCTGGAGACCCAACTGGCCGTGTGGAAAGAGAGGGCTCAGCAGCTAGAGGAGCAACTGGCCCGCGCTCAGGGGCGCACAGGGGCCGACCAGAACATGGTCCCGCTGATTAACGAACTGCGTACCCCGGTGACCTCGCTGGCCAATTACGCGAGCCTGCTGCTGAGCGAATCAGTGGGCATCCTGGGGGAAACACAGCGCCAGTTGCTCAAACGTATCCAGGTGAATATCGAGCGGCTGAGTGGCGCGCTCGATGATCTGTTACACGCCGCGACAGAGGGCACCGTTCAGGTCTCGGGAACCCCCGAGCTGGTGGCACTCCAGCCCCTTATCGAAGAAGTGGTCGCTTCACTTGCCCAGCAATTCCAGGAACAGCAGGTCGGTGTGCGCCTGGACCTCTCCCCCGGGCTACCGCCTGTTCACATAGAGCGAGATAGTTTCCAGCAGGTCATCCGTCACCTGCTCTCCAATGCCTGCCTGGCCTCCCAACCTGGCACCGATGTACAGGTGTACGTTCGGCTCGAACAATACCGTGACCAGGCAAGTGACCTGCCGGATTACCTGTTTGTATCGGTGAGCGATACGGGAGGAGGCATTGCGCCGGAGGATCAGCGCCGTGTCTTCAACAGGCTCTATCGAGCGGAGAACCCCCGTATCCCGGGCCTCGGCGAGACGGGCGCCGGGTTGACTACGGCCAAAGCGATCGTGGAGATGCTGGGCGGACGGATGTGGTTGGAGAGCGAGATGGGCGTTGGCAGCACCTTTAGTTTCATCCTCCCCCTCGCCCCGGATACCCGCCCTCGCCAGGAGGGGGGAGATTGGATGGCCGAACTGCCGGTGGATTTACTCTCCATATCATATCCCGAGGAAGAGAAAGAGTGAGCGCCGGGAGCGGCTTGCGGCCTGTGATCTTCAGCCTGCTGCTGACCATCCTCAGCGTCGTACTGTTGCTGGGGGGATTCGCGCTGGCCCATCTCGATATGGCCGGAGTACGCCCCCCGGCGACATCGGTGGCGATGCTTTCACCATCGCCCACTTTCTTCCTTCCCACTATGACCGGCACGCCTTCTCCACTCTCTACAGAAACTACAGAAACGCCATTCCCGGCCCCGCCCGCTACTGAGACGGCAGCGCCGCTTACTCCCACGCCCTCATCGCCGCTGTTGCCTGTTTGTCAGCCCCCGGCGGGCTGGACGGTCTACATCGTGCGGCCGGGGGACACGCTGTACCGGCTGGGGTTACGTACCGGAGTGGCTGCGCTGGTGCTGGCTGAGGCCAATTGCCTGAGCACACTGACCATCTATGCTGGCCAGCGGCTCTATCTACCGCCCTCGCTGTACCTGACCCCCACACCGCGTATCGAACCGTGTGGTCCCTTCCCCGGCTGGGTGGTATACATCGTCCAGCCTGGCGATACACTCTACTCGCTGGCACGCCGCTTCGGCACCACCCAGGAAGCCATCCGTCGGGCTAACTGCCTGAACAGCTACAAAATCTACGTCGGCCAGGCGTTGTACCTGCCGCCGCTGCCCCCAACACCCGTGCTGACGGCGGTGCCCACGCCTGAGCCGACTGTCACACCGACGACCGGGCCGACCTTGCCACCGACCGCGCCGCCGGGCGTTACCCCATCACCAACTATGCCCCCCACTGAGACCGCGGTGCCCACTACGGAGCCCGCCACCCCGACAGAGCCTGCTGATACGGCCACACCGACGCCGCCCGACACGCCTACCGCAACGCCATGGCCGGAGCCCTCCGATACCCCGATCCCCACCCCTACGGAGCCTGTCAGTCCTACCCCGGCTTCCACGCCCACTGCTATGCCTTCGCCCACACCGTCCTCGTTAGACCAGGACCTCCCAACATCCCCACCGACTCCGGCGGCAGGCGACCTGGTCGCGGCCACATGGTGAGAGCAGGCTGTCGGACTTGGACATTACAGAGCGAGAGCGGGCTGACACGATGAGGGTACTAAAAGGCGAAGGCTTTATCCTGATCTCCCTGGTCACAGTGATCGTGCTGGCAGTAGCTCTGGTGCTTATGGGACCCCGGGCTGCACGCCAGGACACCCCTGTACTCCAGGAAGAGCACAAGACGGAGACCATGCCCGCACGGGTAATCAGGATTCTGGAGGAAGGTACGCTCGACCTTGGCGGTGGAAGCGTTCAGCCGTACCAGCGGGTGCTGGTGCGCATCGAAGGAGGCTCACTGGCCGGACAGGAGGTAGCGATCGAGGAGGGGACAGTGAACCTCATCAGCCAGGAGCGGCTGTTTCGCGTGGGTGACCGGGTATACGTGGAGTGGACAGCCGGCCCGGACGGTGAGCGTTTCTACATCTCCGATTTTATCCGGACAACCCCTCTTCTCTGGATCGTGGGGTTGTTTGTCGTGTTGGTGGCCCTGATAGGGCGTGGGAGGGGCTTGCGGGCACTCGTGGGAACGTTGTTCAGTCTGGTGGTGCTCTTCGCCTTTGTGTTGCCTCAGATCATAGCCGGGCGTAATCCGGTACTTGTAAGCCTGGCTGGCGCTGCTATCTTGCTGACCGTTTCCACCTATCTGGTATACGGCTGGAACTGTAAGGCTCATGCGGCGGTGGCTGGTATGATATTGAGCCTGGGCTTAACCGGAGCGCTGGCCTCGGTGTTCGTACGGGCCACACGGCTGACCGGCATCGGTGAGGAGGCGAGCTTCCTGATATTTGAGCTGGGGCAAACGATCAACCTGCAGGGACTGGTGCTAGGCGGGATCATCATCGGCTCACTGGGTGTGCTGGACGATATCTGTGTAGGACAGGCATCGGCAGTCTTTGAGCTGGCTAACGTCAACCCCCGTTTGAGCTGGTATGGACTGTTTCAGAGCAGCCTTAACATCGGGCGCGATCACATCGCCGCGATGGTCAACACGCTGCTCCTGGCCTATGTGGGCGCTTCGATGCCGTTAATGCTGGCCTTTATGCTCTACCCGGAGCCGTTATGGCGGCGGGTCAACCGCGAGCCGATTGCCGAAGAAATCGTGCGCACGTTGGTAGGCAGTATCGGGTTGATCCTGGCCGTGCCACTCACCGGGTTAATCGCCAGCTTGCTGGCCCGCTGGGCTATACGGAGGGAGAAGATTACAGCGGAGGAATGACACAGTGGGGACAAAGGTGGTCGCGCACCACATCGCAGGGCGGCGCTTCCGGGTGATGGTGGACGAGCATGCGGTGAGCACGGACTCGGCAGCCGAATACGGCGAGGCTGGTACAGCCTTCAGCCCTCCCCAATTGTTCGCTGCGTCGGTAGCCGCCTGCATCGGCGAGTTCGTTGCCAACTCCTGCCGCCTGCACGGCATTCCCGTCGAGTCCCTCAGCGTCGAGGTGGAGTATGAGAAATACTCCCAGCCGCGCCGCCTGGGTATTTTGGAGGCGAGGATTCGTATCAAACCGGAGCCGTCGGAGGCAGTGAGACGCCGCTTGGTCGGCGTGGCCCGCCATGCCACGCTGGTCAACACGTTGCTGCGCCCGCCGGAGGTGATTGTCCGATTTGAGGATTCGAGTTAAGGGGGCCAGGGGCAAGAAGCCAGATGTACAGGACCTGTCGGTCTCTTGCCTCCTCTCCCACATCCTGTGCCCAATCCATTGATGCTAATTGCCGATGGCTTTTACGCGGCCTGCGTATCTGTTGCTCTTGTTCACCATCCCCTACTTTGTCTACCTGGGATGGCCTGCCGGCGGACGCCTGGGGAGTAGTCGCGCCTGGTTGGCACTCGCCATACGTTGTGCCATCGTCATGCTTGTCGTTCTCAGCCTGGCTGGGGTTCAGGCCATCTACGGGAGCGGGCGCCTGGCCGTTGTGTTCCTGGTTGACGTCTCTGACAGTGTCCCCCGGACTGAGCGTGAGCGGGCCATGGCGTTCGTCGGAGAGGCGCTGGAGGCGCTCGCACCGGATGACCGGGCTGCGCTCGTGCTGTTTGGCGCAGATGCGTTCGTCGAGCGGCCGATGAGGGCCGGAGGCGAACTGGGGCCTCCCGCCTCTATCCCCCGCACCCATCAGACGAACCTGGAGCAGGCGATCCGTTTGGGCATGGCATTATTTCCTTCCGGTGCGGCACGCCGCCTCGTCATCCTTTCCGATGGTCGTCCCACGCTCGGCGACGCTGAAACGATTGTACGCCTGGCCCGCGCCCAGGGGATTCGGGTAGACGTTGTGCCGCTGCGCTCGCCGCTCGAGGTGGACGGGGAAACCGAAGCCTGGCTGACCGACCTGTCTACTCCCACCTCTCTGCACCAGGGCGAGGAGTTCACCATCTCCATCACCGCGCGGGCTACACGGGCTGTTCGGGCTATGCTCACCGTCCTGGCTGGTGAGCGGGTCGTTGCTAACGAGGCATGGCATCTCAACCCCGGTGACAACACCTTCCTCGTACCGGTGGTTGCAGGCGAGCCGGGCTTTATGTCGTTTCGTGCTGTCCTCTCCCCTGCCGCTGACGTCTATCACCAGAACAATGCGCTGTCCGCTTTCACCTTTATCAGGGGCGCCCCGCGTATTTTGCTCGTCTCTTCCCCTCATCAGGGAGAGGACGAGGGGGCCCAGCTTGCTGCTGCGTTGCGGGCCGCCGGGCTGGCAGTGGAGCGGAGTACGCCGGGTTCAATGCCATCCGATCCCGCCGGCCTGGCCGATTATGCGGCAGTGATACTGGTGGACACACCCGCACGCTTCTTTTCCCCACGCGCACTGGGGGCGCTGCAATCCTACGTGCGCGATCTGGGCGGAGGGTTGCTGGCCGTGGGGGGGCCGCGTTCCTATGGGGTGGGGGGCTGGTATAACACCCCGCTGGAGGAGGCGCTGCCTGTCGCTATGACGATTGTGGATCCTCAGCGTTTCCCCCCGATGTCCCTCGTTGTCGTGATTGATACATCGGGCAGTATGGCTATAGAGGAAGACGGAGTACAAAAAATCCGCCTGGCCGGAGAAGCCGCAGCTCGCGTCGCCGAGCTGATCCACGATGCTGACGAAATCACCGTCATCGCCTTCGATACTACTCCGGCGGACATCATCGGTCCGCTACCAGGAAGCCGCAGGGCCGAGGTGATGAGCAAAGTGATCCGTCTGCAGGCGGGCGGAGGGGGTATCTACGTACGCGAGTCCCTGCAAACGGCGCTGGAGTACCTCAGTGACTCCGCCCACAGGGTCCGCCACCTCATCCTTCTTGCCGACGGCGCCGACGCCGAGCACCAGGAAGGGGTGCGCGAGCTGGTCCGAGAGCACATCGCAGCTCAGAAGATCACCCTGAGTGTGGTCGCCATAGGCGAGGGGCCCGACCTCCGTTTTCTGGAGGAGATCGCTATCCTGGGGAACGGCCGCTATCATTTCACCGATCGCGCTGCTAATTTGCCGGTGATTTTTGCTGAGGAAACGCAGTTGGCGATGCGTTCCTATGTCGTGGAGGAGCCTTTCTTCCCCGTCCAGACCTCATCAAGCTCCATACTGACCGGGATCGAGGCCGTGCCCTTGCTGCTGGGATATGTTGCCACCTCGCCTAAAGCGGCTGGTCAGGTGGTCCTCTCCACCCCCCAGGGCGATCCATTGCTGGCAGCCTGGCAGTACGGGCTGGGCCGCGCTGTAGCCTGGACTTCGGACGCGAGCGGCCGTTGGGCACGGCGGTGGGTGGAATGGGACGGGTTCCCTCGCTTCTGGGGACAGGCTGTACGCTGGACAATCACCGGGCGCTCGGATATGCCGGTTGAGATGGATGTCACACTTGAGGGGGATACGGCTCACATAACCGTGGACGCGACTGATGAGCACGGCAACTTTCTAAACGGGTTGCATCCTGTCGTCAGTGTGGTCGGCCCTGGTGGGGAACATGTGCAGGTACGCCTCATACAGTGCGCACCCTGTCTCTTATACACATCT
>JAOAAG010000272.1 GCA_026418995.1 Anaerolineae bacterium
GTGGGCTCGGAGATGTGTATAAGAGACAGACTTTACGCTGAAACAGAGCAGGAAATCCATACCTCGCATGAGGATGCTTTCTCAGGTCTGGTACGCTTTAGGGATGGGACACTGGGAGTGCTCAATATCAACTGGCTTACACCAACCAAAATCCGGGAGATCAGTGTAACAGGGCAACGCGGAATGTTTGTGGCCGACCTGCTGACACAGGACCTGTACTTTTACGAAAACGACGCGAGTCAGGGATTGGACTGGAACTCGATGAGTATACTGCGCGGAGTGAGCGAGGGGCAGATGATCCGCCTGAAGCTGGAGCGTCGTGAACCGTTGCGTGCCGAGCTGGAGGCTGTGGTCGCGGCAGTGCGCGGCGAGCCAGTGCGCCTGGTAACTGGATATGATGGCCTGGTGGCCCTCGAACTGGCTCTGGCGCTGGTGCAAGCCGGCCAGGAGGGAAGAGTGATCGAGTGGTCACAATGGTAAAAAAACTTAGGGGAGGTTAATACTTTGATGAACTCACTGCGGGAAGCGATCGAGAACAAAAGGGCCCAGGTAGTGGTATTAGGATTGGGATATGTGGGTTTGCCGGTCGCCTGCCTCTTTGCCGAGGCAGGTTTTCCGGTGATCGGGGTGAGACGCAGTCGAGAGAAAGTGGACATGATTAACCGGGGCGAATGCCCTATCGAGGGTGAAGAGCCTGGATTGGCCGAATTGCTAGAACGAGTCGTTCGTGAGGGGAGGTTTCGTGCCACAACCGACTATGAGGTGTGCCGGAATGCCCAGATCGTGCTCATTGCTGTAGAGACGCCGGTGGAAGCGGAGACGCATAAACCGGCGTACAGGGCTTTGCGCGAAGTGCTGACAGAGCTGGGGCCCCGTCTCTCGCCAGGCACGCTGGTGATAATCGAATCCACGATTGCGCCCCGAACGATGGAGATGATTGTCAAACCGCTATTGGAGCAGACTTCTGGTCTGCGTGTCAATGATGATTTCCATCTGGTACACTGCCCTGAGCGGGTGATGCCCGGGAAGCTGCTGGCAAACATCCGGGGATGCCACCGGGTAGTAGGAGGGATGTGTCCAGAGGCTGCTGACCTTGCCGTGCGGTTCTACCGTCACGTGGTGCAGGCGGACCTGGACCCGGTGGATTGTATCACTGCTGAGATTGTCAAGACAGCAGAGAATGCCTACCGGGACGTGCAGATCGCTTTTGCGAACGAAATGGCATTGATTTGCGAGGATTTTGGTGCCGATGTATGGAAAGTGCGTGAGCTAGTAACCAAGGCTCCTTACCGTATGATGCACCTCCCAGGCGCGGGGGTGGGTGGGCATTGTATCCC
>JAOAAG010000273.1 GCA_026418995.1 Anaerolineae bacterium
GGCCTGTGGCGCAAACCAGAAGGCGTGAGCTGTAGCCAGATCGGTCACCATCGTGATCAACCTGGTACGTGCTCTGGTTTGCTGGAGGGTGCGAGCGACCACCTGGTTGAGGATGGGATGGCAACTGACGATCGCGTCCGCCGGATGGTCGCGGAGAAACGAGAGCGCCGGACGGCGCACCCTGGGCCAGCAGGCATCCATGACCAGCCTGACACAGCTCCGGCTATCCGAAATATGATATCCGATAGCCCAGGGAAGTCCCTGCAGCCGTACCATATAGGGGTAAAGAGTCTCTATCTGTGTGAACGGCCAGGGAGCGTAGTGATCCAGGGGATCAAGTAGCTTGATCTGGACATGCTCGCCGTAACGATTGCGCAACGCCTGGGCCACAGCATTGGCCGAACTCCGGTGCCCTCCTCCGGTGTCGGAAAACAGCAAGAGTAGTCGTTTAGGAGATGCCATTTCTCACCCAAGGTAAGTTTAGCCTACTCTCCCGCAGGCACCAGTTGCCGCACAACGGAGCGCAGCACTCCCCGGCCTGTGCATAGAGCAACCTGCGGGGGAGCGAGTGGTCACGGACCCAGGATGGTTTTGACCCGCCTTTCAAACTTGCTGCGCGGCAGCATCACCCGCCGCCCACAGGTCAGACAAAGGATGCCGATGTCGGTACCGATACGCGTGACCTCCCATTCGTATCCACCACAAGGGTGTGGCTTGCGCATGCGTACCCGGTCGCCAACCTTAACGTTGAGAGGCCCTTTCATATCCACACCTTCCGATGTCTGACCCGGCAATGCTCGGCCCGGACGATAGCAAGGATATCGTCCACGGCCCGGTCAAGCTCGCCCGTGCGGTTAATTACCAGATAGTCGAATTCGTCAATTCGCTTCGCTTCCTCCCGCGCGATGGCGAGCCGTTGCTCCAACTGCTCAGGCGTGTCCCCTCCCCGGGCACGCAGGCGGCGCTCCAGTTCCTCCTCCGACTCGGTGGTCACGAAGATCAGCACAGCCTCCGGGATCAAGCGGCGCACGGTCGCTGCCCCCTGTACGTCGAGGCGCATCACTACGTCCTTGCCGGAGGCCAGCGCTGCGCGCACCTGGCTTTTGGGGATACCTTTGTGTTGTCCGTAGACGATGGCATGCTCCAGCAGCTCCCCCTCCTCCTCCAGCCTCAGGAATTCCTCGGTGGAGAGGAAGAAGTAGTCCCGGCCATGGACTTCACCGGGGCGTGGGGGGCGGTCCGTGGCAGTAACGACAAAGTGGAACGGGTAGCCGCGCTCCTTCATACGCTGGACTAGGCTATCTTTTCCGACTCCAGCCTGGCCGGAGATGACCAGTAGTAGCGGCTGTGGTGAACGGCATTTCTCCATAAGCTACACTTGCGATGTAAGGGCAACCTGGTATACTAATATACCCCGCCGGAAGAGGCGAGACATCGTTGTAGTAGGAGGGAGAACGTGCCGATTTACGAATATCGTTGTCACGACTGCAAACGTCGTGTCTCTATCTTCTGGCGCTCTTTCTCCGAGGCCGGAGCGGCATCTCCCACCTGCCCCCGCTGTGGGGGAGGTAACCTCACCCGATTGGTGTCGCGCGTGCGCCTCGTCCGCTCCGAGGAAAGCCGCCTGGAGGATTTGAGCGATTTCAGTAACTTCCCCGATTTCGACGAGAACGACCCCAGGAGCCTGGGGCGCTGGATGCGCAAGATGAGCGCCGAGATCGGGGAGGACCTCGGCCCCGAGTTTGACGAGATCGTGGGGCGGCTGGAAGCCGGCGAAAGCCCGGAGCAGATCGAAAAGTCTATGCCGGAGCTGATGGGCGAGGGCGGAGGCGAGGTGACGGACGAGCTTTAGTGACGGAGTACGGATTCTGTATGGCGTGTTGCGTATTGCGTATTGCGTGTTGCGTGTTCCGTATTCCGTGTTGCGTGCCCGTGTTTACCGCCCCAACCTGCCCGCTACGACCCTCCTGATCTGCTCCTGCACCCCTGCGACCGGTTGTGTGGCCTCAATGATCACCCACCGCCCGGGGTCGCCTTCGGCTAGCGCCAGATAGCCGGCCCTGACCTTGTGATGGAAGTCCATCGCTTCCGCGTCCAGGCGGTTCCACTCTCC
Organism: Anaerolineae bacterium; assembly: GCA_026418995.1. Classification (GTDB taxonomy): domain Bacteria; phylum Chloroflexota; class Anaerolineae; order B4-G1; family B4-G1; genus JAOAAG01. The sequence goes on from JAOAAG010000273.1 coordinate 2,114, forward strand.
CCCTGCCGACCTGCGCCGGTGTAGACCTTCCTCCGGTGTCACGTCCAGATAGAACGTCAGGTCGGGCCATAGCCCCCCGGTAGCAAAATCGGTGATCGCCCGTAAGATGTCAAGCTCCAGTCCACGACCGTAGCCCTGGTAAGCCAGGGTGCTGTCGGCGTACCTGTCGCTGATGACGATATACCCGGCCTCCAGCGCTGGCCGTATGCACTGGGCCACAAGTTGAGCGCGGGCAGCCGAGTAAAGCAACACCTCGGCGCGGGCGTCCATTTCAATATTGCGCCGGTCGTGGAGTACCTGGCGTATTTGCTCCCCGATGGCAGTGCCCCCCGGCTCGCGAGTCAGCACCACCTCATAGCCCTGTTGACGCAACCATCCCTCTAGCAAACGGGCCTGCGTGGTTTTGCCACTTCCGTCCGGTCCCTCAAACGAGATGAACAGGCTCACGTCTGCTCCCGGTAGATGCGCACCCGGCGATACGGCTCTTCTCCCTGCGATTCGGAGGCCAGGTCGGCGGCGCGGGCCATCTCATGCTGACGGCGGCGGATATAGGCATTCTGAGGGGAGAGCACTACTTCCGGCGCCCCGTTCAGCACTCGCTGGATGGCCTCCTCAGCTTCCCGTAGAGCACGGTTAAGGGGATCCGAAAACCTGCCGTCCAGTTCAAAGATGTCGCTCAGGCAGGCTTCCATCTGCGCGACCGAGTTGGCACGCAGGACGTAGATGGGCAGGCCGCGTCGCTCCGCGTCTACCACGAGATGGGGACGTTTGCGGTAGAAGCCCTTAGTGGTGATCAGCACCTCGGTCTGGCCGAGATCTCTGGCCAGCGTGATGGGCACTTGCATACGGCGCGCGGCCCGCTCCAGCCGGTCGCGGGCAATGCCATAGGGGAAGACACGCAGGGGCTCTCTTTGAGCAACCGCCTCCTGCGCTCGCTCCTGAACTGATGGAGGAGGCTGGGGCCGCGCACCCACAGAGCGACCGCTTTCTCTCTCCTCCAGAGACTGGGGTGTCACGCGCTCCGTGCGCACCTCGCCCTCGGCGTCGCGGTAGCGTAGCTCCGCCTGGAGTGGACGGCCGCGTAACAGCGCATCCACAGATTCCGCTACGCTGTGATGGATCAATAACCGCTGCCGGTCCTGGATCTCGATCAGCAGGTCAAACGTCGGAGGGGCTCTGCGTTCCAGGATCGTTTTCTGCGTGCCCCGCCGCCTGGCTTCTTCGTCGGAGAGGGTGACGCTTTCAATGCCTCCCACCAGGTCTGAGAGGGTAGGGTTGAGCAACAGGTTATCCAGCGTGTTGCCATGCGCGGTGGCGATAAGCTGGACACCACGCTCGGCAATGGTACGCGCAGCCAGTGCCTCCAGTTCCCGCCCGATCTCATCAATGACGATAACCTCAGGGTTGTGGTTCTCCACCGCTTCGATCATCACCTCATGCTGGAGGGAGGGCATCTCCACCTGCATACGGCGGGCCCGCCCCACAGCCGGATGCGGGATATCACCATCGCCACCGATCTCGTTGGAGGTATCCACAATGATCACACGCTTGGTTTCAGCCAACACACGGGCTGCCTCACGCAACATGGTTGTCTTTCCGACACCCGGCTTTCCCACCAGCAGGATGCTCTTGCCGCTCTCGATGAGGTCCTGAATGATGGCAATGGTACCGTAGACCGCCCGCCCCACCCGGCAGGTCAGGCCCACGATATCGCCCTTGCGATTGCGGATCGCGGCGATGCGATGCAGCGTGCGCGCGATGCCAGCCCGGTTGTCAGCGTCGAACTCCCCGACCCGGTCCACGACATACTGAATCTCCTCACGGGTGACCTCAGCCCGGCGCAGGACGACCTCGCCATCGGTGTACCGGGCTGTCGGTACCCGTCCCAGGTCCAGGATTACTTCTAAAAGTTCATCCCGCCGGCCAACTTGCTGGATAGCTTCCCGCAGGTCTTCCGGCAACACAGCCAGCAAGGCATCCAGATCATCGGTGATGTTGTTATAGTATCCCCTCGACTCGACTTTTTCGCTCGTTCCCATTCTCCAATTACACCAACAGGCTCACAATGCCTGGTGAGTTCTTGTCTATGTTCGTGCTGGGCTTCACCTGAACGGGGCTAACCGTCCAGGCTGGTTCTGCGATGCAGCCTATTCAGCCAGGGTATATTCTACCCTATTTTGCGGAATCGTCAAAGCTTCGTTTCGTGGCCTGGCGTCCTTGCAGCCAGAACACCCATCGGCACTGCCCAGTCCTCGCCGCCAGGCGCCCGGAGCAGCGGGCCTCCGATTTGCCATAATGACCAGGCGACAGTATACTATGGAACAACCGACGGGACGGACCATCAGGACGACAGCCTGTCCCCTGGAAACGATGCGCATGACACACAGGGCGAAATCCTCGCTCCCCACCCGCCTGGCCGATATCCGCCGCTTGCTGGAAGCGCTGGAATGGGAGAAGCTCCTGCTCCAGGTGGAGCAGGAAGCTCACGCGCGTCTGGCCATCGTCGGCCCGGTGAACTCCGGCAAATCCACCCTGTTCAACCTGCTCAAGGGCCGTAAGGTCTCGCCGGTCAAGGCCGTGCCCGGCACTACGAAAGAGCTCATCACCGAGGAGATGGGACCGTTTGTGCTGGTTGACACGCCGGGCTTCGGCGAGGTGGGCGGGGTGGATCGGGCCGCTATCGCTCGTGCGGCGGCCGAGGCAGCCGATGTCATCGTCTTGGTGCTGGATGGGGCGGCGGGGCTGCGCCAGGCCGACTACGACCTGTACGAGTCGTTGCGCACGGCTCATGTGCCGCTGGTGGTGGCTCTGAACAAGATTGACCTGATCAAGCGTGACCTGGCCGAGGTGCAGGAGGATGTGGAACGCAAACTGGGCACCCCGGTGATTCCCATCTCGGCCCGTACCGGCGCCGGTGTGGGCGAGCGATTGATACCGGCCATCGTGGCGGCACACCCGCCGATCGCGATAGCTCTGGGGCGGGCCCTGCCTCGTTACCGTCGTCAGATCGGCCACAGAGTGGCACGCGGCGCTGCCGCGCTGAGCGCGCTCATCGCCGCCGAGCCGCTCCCCGGTATGGATATCCCGCTCCTGCTGGCCACGCAGGTGCGTATGGTGTTGCGCATTGCCGCCATCTACGGCGAGTCGTTGAGCGTCAGCCATGCCCGCGAGATGCTCACTACGGTAGCAGGCGGAGTAGCGTTGCGCTACCTGGCAGCCCAGGCCGGCAAGCTGGTGCCTGGCCCGGGCTGGCTCGTCGGTGCTGTGGTGACCGGCCTGGGCACTATGGCGATAGGGGAGGTCGCCATCGCCTACTTCGAGAGTGGTAAGCGATTGACGCCACGCCAGTTACGCCAGCTCTACAGGCTCGCGCTCCGCCGCCCACGTCGTAGGCCAGTGGACGGACAGGCCATCACTGAGGCACAGGGAGGGACAGAAGCACCGGGTGGGTAGCTCCCTCTGTCACCTGCGCTTTGCCTTAGTGGGATAACTGTGTATAATAAGCAAGGCGTATGATATGACTCCACTACCAGAGAGCAACGTACTGGAATTCGTGAGCTATAGCCCTGAGCAGACCCGTCGCTTGGGCGTCCACCTGGGCACTTTGGTGCAGGGAGGTACCGTACTTTGCCTGGAGGGGCCACTGGGATCGGGTAAGACCTGCCTCACCCAGGGCATAGGGGAAGGTTTTGGCGTGACCCAGCCCCTGATCAGCCCCACCTTTGTGCTCGTGCGGGAATACCCGCGAGGCGATGGGCTTAAGCTGTATCACGTGGACCTCTACCGTATTTCCGGGCCGGGGGACGCTTTCAGCCTGGGGGTGGAGGAATGGTTGGGCCATGTTCACGCGGTGTTCGTCATCGAGTGGGCAGAACGGATGCGTGAGTTGATACCGCCGGACCATTTGTGGGTGCGGCTGGACTTTGCCGGTGATATGGAACACACACAACGCGCCCTACATTTCACAGCCTGGGGGGAGCGACATCGCGCCTTGCTACAGAGGCTCCGGGCTGTGCTTGCAGTACCTTGAAGGTCGGATGGGTATGCTGATTGCCATTGACACTGCTACCGAGTATGCCAGCCTGGCCCTGCACGACGGGACGCGTGTGCTGGTTGAGCATACCTGGGAATCGCCGCGCCATCACACGGTCGAGCTTGCGCCGCGCCTGGTAGCAGCGCTGAAACAGGCACGGGCAGAGAGCGGGGCGCTCAGCGGGATCGCGGTGACCCGGGGTCCGGGCTCGTTCACCGGACTGCGGGTAGGGATGGCACTGGCCAAGGGGCTGGCCCTGGCACGTGGCCTCCCACTGGTGGGCATCCCCACGCTCGACGTACTGGCCGCGGCTCAGGGACAAGATGAACGCCCCCTGTGCGCCGTACTGCAGGCCGGGCGAGGGCGCATAGGCGTGGCCTTTTATCGCTGGCGCAATGGAGCGTGGCATCAGGAGGACGAGCTTCGTCTGACCACCTGGCCTGCGCTGGTCAACGGGCTGCACTCACCTACCCTGGTCTGTGGCGAAATTGACGGGGGAGGGATGGAGGTCCTGGCCTCAAGCGGCGGCCTGGCGGTGGTCCTGCCGGCGGCGACCCGGCTGCGCCGCGCTGGCTTTCTGGCCGAGCTGGCCTGGCAACGTCTGTCGCGTGGTGAGCACGACGATCCGGCCACGCTGGTGCCCATCTATCTGCAGCATCCTGTCTGATGGAACGGGATCAGTGCTACATTATCCGCCCGATGGAGCCGGGGGATGTAGCGACGGTGGCAACGATTGACCGTCTTTCGTTTTCCTCGCCCTGGCTACCCTCTTCATACTTTTATGAATTGAACCACCCCAGGACCTCATTCTTTTACACACTTCTGAAGCCGGGCGCGCGCGAAGCTCCATCCCCACCCAGGCGCAACTGGTTACAACGCATCCGCGAGGCATTGTTGCCGACAGAGGAAGATGACCGCGTGATCGGCTTTGTCGGGTTCAGATTGGAATACCCGGAGGCACATATCACCACCATCGCCGTGCATCCTGACTGGCGGGGAAGGGGGCTGGGGGAACTGTTGTTACTGACAGCACTCGAGAAAGCTCTTGAGCTCAATGTGCGTTCTGTTACCCTGGAGGTGCGTGCGTCGAACCGCATCGCCCAGCACCTGTACCGCAAATACGGCTTTCGCTATACCGGTGTGTACCGTGGCTATTACAGGGATGGGGAGGACGCCTGGCTGATGGAACTGGATGTCCAACAAAGCGCCTGCCGCACGCGCCTGGCTGCCCTGCATCGCGCGCTAAGGGCGCAGCTCCCGTTTGTGCAGTTGGGGGTTCGGGATTCCATGCTGGAGGTTCGTAGTACGTGATACCTGGTGCGTGCTGGGTATCGCGCCTGCACGCCCAGGGATGGTGAATTCACGATGATTGCCAGGCTCAGCGGCACAATATGGGACATCGGTGAAGACTACCTGATTGTACGCACCGATGGCCTCGGATTCCAGGTGCGGGTGCCCGCCACTGTGCTGACCAGGCTGGGCGGCATAGGTCAGCCGGTGGAACTGTTCACCTACCTGTATATCCGTGAGAACGAGCTGGCCCTCTTCGGATTCCTCAGCGAGGAGGAACTCTCACTGTTCAAGCTGTTGCTCACGGTGTCAGGCGTGGGGCCCAAAGTCGCGCTGGCACTCCTGAACACCATCTCGCCCGATACTCTGCGCCAGGCAGTGCTTCAGGATGAACCGGCACTGCTGTCCCGCGTGCCCGGCATAGGGCCAAAGACCGCCAAAGCCATCATTTTTCACCTCAAGGATAAGATGCTCCCCACCGGCGTAGCAGCCCTGCCCCTGCCCACCGAGACAGACGCCGAGGTCATCGCTGCATTGACCGGCCTGGGCTTCAGCCTGGTTGAGGCGCAGCGGGCACTCCAGAGTTTGCCCCGCGACGAAGGCCTGCCTCTGGAGGAGCGCATACGCCTGGCCCTGGCCTATCTGGCCACCTTGTAGATACGGAGTGAGCGATGATACACGGTAAGCTTCTGGACAGCCTGCGGCAGTGGATCGAGAGGATGAGACGTTTCTTCTCGGCCAGTATCCGCAACAAAATCATCATGCCCTACCTGGTGCTCACCTTCATCGTCGCCCTCGTCGGTATCTATGTGGTGACCAGGTTGGTGGTCACCTCGGTGGATGAGCGCTTGACCAACCAATTGTTGGAAGCAGGGCGGGTGGTCTCGGACCTGATGGCACGCAAGGAGATCGAGCACATCCAGAAGGCACGGACCATTGGCTACGCCAGGGGAGTGGCCGAAGCGCTGGTGGAGGGCCGCCACACGGATTTGCTCGATCTGGTCACGGTGGAGGTATACAACCAAGGTGTGGAATGCTTCATCCTCGCCGATAGGAACGGCCAGGCCGTGGTCCACCTGCTGCGCCAGGCGGACGGGTCATACAGGCCGATCGCGGAGCCCCTGGACCTGTCGCAACTCCAGATTGTCAACGCCCTGCTCGAGGCAAACGACCTGAGTATCCCTGCCAGACGTGGATTAGCTTTTCATCCTGCGAGCCAGCGTTATTACTATGTCACCGCCGTCCCCGTGGGGCTGAACAGGCAACTCGTCGCTGTGGCGCTGGTGGGGACCTCACTGGAAACGCTGCTGCGACATTTCAAGGACACCGCTCTGGCCGACGTCATCATCTACCTGGACGGTGGTCGCGCCGTGGATGCCACATTCGCTTTCGCCGAGCAAGAGGAGGAGAGACCGGCTCTGCTGGAGACACTGGCCATTCCCCACACCCTGTACGAGAACGCACTGCGCACGCGTGGGAACACGGAGATCAGCAGTATCACCGTGCGTGGTCGCCACTACCGCGCCGCTAACGGCCCCCTCAGCATCGGCAACGATACGCTGGGAGTGTTTGCCGTGGCCCTGCCCCTCAATTTCCTGATCGAAACCAACGTCGCTACCCGCAACACCTATGCGCTGATCTTCACCCTGGGGATGGGCAGCGTCATCCTGGTCGGATACTGGATCTCTCAACACATTACCCGCCCCATCCGAAAACTGGTATCCACCTCGCAGGCCGTAGCCGAAGGCGACCTCCGTCAGCGTACCGGCGTGGTGAGCAACGACGAGGTAGGTATCCTGGCCGAATCCTTTGATAAAATGACGGAACGGCTGGCCGAACGCACCTACAAGCTGGAGGAAACGCTGGGGCGGATGCAGGCCATTCTGTCCAGTATGAATGATGGCGTGATCCTGGAAGACACGGAGGGCAACCTTCTGCCTTTGAATGCGGCAGCCAGCCAATTGCTGGAGGAAATGGCGGAGAATTTCATGCTCGGCCCCCTGCGCGAACTCTCGACCGATGTACGCCGCGAGGGTAATGCGGCTTCCTCCCGGCGCCGGTTTGAAGTGGGTAATAAAGTGATCAGCGCCCAATCGGCAGCGGTGCGTACCGAGGATGGTAGACACCTCGGCTCAGTGCTCGTCCTCCGGGACGTCACCGCCGAGGTCGAGGCCGAAAGGCTGAAGGACCAGTTCATCACCCATGTCTCGCATGAGCTGCGCACGCCCCTCACCGCGATCAAAGGCTACAATGACCTGCTACTGGCTGGTGCCGGTGGGGAGCTGAACGAGAGCATGCGCGGTTTCCTGGAAGTCATCGGCCGGAACGCCGACGACCTGATCGCCATGGTCAGCGAATTGCTTGACTTTTCTGAGATGGAGGCCAGCGGACACCTGGGGATGATCAAGCGTCCTATGGATATGCGCGCCGTGGCTGAAGAAGTAGCCGAGGAGTGGCGCCCGCGTATGGCGGAAAAAGGCCTGACCTTCCAGGTCGAGCTGCCCCCAGAACTGCCTCTGCTCAACGGTGATGCGAGGCGGCTGCGCTGGGCAGTCCTGCACCTGGTGCGGAATGCGCTGCAATACACCCCGGCTGGCGGAACGGTCACCCTGCGACTGAGTGAACAGAACGGCCACGTCGTGCTGGACGTGACGGACACGGGCATCGGCATTGCGGAGGAGGACCAGGAACGGCTCTTTACCCGCTTCTATCGGGTCACGAACATGCCGCCGGAGGATGTGCGTGGCCTGGGGGTAGGATTGTACCTGACCAGGGCGATCGTTGAGGCGCATGGCGGCGAGATCCGTGTCACCAGCCGGGTTGGTGCAGGCAGCACGTTCAGCATTGTCCTGCCCGTCCATCAGGAATGAAGGGAGCCTTCCCATGAGTAATGCGTCTTCTCAGGTCAGGCGAGACAGGCGACACAGGCAGCGCGAGATCCTGCTTTTCCTGCTGCTCCTGATCCTGGGCTTTATCTGCCTCCTGTGTACCGCCAGCCTATCCTTCAATCCTATGCGCTCCTGGCTGGCGCAGGCCGATATGTCTTCCGTAGTGAAGCTGGACCAGGAACTGGAACAACTGGGAGAGGCAGACGGGGCGCGCCACGAGCCAGTACGCCCGGAGGTACTGGAACTGCCGCCAGTAGACCTGACCAGCCTGGCGCCCAGTGGGACACCAGTCTTCGTACCGCCTGCCACCCTCCCGCTGCCCACTCCCACGCCGCAGATGGTGGCTGAAAGCCCCCCCTCTGCGAGCCCTACTGCTACCGCTGCACCAGCAGCGGGGACACCGCCTGTGCCGCCACCTGTCGGGCTGGCCTCGCCCACGCCGACCGGCCCGTTCACCCCTCCCACAGAGCTTGCTGACACGCCAACCCCGACCGGCACCCCCACGCCCACCCGCACTCCAACCGGCACCCCCACGCCCACCCGGACGTCAACTCCAACGCCGACTAGCACGTCCACATCCACGCACACACCAGCACCTCCATCTCCTACCTCAACGTATACCGCTGTCCCGCCTCAGCCGCCCACATCTACGCCGAGGCCTACAGAGACGGCCACACCGACCTTTACGCCCTCGCCTACCAGGACCCCTACCCACACGCCTACCCCCACCACGACACCGACGCCTACCAGGACACCTACCCCCACCACAACACCGACGCCTACCGCGACGCCCACATCAACGCCCACGCCTACTCAGCCAGCCCCCCTGGTTCTCGCGATCACGCCCAATCGGGGATTGAATACCGCACCGGTCAATGTCCTGATCACTGGAAACTACTTTATCCCCTCGCCCTTCCCGACGGCCAGGCTGGGGGCAAACATCTTTATCAACATCTCCGCTGCCTCCGCTACCGCGCTCACGGGTACCGTGCCGCAGGGGATAGCTCCCGGCATATACGCACTGACCGTTATGAACCCCCTGCCCGATGGCCGTTCCGGCACACTGGCCAGGGCTTATACCGCGCTGGCTCCCTCCAGCCCTGATACTACGCTGGAAGCGGGTTACCTCTCCCTTTTTGGCCCGCTCGCCTCTGGCGCGGCAGGTGACGATGATCACATTCAGCTCATATTCTTCGAGCTGCCTGCCGACTATGCGGGCAGCCTGTACTTCCGCGTCTTCGACGCCAATACCGGTGGCTCGCTGGATGAGGCAACGGTCGGAGCGACGACGATGAGGTATGCGCTCTACGGGGGCACCGGCGCCTATACCGACCCCGATGCCCGTTCGCCCCATCCGACTACTGGCGTCAGTGCCGGGACCTTGCTGACGGAAGCCACCGTTGGGAACGACCCGGCCTATGATGGGAATTGGAGCCTTGTCTTTGGCCCCTACACGGCCAGCGATGGGGAGGCAGTGGGTATCAAGCGAGTGTTCAAATTCGTTGTAGAGGGGAGGAGCGGATGGGAGGGCAATCTTTATAACGTAGCGCTCAGCACTGACCCGACGGCCAATGTGCCGCCCGCGGACGTCCGCGTCTTCGCCTATGCCTGGACACTGCCGCTGCCCGGCGGTAACAACCCTGTGAACAGGGCACCCATATACCCTTACGTGCCCCTGGGCACTGGCCTGGTGGGGCAGTACAACTGGGACCTGGATTACCCCGGCGCCCCCGACGAGACCGCGATGACCCTTACCACACCAGTGCGCGAGATCGCCGTCCTCGGAAGCGCTGTCTCCGGGGATAATGCCCTGCAGCACTCCGTATCGCCAGTAGGAGAGGGAGAGGACGGGGTAACCTGGAGTATGATGATCCGATTCGCTAACCCCTACTACTGGAACGACTTCACGTTCTGGGCCACCGGTGATGGGACGGCTCTAGCCATTTTCACTCACCCGACGCTTTCACCTCCGCCATAACCCCTGCGATAAAGAGTACGAATCCGAGCGTGCACACGATCGTCCCCCAGCCGAGTGGGAGGGTTCGGCTGCCGTATACCGCGGCAATGTGGGCGCGGAGAGGAGCAAAGCGCCACAGCGGAGGAACGACGCCGATCAGGGCCAGCAGCGCGCTCGCTGCCCCTCTGACGCGGTCAGGTAAACGGCTGCTCCAGGGAGCCATCAGCACCAGCACTACCGCTGCGATAAGGAGAGCTAACTGCCCCCTGTACTCTGGTACGATGGCCGGAGGCGTGCGCGCACTCAGACTGTGGCGCAGGGAGTCGACAACGACGTAGGGGAGTAACAGGGTGAGCAGCAACGCAGCCAGGAGCAGGGGTGTCCCAAGACGGATTGAGAGGCGGGAGGAGCGGCCGGCCTGGACGGCCAGAAGCACAAGGACCACCGCAAGCGGCAGATAAAGCCATTCCCGCTTCTCAGGCTGAGGAAGGAAGCGGGCCCATTCCGCCAGCTCGACGCCGGTGATGGCCAGGGCCGCCGCTTTATGGGGGATCCAAACACCGAAGTACCCTACCAGCGCCAGCGCCAGGCCCGCTGCCTGTGTTGGCTTTGCGATACCCCCGATACCAGTCATCGCGAGGAATAGAAAGCCCTCGGCTGCACCATTGCGGCGGCCCCGGCAAAGTGATACCCCAGCCGCTACGCTCTAAGTCAGGATACTCTGCAGCCGCATGGCCAGGGACATGTCCCCGGAGATCTTGAGCCTGCCCTGCATAAACGCGGCCATCGGGTTCAAATGGCCATTGGACAGGTCCACGAAATCCTGCGCGCTCATCGAGAGGGTCATATTGGGGGAAGCGGTCTCGCCCTCGTTCACTTCCACCTTGCCGTTCTCAAATTTCAGCGTCCACTTGCCGCCGCCCTCGCCGGTGAGGTTGAAGAGGATCACTGCATTAAGCCCCTGAATCTTGCTCGCGTCCACACTGGTGATCTTTTGCAGAGCTTCCGAAGCAGTTGTAATAGCCATATTTCCTCCTGGGTCCTGTGGGTATGGGCTTGTGAGGGTCACGTCGAGCCGCTAAAACTTCATTATACCCGTAAATAAACCGTTGTCAATCGGGAATGGGAGCGGGCCGCCATGAGCTGCGGAGTCCGCCATGTTCCTGACCACCACAGAATACGGTAGATTTGCCGTCAGCAGAGATTAGAGTATAATATCGGGCGCGCCTGATGTGACCCCGGTGCATATGCTTACCACAAAGGATCACCTGCAGAGAGAATATGCTTGAGCCATTTTTCAATCCCCGATCTGTAGCCATCATCGGTGCTTCGCGCGACCCCGAGAAATTGGGATACGCTGTGCTGGCCAACCTGATAAACGGAGGTTACCCCGGCCAGCTTTACCCGGTCAACCCCAAGGCCGATGAAATCCTTGGCCTGAAAGCCTATCCCTCTGTGCTTGACATCCCCGCTCCGGTGGAACTGGCGGTGATCGTCATCCCCTATTCGCTCGTGCCCACTGCGATGGAACAGTGTGGGCAAAAGGGGGTCCCCGCCGTCGTAGTCATCAGCGCTGGCTTCCGTGAGGCGGGCCGCGAGGGGTTACAGCGAGAAAGGGAACTGGTCGAGATCGCTGCCAAATACCGCATGCGGCTCATCGGCCCTAACTGTTTGGGCGTAATTGACACGGCCACCCCGCTGAACGCCTCCTTTGCCGCCGGTATGCCGCAAAGAGGGCCGATCGCCTTTATGTCCCAATCGGGTGCGCTCGGCACGGCTGTGCTCGACATGGCGATGGCTGGACGGATCGGCTTTTCCAAATTCGTCAGCCTGGGCAACAAGGCCGACGTGAGCGAGACTGACCTGCTGGAGGCGTGGGCCGACGATCCGCACTCCAGGGTGATTCTCATCTACGTCGAGGGCCTGCCGGACGGGCAGAAGTTCATCCAGGTCGCGCGCAGAGTGACGCGCCACAAGCCTGTGGTGGCGATCAAGTCGGGCGTCACCGCCTCCGGCTCGCGGGCCGTCTCTTCGCACACTGGTAGCCTGGCGGGCTCCGAGGCAGCCTACAAGGCCGCCTTCCGGCAAGCTGGCGTCATCCGGGCCAGCTCGATGGAGGAGCTGTTTGACTGCGCGCGGGCCTTTGCCTATCAGCCGCTGCTTCAGGGCGACCGGATCGGTATCGTCACCAACGCGGGCGGTCCGGGCATCCTGGCCACCGATGCGCTGGAACGTGCCGGGCTACGCATCCCCAGGCTGGCGCCACACACGGTGCGCGCGCTGACCGAATACCTCCCTGGCGCAGCCAGCGCTGCCAATCCTGTGGACGTGCTGGGGGATGCGCTCGCCGACCGCTATCAGCACGCTATTGAGCTGGTGTTGAACGACCCCAATATAGACGGCCTGATGGTGATCGTCACCCCCCAGGCGATGACCGAGATTGAGGAAACAGCCCATGTGGTCGGCAAGATGGCCCGGCAATCCGACAAACCGGTGCTGGCCTGCTTTATGGGGGAGGCCCGCATTCAGGTTGGGATAGATGTGCTGTGGCAGTATGGTGTCCCTAACTATCCCTTCCCGGAGCGTGCGGCGGCGGCCTTCGCTGCGATGAGTGCCTACCGCCGTGAGCGGGAGCGCCCCCTCTTTGAGCCCGAGCCCTGTACCACCTGCGTCCCGGCGGTGCGCGAACTGTTCGACCGCGTGCGTGCCGAGGGGCGCGTCTCCATCGGCGATGCGGAGGCCTGGGCCGTCCTGGAAGCCTATGGCTTCACCATTCCCAGGTCCCGGCTGGCGAAGACACCGGACGAGGCGGTGGAGATCGCTGCTGAAATCGGTTACCCGGTGGTGATGAAAATCGCCTCGCCCGACATCCTCCATAAAACGGATGTGGGTGGTGTGAGGCTGAACCTGCGCACGCCGGACGAGGTGCGGGATGCCTTCGACCTGATCGTGTATCGTGCCGGACGGTACGTACCAGGCGCCCGTATCTGGGGCTGCCAGGTGCAGCAGATGGTCCTGGGAGGCCGTGAGGTGCTGCTGGGGATGAGCCGCGATCCGCAGTTCGGGCCGCTGGTCGCCTTTGGCCTGGGCGGCATCTACGTTGAGGCACTGAAAGATGTCGCTTTCCGCGTGGCACCCTTCAGCCGCGAGGAGGCCCACGAGATGATCCGGGAGATCCGCTCCTATCCCTTGCTCGAGGGCGTGCGGGGTGAACCTCCGGCCGACCACGAGGCACTGGTAGAGGCCTTGCTGCGCGTCAGTCGCCTGGTGACAGACTTCCCGGAGATCGTCGAGCTGGACATCAACCCTCTCAAAGTGTTTGAGGCAGGACGGGGGGCGATCGCCATTGATATGCGCCTGGTACTGGCCTCCTGAGCAGTTCTGAGAGGGAAACAGGTGACAGTCACCTGAGAGGTGACCGTCACCTAGCCTGAGATAGGGGGTGGTTATGAAAGCTCTGTATGTCACTTCTGTACACACCTTCAGCGGCAAAACGGCGGTCTGCCTGGCCTTGGCACGCCGCCTGCAACGGGAAGGACGCAAGGTCGGTTACTTCAAGCCGGTCTCCGCCCACCCCTGGGAGCCGATACCCGGCGAGGAGTACGATGAGGACGCTGCCTTCGTCCGGCGCGTGTTGGGTCTGGAAGAATCGGTAGAGGACATGGTGGGCGTCGTCCTGACCCCGGCGCTGGTGAATGAGACGCGGTGGGGCTGCACGATGGCCGACCTGATGCCGGAGATCGAGGCCCGCTACCGGCGGGTAGCGGAGGGCAAGGAGATCATGCTGATCGAGGGGGGGGCCTCACTGCGTGAAGGGCTGAGCCTGGGCGTGGACCCGATCCGCGTGGCGAACACGCTGGACGTACCGGTGCTTGCCATCGTCCGCTTCCGCAACCCGGTCAGTATGGCCGATGCCTGCATCGCGGCACGCCGCAAACTCGGGGAGCGGCTGGTGGGTATGCTGATTAATGCCGTCCCGCAGAACTCTATGGAGCTGCTGGAGCACACCGGACGGCCTTGTATGGAGGAACGCGCCGTTCCCATCCTCGGAATACTGCCGTTGCAGGAACAACTGATGGCCCTCAGCGTAGGTGAGCTGGCCGAGGTGCTGAACGCTCAATTCCTCACTCTGCCGGAGAAAAAGGAGCTGCTGATTGAACAACTGGTGGTCGGGGCGATGAGTGTGGAGCAGATGCTGCCTCGAGTGCGCCGTATACCCGGCTCCAAGGCCATCATTACCGGGGGCGACAGAACCGACATCCAATTGGTGGCGCTGGAGACCGCCACCACCAATTGCCTCATCCTCACCGGCATGCTGCATCCCATCCCGGAAGTGCTGCGCCGCGCCGAGGATAACGGCGTCCCGGTGCTGCTGGTCCACGATAATACGATGGAAACCGTGGAGAAGATCGAGCGGGTCTATGGCAAGACTCGCCTGGGTCAGACGGCCAAGCTGGAACGTTTTGAGGTGCTGATGGAGCAGCACTTTGACTTCAAACGGCTCTATCAAAGCATCGGGCTGTGACCTGCGCCGGGGCGTGTAGCCCTGGTTGACAACATGTAACAGGAGGACCAAGATGATTGAGACCGATATTGATACCATCGTAGCCCGCGAAATACTGGACTCGCGTGGCAACCCCACCATAGAAGTGGAAGTTACGCTCGCTGGAGGCGCGTGGGGCAGGGCAGCCGTCCCCTCCGGCGCTTCCACCGGTGCCCACGAGGCACTGGAGCTGCGCGATGGTGACAAGGGGCGCTATGGCGGCAAGGGTGTCCAAAAGGCTGTTGCGAATGTGAACGATGTCATCGCCGAGAGCCTGTTCGGCTGGGACGCTACGGATCAGGCCGGCATTGACGCCTACCTGCGGGAGCTGGACGGGACGCCTAACAAAGAGAAGTTGGGAGCCAACGCCATACTGGGGGTCTCGCTGGCTGTCGCCCATGCCGCGGCCAATGCGCTCAGGCTGCCGCTCTACCGTTACATCGGCGGCGTCTACGCCCATGTCCTGCCGGTGCCGATGATGAATATCCTCAACGGCGGCAAGCATGCCGTGGACGGCCCCGATCTGCAGGAGTTCATGGTTATGCCAGTAGGGGCGCCAAGCTTTGCCGAAGGGCTGCGCTGGTGCAGTGAGATCTACCACGCTCTCAAAAATGTCCTCAAGTCCAGGGGCTACTCGACCGGCATCGGAGATGAGGGAGGGTTTGCGCCCAGCCTCAAGGCGAACGTGGAGGCCATCGAGGTCATCCTGGAGGCCATCGAGAAGGCGGGGTATAAGGCGGGTGAGCAGGTCTACCTCGCGCTCGACCCAGCGGCCAGCGAATTCTATGAGGACGGCCGCTACGTGCTCAATAAAGAAGGCCGCACCCTGAGCGGCGAAGAGATGGTTGCATTCTATGCCGAATGGGTAGACCGCTACCCTATCATCAGCATCGAGGATGGGCTGGCCGAGGACGACTGGGAGAGTTGGGTCCTGATGATGGAGCGGCTGGGCCAGCGTATCCAGATCGTGGGGGACGACCTGCTGGTCACCAACATCGAGCGGGTGCGGAAGGCGATTGATATGCGTGCCTGCAATGCGCTGCTCTGCAAAGTCAATCAGATTGGTACCCTCACTGAGGCCATCGCCGCCGTGCAACTCGCGCAGCGTTCCGGCTGGAATGTCATCGTGTCCCACCGCTCGGGCGAGACGGAAGATGCCACTATCGCCGACCTGGCAGTGGCGCTGAACACCGGCCAGATCAAAACCGGCGCCCCCTGCCGCTCCGACCGGGTCGCCAAGTACAATCAACTGCTGCGCATCGAGGAGGAACTGGGCGATCAGGCGGTCTACGCCGGCATGGCTGCGTTCGCCAACCTGCGCAAGCGCTAGCGCAAGCTGATTGCTGATTAAGGTGACGGTCACTGCCGAAGTGACCGTCACCTGGTGTCATCTGTGGGAGGCATCTGTGCCAGGGCGCGTCAGTCGGCGCTATTTTCTGAAGAGCGCAGCGGCCGCCGGTGCCGTTGCTCTCTCCCGTTACCTGTGGCAGGGCAAGGGGCCACCTGGGCAGGCCGCTGAAGTTGAGGAAATGCCCCCCGCACCGACCGGCCCCTCCACTACGCTGCTACCCTGTTCGCTCTATCTGCCCCTTGTGCTCACAAGCCCCGCTGTAGCCCATGGCCCTTCCAAACTCGGTCTGCATACCATCCTTCCTAACCAGGCAGTCGGCTTCTGCCAGGCCGTGCGTGAGGCTGGCGCCCGTGTTGCGGTGGTCAAAGCGCTCGATTGGTTCGGATACGTCCGTAAGGTTAAGAAATACTCGCCTGAGACGGTCACTGTCGGCCGCTGCAGTGGTCTGCAGTGGGTGTACCCCAGTGGCGACCCGGCGCTGAAGGCCAGACAGGTGATGGAAGAGCATATGAAGTACTGGGTTTATGAAAAGGACGTGATGGACTACTGGGAGGTGCTCAACGAGAACGATCCGCCGAGTGTAGAGGGGCATGTCTGGCTGGCCCAGTTCTATATGGCTGCGATGGACATCGCCGAGGAGAACGGGTACAAACTGGCCATATTCTCCTATAGCGTCGGCGTGCCGGAGTGGTACGAGTGGGAGGCGATTGTGGAGACGGGGGTATTTGCACGGGCGAAGGCTGGCGGCCATATCCTCTCACTGCACGAGTATAACTGGCCGGTGATGAGCCACCGTTGGGGGGAGCAGATGCCTGGTCGCCCGGTCTACGAGGACCGTGGCGTCCTGACCGGCCGCTACCGCTACCTGTACCGTGATTTCCTCATCCCGCGCGACGAGGTCATCCCGCTGGTCATTGCCGAGTGTGGCCTGGATCCGGTGCTGTGGCAGCCTGGTCAGCCGACCAATCATTGGAAGGAGCGCTTCGTCGCGGAAATGGCCTGGTACGACGAAAAACTGCGCGAGGACGATTACGTGATCGGCGCCGCGATGTTCACCGTAGGCGGTAGAGGGGCCTGGAGTTCTTATGACTACGAGGAACTGCTGTGGCCGGGCAACCCCTATGGGACCAGCTTTTTTGAGCATATCGTCTCGTTGAAAGACGGTTAAGTTCACAAGCAAGGAGTCCAATGGATCATAAGCCTGTGCGTATACTTCCGCTCGTAACCGGGCTGGTGGTGCTGCTGTCCAGCCTGGGGTGTACTATCTGCCCACTGGTGCCCCGGCCACCCACCGCCACTCCCACGTTGCCGCCTGCTACCCCCACGCCGCGTCCAACGCCTACCCCCTCCCCTGTGCCTACCCTGGAAGTGTCAGCGGGGATGGAACTGTACACCAGCAAGGTGGCGGGCATACGCATCCCCTATCCGCAGGGTTGGGTCTACTATGAAGAAGCGGAAGGTGTCATCTTCTCCGACAGCCAGAACGCGCTCGATGCCATGGACCTGACCACATCGCCGCTCCTTATCGTTTTCGCCGGCACTCCTGAGAGGATCGGCGACAGCTTCAACGGGGCGACCTCGGCCCAGGAGTTGCTTGAGAACGGAGTGGAGGGTTTGTGCCAGGACGAGTGCACAGTAGGCACCAGTGAGCCGCGTATGTTCGGGGAGACGCCAGGCCTGATGGCCGAGATAAGTTGGCTGGACCCTGCCACAGAGACCCGCATCCAGGGGTATGTGATTTCAGCGTTCAGCGACGATGTGGCCAGCATCGGGGTGGGGCTTTCCTCAGCCGACAACTGGCCCACATACGGCCCCTCCCTGGAGGCCATGTTGAGAGGGCTGGAACTGTTTCCCCCCGAACTCCCAGAACCCATAGCGCGCGGGGCCATCTCCCCCGGTAGCACGGTGGAGGGGACGCTCCCCGTGGGTGGGATAGAAGTGTGGAGCTTCGAGGCCAGAGCAGGGGAATATGTTACCATCCTCTTGGAGGCGGCAGACCCAGCGGCACTGGACACCTACCTTGAGCTCTATGACGAGCAGGGGCAGACCGGCGAAGGCTACCCCATAGCCAGCGACGACGATAGCGGAGGCGAGACCGATGCGATGATTGCGGACTTTCTCATCGAGGCCACCGGTACTTATTACATTCACGCCACCTCTTACAGCGGGCATGGCGACTACCGTCTGACCCTCACCGTCTCCACCGCTCCTTCCGGCGGCGGTGAGCTTGAGCAGGGTAAGGAGGTCAGGGGCACTCTGCCGGGCAATGGCTCACACACCTGGACCTTCATCGGCAAAGAAGGAGACGAGGTAAGCATGGCGATGACCGTAGTCGAGGGCGAGATGGATGCCTATCTCGAGCTGTACTCCCCCGCTGGTGAATTGCTGATCTCCGATGACGATAGCGGTGGTGGTCTTGACGCGCTGATCGAGTACTATTTACTGCCGGTAAGCGGAGAGTACCGCGTCATTGCCTCGGAGGTGGCCGGAGAGCCGGGAAGTTACAGGCTCAAGCTGGAGCGGGCACAACTGCAGATCAAGGGACGGCTGAGTTATGGGCAGCCCGCGCAGGCAACGCTTGAGGCCGGCGCACGCCATCACTGGCAATTTGAGGGCCAACAGGGTGACATTGTAACAATCTCCATGATACCCACCGGCGAATGGTGGGATACTTACCTGGCGCTGTTCGCCCCTTCCGGCAAGCTACTGACCAGCGACGATGATAGTGGCGTGGAATCCAGCTCCGCCATAATAGAGTTCGCATTGCCGGCCACCGGCGTCTATCGTGTGCTCGCGCGGGGGTATGGGGCAAGCGATGCGGGTGCGTACAGGATTATCGTAGAGCAAGTGGAGCTGAAGATTCAGGGCCGCCTCGCCTATGGCCAGACCATCACGGCGACGCTGGAGGCCAACACCCGCCACCACTGGCAGTTTGAGGGCAAGGAGGGCGATCATGTGACCATCTCGATGACGACGCTTAAGGGGGAGATAGACCCCTATCTGGAGCTGTTCGCTCCCGGCGGCGAGCTGTTAACCACCGATGATGACAGCGGAGGCGAATCCAATGCCGAGATTTACTACCTCCTGCCGCTGACCGGGGTATACCGTATCGTCGCGCGCAGCTACAACCCCGCCGGTACAGGCACTTACCAACTGAGCCTGAAGTGAATCTTCATCCTGCGTTCTGCATCTTGTATCCTGCATCCTTACCGAGGTTAGGATATGGCACGTACCAAGATCGTATGCACACTGGGACCGGCCTCTGAATCGCCCGAGGTGATGCGCGGCCTGATCAGAGCGGGAATGGACGTTGCCCGCATCAACTTCTCCCACGGCGACTTCCCGACTCACGCCCGCGTCATCGCTACGCTGCGCGAGGTTGCGGCACGGGAGGGCGCACTGGTCGCTCTGCTGGCCGACCTGCAGGGGCCAAAGTTTCGCGTGGGAGAGCTTGAGGGCGGGAAAATCGAACTCAGACCAGGCGCAAGCGTCCTGCTCTCAACACTACCCGCGCCGCATGCTGCTCCCACGATTCCCGTGCCCCACCCGGAACTGCTGCATAGCCTCCATAAGGGGCAGACGGTGTTGCTGGATGACGGGAATCTGGAGCTTGTGGTCGAGCAGGCAGGCGAGGAGGCTGTGACATGTCGCGTGGTGACGGGAGGGACTCTCACCTCTCGCAAGGGAATCAACGTGGTCGGGCTGTGCGGCATCGCCGCGCTCACGCCGAAGGATCGCGAGGCGGTCAGCTTCGCGCTGGAGCAGGGGGTGGACTTTTTGGCCCTCTCGTTCGTCCGCTCTCCCGATGACGTGCGCGAGCTACGCCGCTTCCTGGCAGACAAAGGGGCATCGGTGCCTCTTATCGCCAAGATCGAGAAGGCTGAGGCTTTGGCAGCGTTCGACGCCATCCTAGCCGAGGCGGACGGCATCATGATAGCGCGCGGGGATTTGGGAGTGGAGACGCCGGCTGAGGAGGTGCCGTTCCATCAGAAGCGCATCATCCATGCCTGCAACCAGGCTGGCAAGCCGGTGATCACCGCGACTCAGATGCTCCAGACGATGATCGAAAATCCACGCCCGACACGGGCGGAGGCCTCCGACGTTGCCAACGCTATCCTCGACGGCACGGATGCGGTGATGCTCTCCGGCGAGACGGCGGTGGGACGGTATCCGGTCGAAGCGACGGAGACCATGGCCAGAATCTGCGCCAACGCCGAAGCCCACCTCCCCTTCGGGCGTCTGCTACATGGCCAGGCCCATGTCCACGGCACGATCACGGAGGCCATTAGCTGCGCTGCGGTCGAGATCGCTGCCGAGGTGGGCGCCCGCGCGATTATCACGGCCACTCTGTCGGGGAGAACAGCGCGCATGGTGGCGCGTCACCGCCCGGCAGTTCCCATCCTTGCCGTGACGCCCAACCCTCGCACGCTGGGTTGCTTAACACTGGTCTGGGGAGTGTTGCCGGTCCTGGTCGCGGAGTTCCATACCACCGATGAGATGGTGGAGACGATGGTGCGGGCAGCTCGCGAGCATGGCCTCGTCGCCCAGGGAGATACGGTCGTGTTGACCGCCGGCATCCCCTTCGGCAGCGGCGGGGAGACCAATATGCTGAAAGTACACGTCGTGGGGGAATCCTAGCCCCCGGCCTCCAATTCGCCTGCTACTTCCTGGACCTCTCGGACGTAGGGAATGGTGCGCGCGCCGGTCTCCAACACCTGGGGCGACACCCCTGCGCCACAGTAGGGACACAGCGACCAGCGCAGGTTGAGCGGGCGATCGCAGGCGGGGCATGCTCGCTTGAGCCTGGTATGGCAGGTGGGGCAGAAAAGATAATCGCTTTTGACCCGCTGGCCACAGCCCGGGCAGACCTCAGGCTCCTCGATGGCCTGGAGCAGCGCCTCCTGCTCCAGCGAACGCTCATAGGCATCCGCCAATGTTTCGCGGGGACGGAGCATCAGGTACACTATCAGACCGATGATGGGCAGCACAAGTACCAGCAGCGTAGCCAGCAACTGTGCCAGCACATCGCGGGAACGCGAGCGGATGTCGCGGAAGGTCCAGATGGCCATTCCCCCTATCAGCGCTGCCGTGATCGCGCCACAGGCCGTGGACAGGATGGTCAGATAGAAGGGGATTTTTGCCAGAATCGTCTCGATCAATGATCAGCTCCTCTATCGGGCGATTTGTGCATATTATACCATCGGGTTGTGGCGGGGCAAGTGGCGCGGCCGGCCGGTTGGGCGGCGGCCACTCAGGCGGACAGACCAGCGGGGCGGGTTACTGATGCGCCGGGAGATATCGCTCGCGTGGCTGACGAGAGCCCCAATCATGCCGGGGAACATCACCTGCTACTTCATGGGGCGACCAACGCGGATAGAATACCCGCCCGTGGGGGAGGTGCCCGGGTTCACCGTGGAGATCGCCTACGATGCGCTGGGCCACCGGACGGTGGTGACGGACGCGGTGGGGGTGACGAGGTACGACTACGATGCGCTGTATCGGCCGTTGGGGGTTGCGGCGCCGTGTATGGGGCGCAATGAATTGCGCCCCCACCGTCTACACCTACACGGCGGCAGGGCGGCTGAGCGGGTTGCGGTTGCCCAACGGCGTGGAGACGCGCTACGAGTACGATGCAGCCGGGCGGCTGGTGAGGATTGAACACCGGGGCGTGCCGCAGGGCGGGCACGGAGACCCGCAGGGCGGGCACGGAGACCCGCCCCTACTGGCGCGGTACGAATACGAGTTGGACGGGGTGGGGAACCGGGTGCGGGTGACGGAGACGCTGCGGCTGCCGGCGACGCCGACGCCCACGCCTACCGCGACCCCAACGCCCACGGCCACACCAACGCCCACCGAGACGCCAACGCCCACACCGACGCCGACCGGGACGCCGACACCGACACCGACCCATACGCCCACACCCACCGACACCCCGACGGCGACGCCAACCGAGACGCCAACGCTCACGCCGACGCCGACGGCGACGCCCACGGCGACACCCACCCCCACCCCAACGCCGCCACCGGCTCCGAGCAACCTGCAGGCGCTGGCGCTGCCGCGCCTCGGTGTGCTGCTGGCCTGGTCGCCCATCGTGGCCGGGCCGGGGGTCACCTATAACGTCTACTGCAGCGACGCCGCGCCCGTGCCGCTGGACGCCGCCCACCGCATCGCCTCGGGCCTGCGGCTGGGGCTGTACCTGGACCGGGGCGGCGGGGCTCTACTACGTGGT
>JAOAAG010000292.1 GCA_026418995.1 Anaerolineae bacterium
AGATGTGTATAAGAGACAGGCGGTGAACGGTGGTCTGTGCTCAATCCGCCCGACGGAGCGCCCAGCGATCGGGTCTTGGTCAACCTGGACTCCTTGTGATCAGGGCCTCCAGATGTCGGGCCAGCGCAAGCAGGGCGTTGCTGATGCGTTCCTGATGGCGCAGGTAGAGCCAGGCCAGCAGGGCAACCGTTCCTGTCAGCATCGCCCAGGCCCACCAGGGCAGAAGCGTAGCATAGGCCCCCAGCCAGCAAGCGAAGACCAGCCCCGGCAGGCGTCCCAACGTGGCCAGCAGAAGCATCCGGGGGATAGGTAGTGAGCTGAGGCCTATGATAAAGCAGGCTATATCGTCGGGTAGCAGGGGAAAGAGGAATACCAGGAAAAAGAAAGCCGGCCCTCTTCTGGCCAGGAGGCGGTCCCAACGGGCCAGCACGTGGGCACCGACCAGCCGCTCAACCAGCGGACGTCCAAACCGCCTGCTCAATCCCATAGCCAGTGCTGTGCCCAGCGTCAGGCCGCTCAGGCTGTAGAGAACGCCCATCCACACCCCGTACAGGTAGCCGTTTACTACGTTGACAAACTGACCGGGTATCGGCGCCAGCAATACCTGGGCTGCATTGAGCGCGATACTTACCAGCGGGCCCAGAAGGCCAAATCCGGCCACCCACTCGCTGAGCAGCCTCTGATTATTGAAGAGGTCCCAGAGCGGCCTGTGCCAGCGCCATAACACGGTGGCAATCGGCACGAGCGCGAGCACAAGGATCCAGATCGAGTATGGCCGCTTATGATTCACAGGCGACACGTTCTCTTGGCTTAAGGGTCAGTGTGGCCAGGAAGCCCAGCGCCGTCAACAGCGTGGTCACCCCGAAGAGGACAGGATAGGAACTCCATTCCAGTAACCATCCGCCTGCTACAGGAACGAACATCATCACCACGCCCGCGATCGTGTTGCTCAGCCCCACATAGGTTGGGCGTATCTCCTCCGGCGCGATCTCCAGCAGATAATTGGTAAAACCCAACATCCAGGCGCTGTTGACGACGCCCAGCATCATAAACACGAAGGGATAAGCACGGACCAGCCACCCACTGCCGACCTGGTGTACCACCAGGGCAAAGAGCGGCCCCGCGGTAGCCGCGAGGCCGGCCAGGCTGGACACCGCTCGCGATCCCCAGCGCTCGCTTACCAGCCCCAATCCTGCGGTGGCAACGGTGCCGGCCAGCGTCTGCGCGGCCACAAAGCTACCGATGACACTGTTGGGCAGGTGCAGCACATGCTCGGCATGCAGCACGTAAAAGGAGCCGGCCAGGCCCAGCATACCGACCAGTAGTCGGGCGAGCATGAAACGGAGAAAGAGCACATCTTTAACCAGAATCTGCAGCCACCTGCCCTTGTGTCCGCCAGGGTGGGGATCGCGTCTCTCTGCGGGCAAGGGTTCCCTGATTAGACATAACGCCACCGTCGAGGGAATGAGCGCGACACCAGCCAGCGTAAAGAGCAGCGCAAAGTTGCCGGGGAAGGGGTAGCGTTCCAGGATCAGTCCTACCAACCCTCCAACACCAATGCCAACCAGCCCGCTTACGAACTGGCCGACACTGACCAGGCGTCCTCGGCGATGTACCGGTATGGCCCGCGCCATAATATCGAACCAGGAGACGCTGGCCATCCCGTCCATGGTAGCAAAGAGGGCCAGGCATACAAAAAAGAGCACCAGCATCGCTTGTGGGTGGTCGGTCAGCCCACTCCATAGTGCCAGCGCGACAATCCAGATGGTCACACGCCCGCTGAGGGCCGCGATCATGTACGGCTTCTTGCGGGGTTTGTCGTTGATCAGGTTAGCGACCAGCAGTTGTGGGAGCAGCCAGCCGCCACTGAAAACCGTACTTATCAGGCCGATAAGCGGGGCGGAGGTGGTCAACCTGCTCACCAGTGCTGGTGCCACGCTGGTCAGACTGATGAAAGTGAACGCGATTCCGAAGCAGATGTAATCAACCAGGAAAACGATGAAGTTGTACCGGTAGTGAGGAGGCAGGGGCACACTGTCTTTGCTCATAGAGCTTTAGTCTATCACGAAGCAATAAGCTGTCAAGAGAAGTTCTGGCCGAAAGAGGGGAACGCAACCGCTTTCAGCTCAGTTGCGCGCCAATGGCGTCCATCACCTGGCTGATGACCGCCCGGTCTCGTTCGGCGCGCTGCAGCGGTATCAGCGGTGTGAACGGCGGCCCGCAGGAGAGACGCAGGCGTCCGTCGCATTCCGACACCCCTATCGGCAACACAGGAGATAGCCCGGCCTGGACCAGCAATGCGATAAACTCGCCTGCACCGGTGGGGGGCTGTCCGATCCCGCCACTGGCGAAATCCTGTCCTTCCGGCGCCAGGCCGATCATACCACCCTGTGGTGCCAGTTGCCTGGCCAGGCGCAGCGTTCTCAGCACGGCCATAGCCCTGGCCTCGACCTCATCAGGCGCAGGAGGCATAGGCGGCATCGTCACGAAGCCATACACCTGCGCGATGCGGGCGAAAGCCCAGCGCGTAGCCGGCGTCAGGAGCCGACGTCGCCATGCGCTCTCGGGGAACGTCCAGGCGGCTGTCATCACCCAGTGGATCTCCCGGTCTGCTTTCGGGGAGCGCTGTGAGGATACGACAGCCGTAATCGCCAGTGCGATCCACCAGGCCGCAAAGCCTGGCCGGCTGTAGTGGTTACATACCACCAGGCAGGGGCCGTGAGTCGGGATATATTCCACCCCCACCACCACCGGCGCAGGAGATATCCCGGCCCAGGAAGCACCAGCGTCGCGGGCGAAAGAGCGGGGCCGAAGCGTGATCGCTGACCACAGCAGTGCTGCTCCAGTAGGCAGGGGAAAACGGTAGCGTGGTATAGCTTGTGGGTGGACGAGTGTGCTGTCCGTCATTATTGGGGCTGCCTGTTGCACCGAACCCTCTCGCGCGGAAATCAGCTCGCTCGCATTATACAACGCGCGGCGGGATTGGGCAACAGATGGCGGCCAGAAACCTTGGCTGCGGGGCATACTTCCGTGCATCTGGGAGAACGCTCACGCTAACGTTGACCGCATACTGCGCTGGGGGTTGTGCTTGTACTGCTGGCAGGTAAGGGTGTATAATAAATATAACTTGAGGAGCACAACGTCAGGATAGGGTTGAATTTCCCCTGCAGTCCGCGACGCAAAGTGGGCCTGCGGGCCACACTGGTGGTAACAGATAGGAGGGTGACCGGGAGGCAGGGAATGGGGCCAGGGAGCTGTGAGTCCCGCGCCTGTGTGGCGGGCGAGCGCTGCTGTGGGACAGAATCCCCGGTTAGCTTCCTGGCAGGCCCGGCCCACGCATCTGCGCATTTGTCAAGCTAAGCATCTTGTGATAAAATATTAGCAAAGCTGGGGGCTCGTCTAATGGCAAGACAACGGACTCTGAATCCGTGTAGTGGGGGTTCGAATCCTCCGCCCCCAGCCTTGAGATGACCGGCACCTGTCCAGCATGGAGGTGCCGGTCATTACCTATTATGCCAGGCCCGTGGAATATGCAGCAGGTGAGGTGAGCAGGTGGAAGCGCTGGAAATAATCGCCAGGAAACGTGATAGAAAAGAGCTATCACGCGAAGAGATCGAGTTCTTCGTCCGTGGATACACCCAGGGCCTGATCCCCGATTATCAGGCTGCCGCCTGGCTGATGGCCGTCTATCTCAACGGGATGACAGAGCGGGAAATTTACGACCTGACCATGGCAATGGCCTGTTCGGGGGACGTGCTCGACCTGAAAGACGCTGTCCCCTTCGCCGTGGATAAACACTCCACCGGAGGGGTGGGGGACAAGGTTAGCCTGGTGGTGGCTCCTCTGGTAGCGGCCTGTGGCATACCGGTCGCCAAGATGACCGGGCGCAGCCTGGGATTCAGCGGAGGTACGGTGGATAAGCTGGAGTCCATCCCGGGGTATCGTACCGATCTCAGCCCAGAGGAGTTCAAGGCCCAGCTTAAGCGCATCGGGATCGTGTTGACCGGACAGAGCGCCGCTTTGGTGCCGGCCGACCAGAAGCTCTACGCGTTACGCGATGTCACCGCGACGGTCGAGTCCATCCCCCTCATTGTCAGCTCGATTATGAGTAAGAAGCTTGCCACCGGCAGCGATGCGATCCTGCTGGATGTCAAAGCGGGCAGTGGCGCCTTTATGAAAACTCCCGAAGAGGCAGAGGAGTTGGCCAGAGCACTCGTGCGCCTGGGCAACCAGGCTGGGCGGAAAGTGGTGGCCCTCATATCGGATATGAGCCAGCCCCTGGGTTGGGCCGTGGGCAATGCCCTGGAATTGCGAGAGGCCATCAACACGCTGCACGAAGGCGGCCCCGCTGACTTCCGTGACCATTGCATCGTTGTGGCGGCAGAGATGCTGATGCTGGGAGGGGCAGCAGGAGATACCAGCGCAGCGCTCACAATGGCTATGGAAACCCTCGCCTCTGGCGCTGCCTGGCACAAGTTCGTGGAGCTGGTTGAGGCTCAGGGAGGGGATGTGCGCTACATCGAGGATCCGGACCTTCTGCCCAGGGCCCGGCTGGTGAAGCCCGTGCCGGCGCCACGGAGCGGCTACCTGGCCGGGCTGGACGCCGCAGAAACGGGTAGGGCGGTGTTGGAGCTGGGCGGCGGGCGGAGGAAAAAGGGAGACCCAATTGACCATAGCGTGGGAGTCATCGTGCACTACAAGGTGGGAGAATTGGTACAGAAGGATACCCCGCTCTTCACGGTCTACGCTAACGACCGGGCACAGATGGAAGCAGCGACGGAACGTATGCTGGCCGCGCACACCTTTAGCGATACACCCGTGCAGCGCCCACCGCTGTTTTACCGGCGCATAACCTGATCCCCTCTGTTTCACCGGTGTCAGTGAGAGCTACGAACGACAATGGCCAATCCAACATTGCGGCGGTAGTCCTTGCTGCCGGCGCCTCCACGCGCTTTGGTCAACCCAAACAGTTGCTTGACTGGGGAGGCAAACCACTTGTTGCGCACGTCGCCGAGGTGGCCCTCGCGGCAGGATTTGCCAGGGTGATCGTCGTCCTGGGCTACCAGGCCGGGGCTGTCCGGGCTGCTCTGGACACGCGCCCTGTCCAGACTGTGATGAACTGGCGCTGGAAGGAGGGGATGAGCACCTCGGTGTACGCTGGACTGGTTGCCCTTCCGCTTGACACCGAGGCCGCCATCTTCCTGCATTGTGATCAGCCTCTTGTCACCCCCGACCTGCTTCGGGCGCTGGTTGCGCGTTTCAGAGAAAGCGGCGCTCCGATCGTGTATCCTTCGCTTGCCGGACAACAGAGGACGCCGGTGCTTTTTGCCGCGGAATTGTTCCCGGAGCTTGCCGCTGTGAGTGGCGATGAAGGGGGGCGAGCCCTTATCGCCCGCTATGCCCATCGCGCCGCTATGCTTCCCGTCTCCGATGCCCGTGTGCTGGCCGATATTGATACCCCTGCCGACTATGAACAGCTCCATTCATTTTCTCTTCAATCCGCTCCCAGCCGGGGGGAAGAGCGACTGCGCTCCATCCGCCACCTGATTGTGGATATGGATGGCGTGCTCTGGCATGGAGACCACCCACTGCCCGGCCTCCAGGAGTTCTTTTCATTCCTGTACCAGAAGCAAATCGGTTTCATGCTGGTGACGAACAATTCCAGCAAGACGCCAGACCAGTATATGCGTAAACTGGCTGGCTTCGGCGTCGAAGTCACGACAGCCAATATTCTCACCTCCGCTCAGGCAACCGCCGCTTATCTGGCCGGGATAGCTCCTCCTGGCAGCCGCATTTATGCGATAGGGGAAGATGGGGTACGGGAAGCACTCGTGGACCAGGGTTTTGTGATTGCCGATGAGAGCGGGACTGGGGCGTCCTTCGTCGTCGTGGGGTGGGACAGGCATCTCACCTGGGATAAGCTCGCCACTGCTGCGCTTCTCATCCAGGCCGGCGCCGGTTTCATCGGCACCAACCCCGATGTCAACTACCCTACCGTGCATGGCAGGGTGCCGGGCAATGGTGCTCAATTGGCGGCCCTACAGGTGACCACGGGTGTCTCCCCCATCGTCGTGGGCAAACCAGAGGTATGGCTTTTTAGAGAGGCCCTGCGCCGAATGAACGCCCAACCCGAACACACTGCCGTTCTCGGAGACCGGCTCGATACCGATATCCTCGGTGGTGTCAGAGCGGGCCTCACCACCATCCTGGTCCTCTCCGGCATCTCCACGCAGGCCGAGCTGGCCGCATCCCCCGTCAAGCCTGATCTGGTGTATACAGGCATCGCAGAGCTGACGCAAGTATGGCAACGGCTCCTATAGCGCTGCTCGAGCTCGACTTTCCGGCCCTGGAGAGTCTGATGGAGAGCTGGGGCGAGCCCCCCTATCGCGCGCTGCAGATTTGGGAGTGGCTCTACGTGCACCTGGCTACCGATTTCGAGCAGATGACCAATTTGCCCCGGTCGTTGCGCGCACGGCTGGCGGCGGAGACCACTATCGGCGTGCCGCAGCCCGTGGACACCTTACGCTCCGCCGACGGCGAGACGCTCAAGGCTTTGCTCCGCATGGCAGATGGGGAAACGGTCGAGGCTGTGTTAATGCACTACGAGCGCCGCTATACCGCCTGTCTCTCCACCCAAATCGGATGCCCTGTCGGCTGCGTCTTCTGCGCCACGGGGCAAATGGGCTTCAGACGCAACCTCAGCGCCGGTGAGATCGTGGCCCAGGCTCTTCATTTTGCCCGTATCCTCCGGGCTGAGGGTAAGAGGCTGAGCAATATCGTTCTGATGGGGATGGGGGAACCCTTGCTCAACTACGAGGCATCGCTGGCGACCATAAGGCGTCTGGCTCACCCCCAGGGGTTCAATCTGGGCCAGCGTCACATCACGCTTTCCACTGTGGGCATCGTGCCGGCGATCGAACGCCTGGCGCAGGAAAAATTGCCGATCACGCTCGCCATCTCGCTACATGCGGCCACCGATGCGCTGCGCGATCGGCTCGTTCCCATCAACCGTCGCTACGGACTGGATGCATTGTTCGAGGCATGCCATCGCTATGTCAGGGAGACCGGCAGGCGAGTGAGCTTTGAGTGGGTGCTGATCGGTGGCGTCAACGATACTCCGGAACAGGCGCAGGCGCTGTGTGCACGGCTGGTCGGTCTGCTGGCCCATGTTAACCTGATACCTCTCAATCCTACGCCGGGGTATAAAGAGCAGCCATCCCCTCCTGCTGCGGTGGACAGGTTTACAGCCGTTCTGAAGAAACACCGCATATCCCACACCTTGCGCCTGCGGCGTGGTGTGGACATCCAAGCCGGCTGTGGTCAGTTGCGTCAGCGCTACTCGGAATTGGTCAACAAGTGACGGACAGGGTGAGTGGTTAACAGCAGACCACTTCTCCGACTGCATAGCGTCTTGACACAGCCTCTGGCCGCCAGGTACGCCCCGGTATCCGTAAACTTGCGGTAACCGACGCCGCCTGCCCCGGCGCGGATCCGTCTAGAACCCCACGTCTCCCACGACCCAGTAGGGGCCAGGGCAGTGAGCAGGCAGACTGCGCCGCACTGGTTCGTCCAGAGATTCGCCAGCAGCGACTCCGCCGCCGAGACGCACAGTCTGTCCAGTATACCAGACAACTGTCCTGTCTCCTCTCAGGTGGTCTACAATGTGAAGTGTGTTCCCTTCAGCGGTTACCGTGTGTTGTTCCGGCAGCCATACAAGCAGGTAACTGGTGCCGGATTCGTGATCGGTCACGCGCAGGCAGCCGTCCACGTTGACCAGTGTGCCGACGAGCAGAGCAGTCAGTCGCGTGGCTACCGGAGATGCAGGATCCGGGGGCGCCGGGGCCGTCACGCAGGCGGTGACGACACACAATACCACGGCGCATCCTGCGAGTAGTGACCAGGGGGCTGAACGAGTAGAGCGAAAATGAGCGCCGAACATCCCTACCCTTGATGCTGACGGCACCATTGTGAGATCATACGTATCCGCTCGATCGCCTCCTCTGCCTCAGCGCCCTGCGGTACTTCGTCCGAAACCCCCAGCACCAGGCGTGGATGGAACAGCGCCACAATTTCCTCCACCGTTTCCATCAGGGCTTCGCGCGAATACGTGGAGAGGAACAGGACAGCGGGAATCCCGTCCAGCAAAACCTTGTCACCGATATGTTCCTTTATCTCCTGCAAGGTCACATCCCCCTGTGGCTTGGGCGTCAGTGCTTCGTAGCCGTCAAAAGGCAGGTGCTTGAGATACTTTAGCAGGGAGCGGCAATAACCGTCAATATGAATGTGAGTGTAGATGCCAGCCTGCCGTAATCGGCCGGCACGTTTCTCGTACCACGGGATCAGGTAGCGCTCAAAATAGCGCGGTGAGAGGAGCTGTTCGTGAATATTCTCACCGAAGTTGACGATTTTGACCACCCCGGAGGCGGCGATCTGTTCATAAAGGGGGTCATACGTCTCGTCGAGCGCTTGCATAGTCTGCTCTACCTCGCCGGGGCAATCGGCCAGGGCGTATATCAGGTCCTCCAACCTCATCCACACCTGCGCCAGTGCCTGATACGGGCTCTTGGGCAGCCAGAACTGCGGCTCACCGCGCTCTCCCAGGAAATCGCTTCCCTGCATAAAATGCTCCTTCGAGAAGGTATAGCTCATATGTTTGCAGAGCCAGCGCAATTTCCTGAGGTCTTCCGGTTGCTTCACCGGGAACTCCACTGTGCGCCAGGTACAATCGGCGGTGAACTTGAGACGCTCGGTGAGTTCGCCATAGGGGGTTTCAATGATCCGTATTCTACCATTATGTTCGTCCCTCTCGTTGACTTTGACCTCCGGCGCCAGCCGGTACCTGACCGGGTCGGGCATGCCCGTGTAGTAATGCACGTAACGCATGGAGCATCCCAGTGCGTCATAAGTGCCCAGTAAGCCAAGTTCGCGGTAGTAAGCGGGCATGCTGCCCGAGCGGCTTTGCCAGGCATACCAGGGCTCAAAGCGCGGTTGGAAGAAGACATGAGGATTCGGCTTCCCGGCAAATACGTTGAGGTTCATAGCACGAAAGGTGATGTTCATAGCCTCTCTTCTGGATTACCACATCCTGTGTTCTGGATACGAAGGGGGCATCATAAATCTAGCCCGGTCATGGGGCTTGACCCAGAGCGTGGTGATACCGGTCCACACCCACCAGCCTCACCGCCTGAGGGCATCACTTCTGGCTCTGCCCACTGCTGCCCAAGCGGAATTTCCACTGGTCCCAGGGCCATGATGAAGCTCAGTCGTCTGCCTGGCAGTGAGTGTTACACTCTACGCTCATCTGGGGTAAGATATACCTGTGACAGGGCCATCATGTCAGGGTAGATTGTACCACTGATGTCTCCGCTGATCAAATGGTAACCACCCGGTAGAGCTGTTTCACGACAACGAGACTGGGCGCTCTCTGGATGCTGGCGATGAATGTGTGGTCAAGTGATGCTTCAACCTACGGGGGAATGGGAAACCAGGGCTTTTCGGGGTGCGATGATGAGGGATGTTACGCGGTCATGGGCCGTATCGTGCGACTTGCTCAGTTCACTGAATGTGTTTATACTTACACTTAGTCTTACAAGGAGGATGTTGCACCATGGTAGATCCAGAGCTGCTGGCTATTCTGCGCTGTCCCTATTGTGTCAGTGGTGAGACGCGCAAACCAGGCCCCGATCCCGGCCGGTTAGAGCTCGTCCACGGTTGCTGGCTGGTATGTCGGGAGCCGGACTGTGGTCGAAAGTACCCTATCCGCGATGATATCCCGGTGATGCTCATTGACGAGGGCGATAAGTGGATCAATACACCGGTTGAGCAACTGCCAGTGCCGCCGCCTGCGGAATGAGTGGAATATGCTCCAGTGGCGGGTCATAGTACTGGCAACGTTGGCCGTGCTGACGATGCTGGGAGGGCTGATAGCTCTGATCCTCCCCGAACGCTACGAGGGGCCGGAGATTTACCGGTTCGACGAGTTGCATGCTATCCGCGCCCTTGATGCTGTGGGACTGTTTCTGTTGGCCTTTGGTTCCCTTCTCGCCTGGAATGCGGGCCGGGTCTGGCAAAACCGCATGTACGGTCGGTGAGCGCGAGGCCGGTGTCTATATGCTGATCCTCAGGCTGGCCCGGCCCGTGGCTATGAGCATCGGAAGGCTGGGGAGCTTTGAGTTTCCGGCCGGCTGGTATGCCTATGTGGGCAGTGCCCATGGACCAGGCGGGCTAAGGG
>JAOAAG010000318.1 GCA_026418995.1 Anaerolineae bacterium
GCAGTGGGGACGGTGCTGGAAGGCAAGCTGGAGCGCACGCGTGGCGCTACCGCAACGGTATTGGTGCAGAACGGTACGTTGCGGGTAGGGGATGTGATCGTCGCGGGCCTGGCGCATGGGCGGGTGCGTCAGATGTTCAACGATGCGGGCGAGCCTATCGAGGAAGCCCCTCCCTCTACCCCGGCGATGGTACTGGGCCTCTCTGACGTACCTGAGGCCGGCGAGATGTTCAAGGTTGTGCCGGATGAGCGCACAGCGCGGGCGATCGTCGCTAAGCGCCAGGAGGAATTGGCCCAGCGGGCGGCAACGCCGGTGCGAGCCTTCACGCTGGACGATTTCTCCAGCCGCATCCAGGCCGGCCAGGTCAAGGAACTCAATCTCATTATCAAGACCGATGTGCAGGGTTCGATCGAGCCGATTGTCAGCTCTTTGCAGAAGCTGGGCAGCGCTGACCTCAAGGTCAACATCGTTCACGCCGCCGCTGGTAGGATTACCGAGTCGGATATCAACCTGGCTATCGCTTCTCAGGCCATCGTGATTGGCTTCCAGGTCTACCCCGATGCGGCCGCGCGGCGCCTGGCTGAGAGCGCCGGAGTGGATATACGCACCTATGACATCATCTACACCCTG
Source organism: Anaerolineae bacterium (assembly GCA_026418995.1). Lineage (GTDB taxonomy): Bacteria > Chloroflexota > Anaerolineae > B4-G1 > B4-G1 > JAOAAG01. The sequence goes on from JAOAAG010000318.1 coordinate 631, forward strand.
GTGGACGAGGTGGACAAAGCCCTCAAAGGGCTGCTGGAACCGACCTATGTGGATGTTGTGGTGGGTGAGGCCGAAGTGCGGGCTACGTTTAAGATCTCCAAGGTCGGTATCGTGGCCGGCTGCTACGTGCGCCAGGGCGAGGCGCGGAGAAATGCACGGGCGCGGGTCCTGAGAAATGGACAGCAGGTATATGATGGACACGTCGCTTCGCTCAAGCGGTTCGACAAAGATGCCACTGAGGTGCGCAGCGGCCTGGAGTGCGGCGTCAGGCTGGAGGGCTTCGAGGATTTCGCCATCGGCGATGTGATCCAGTTCTATGTCAAGCAACGGGAAGAACGGTCATAACATATGGGTAAGAAATATCAACGCCGGGTCGCCGAGCTGATCCGTGCTCATCTGACCACGCTGCTGGAGCGGAAGGCCAACGACCCGCGCTTACAGATGGTCACGATCACCGGTGTGGCTGTCTCGTCCGACACGCGCTATGCCGCCGTCCACTACAGTGTGCTGGGCGACGCTGCGATGCAGGCCGAGGTACAGGCAGGGTTGGAGAGCGCAGCTGGCTGGTTGCAGCGCGAGCTGGGCCGCCGACTGCGGTTGCAGAACACTCCTGTTCTGACTTTCCACTACGACCCATCGCTGGAGCACGGAGAACATATCTCCGGTATCCTCGACAGCCTGGGGTTGGGCGAGGAAATGGAGGATGACGTACCCTTCAACGAGCCAGATGGTCGCTCTTGAACAAGCGTTAGAGGAGGCCGCGCAACTTATCCATTCGGCTTCCCACCCTCTGCTGGTGTGCCACATCTCTCCAGATGGGGATGCCATCGGCAGCCTGGTGGGCCTGGGGCAGGCATTGTGCTATCTGGGGCAGTGTCCGCTCATGGTCAGCCCGGATCCGTTGCCCCCAGGGCTGCGCTATATACCTGGTACAGAGGAAGTGGTGCAGCGTGCGGACGCTGCCTTCGACCTCGTCATTTCCCTTGATTGTTCGGACCTGGAAAGGCTGGGCCAGGTCACCAGCTTCGCGGGCTTTGGGCGAGTGCCGTTAATCAACGTGGACCATCACCTGACCAATCTCTATTTCGGCAACGTCAATCTGGTGGATATCCATGCCACCTCCACGGCCGAGGTCGTGTTGCGGCTTCTGGATCACCTGGCCGTTCCTCTGGACGAAAAAGTGGCTACCTGTTTGCTGACCGGCATCGTCACCGATACGCGCGGATTTCGCACCAGCAACGTCACTATCCAGACGATGGAGGCGGCCACTCGCCTGATGAGGGCCGGCGCTTCTCTTCCCTACATTACCAGGCATGGGCTGGATAGCCGCCCCACCTCGGCCCTGCTGCTGTGGAAGGAAGCGCTGGCTTCGTTACAACTGAAAGAACGCGTGGCCTGGGCCACCGTCTCGCTTAGCATGAGACACAGAGCAGGTTACGAGGGAAACGGCGACGCGGGATTGGTGGACTTCCTCCTCAGCGCCAGCGATGCCGATGTGGCGGCCGTGTTCGTCGAGCGTAAGGACGGATACACTGAAATAGGATTGCGGGCTATGCCCGGCTATGACGTGGCCAGGGTAGCCCAGAGATTCGGCGGCGGGGGGCATGCCCTGGCGGCCGGCTGCAAGTTTCCCGGCCTCCCCGAGGAGGCACAGACCCAGATACTCCCGCTGCTGTGGGAGATCGTAGGCACAGCTCCATCATAACTGCGTGTGAGCAACGGCATACTTAACCTCAATAAGCCCGCAGGCATGACCTCACACGATCTCGTAGACCGGGTGCGCGCCCTGACCGGTATCCGGCGTGTGGGCCATGCCGGCACCCTCGACCCAATGGCAACGGGCGTGCTCCTGGTATGCGTCGGACAGGCCACGCGCGTAGCCGAGTATCTGATGGAAGGACAGAAGGTCTACCGTGCCCGTGTGCATCTCGGCGTCACTACCGATACCTATGATGCCGAGGGGCAGGTGGTGGCGGAGAAACCAGTAACGGTTGGACGGGACCAGGTAGAGGCTGCACTGGCACAATTCAGAGGTCCGGTACTTCAATTGCCGCCGATGTATTCGGCGCTCAAGTACCATGGTATCCCTTTACACCGCCTTGCCCGTCGGGGGATTGCAGTGGAGCGTGCGCCGCGCCAGGTGGTCATATACCACCTGGAGCTGAGTGGCTGGGAGCCGCCGTACTGCACGCTGGAAGTGACGTGTTCGGGCGGCACCTATGTGCGTGTGCTGGCCCACGACCTGGGTCAGCTCCTGGGCTGTGGGGCTCACCTCGCCGGGCTGACCCGCCTGGCCAGCGGCGACTTCACCATCGAGGACGCTGTTTCCATCGAGGAGTTTGCTCAGATGGCTGTTGAGGGCCGCTGGCAGGAATTGCTCTATCCACTGGATGCAGCGCTGAGGCAGTTTCCCCCTCTCCACCTGGACGCAGAGGAGGCTCAGAGGCTATGCCGGGGTCAGCCCATCTCCTGCCCGGCTACAGGGGCGACGGAACTGGCCCGCGCCTACGGGCCGGACGCCTCTTTCCTGGGACTCGCGAAGTACGACGCAACCACTCACACCTGGCGGCCATACAAAGTATTTTGCCCGCCGGGTTCGAGCGTCGCGGCATAAGCAATGCACATCACCTACAGCCTTTCCGACGTGAACCTGGTGTCCCCTTCCAGCGTGACCGTGGGTGTCTTTGATGGTATACACCGTGGTCACCAGCAGTTGCTCAGGGGACTGGTGAACGCGGCCCGTGTGGCCCGGTTCACGGCCGTCGTCATTACTTTTGACCCCCACCCGGCTGCGGTCCTGGGACATCCCGCTCCTCCGCTGCTCACCAGCATCCAGGAGCGTGCCGAGCTGATGACTCCATTAGGGCTGGACCTGCTTGTCGTGCTCACCTTTACCCCCGAGCTGGCCCGCACCACAGTGACCGACTTCATCGCCCTCCTCCAACGCCATCTGCACCTGGCGCAGTTGTGGGGTGGCCCGGACCTGGCCCTGGGCTACCGGCGCGAAGGGGACATCCCGTTCCTCCGACGCCTGGGGGCGGAGGTTGGCTTCACGGTCCATATCGTCGAGCCGCTGGTCTGGGAGGGAGACGTGGTCACCAGCAGTCGGGTGCGGGCTGCCTTACGAGCCGGAGACGTACGACAGGCCGCTGGCTGCCTTGGCCGCCCCTACCGCCTGCCCGGCACCGTCATGGCCATGGAGAGCGGCGCAAACGGTGCGCTATTTACGTTCATGCCCTCTCCTGGACGCCTGATCCCGGCTCGGGGACGCTACGAGTGTCTGGTGCGCCTGGGAGGAGAGGTGTTGACACCGGCTACAGTCCTCGTGCGCGAGGAGATACTTGAGGTCAGCGTGACTCGCCTCAGCGACGATCACCTCCCGGGTGACCGTCATTCATCCTGGGCGCTCGATTTTATTTCCAAACTCGGATGACGGTCACTTCCAGCGTGACCGTCACCTGATGAGAGGAACGCATATGAGACTCTGGCACCACCTGCGCGAAGTCTGGAGATACCGCGAGTTAATCGGCAACCTGGTCTTACGCGACCTCAAAGTGCGTTACAAAAACTCGCTCTTTGGTATCGCCTGGTCGTGGTTGAACCCGTTGCTTATGATGATTGTATATACGGTGTTCTTCACCGTGCTCTGGGGCAACGACAGGATTGAACGCTATCCGGTCTTTGTCCTGAGCGGTCTGCTACCCTGGGGCTTCTTTACCGAGGCGATTGTCCAGGCCACAGGTAGTATTGTCGGCAATGCACATCTGGTCAAAAGAGTCTACTTCCCCCGTGAAATCCTGCCCATCACGGTGACGCTCTCCAGCCTGGTGAATTTCCTCATCGCCCTGCCGGTCTTTTTCGTCCTGGCGTTGCTCCAGGGCGCGCGTCTGACCTGGTGGGTACTGTTACTGCCCGTCCCCGTGCTGGTTCAGGTTACCTTCATTCTGGGTCTGGCGTTTATACTGGCTACCGTCAATGTATTCTACCGCGATACCCAGCATATCCTCGGCGTGTTAACCCAGGCCCTTTTCTTCCTGACGCCGGTGTTTTACTCCGCTAACGATGTGCCCCAGCAGGTGCTGTTCCATGGCCTCATGCTCTATCCAAGGCGCTGGTTATACTGGGTTAACCCAATGGCCTCCATCATCTCCTCTTACCGCGATCTGTTGTACTTCGGAGCGCCGACGGCGTGGGATTTTCTGATGCGCACCGCCGTGACGGCCTGCGCGATATTCATTATCGGCTACCTGGTGTTTCTGCATTACAGTCCCAGGTTCGGTGAAGAGGTCTGAGCCGAGCCAGCAAATTCTCGTGAGATTGAGATGCGCCCACTGCAACTGAATCCCGGCAAACGTGCTGCACTGATCGCTTTTTTACGTGACCTGGTGCGTATCCCCAGTCCCTCGACTGCGGAGAGGGCTATCGCCGAGCGCATCGCCGCAGAAATGAGACGGTTGGGCTTTCTCGACGTGCGTGCTGACCGTATCGGTAATGTGATCGGTCGGATTGGCGCGGGCCATGGCCCCCTCCTGATGCTCAATGGTCACATGGACACGGTCCAGGTGAGCAATCCCGATGCCTGGAAACACGACCCGTTCGGGGCGGAGATCGAGGATGGGCTGCTATACGGGCTGGGTGCGTGTGATATGAAGGGCGGACTGGCGGCGATGATATATGGCGCCCACCTGCTCCATGATACGGGTATCTCCCTGAACGGTGACCTCGTGGTGGCCTGTGTAGTCCAGGAGGAGCCGTGTGAAGGCGTTGCCACCCGGGTACTGATCGAAGAAGAAGGAATACGCCCTGACTGGGTGGTTCTGGGTGAACCGACCGACCTGAATGTGAGCCGGGGGCAGCGTGGCAGGATGGAGATGCGGCTTGTCGCTTACGGGCGCTCTGCTCATGCCGCTAATCCTGAACTGGGCGAGAACGCGATCTATACCGGCGCCAGGCTCGTCTTCGGACTGGAACTGCTTGCCGGACAATTAAGTTCGGGCAGCGATGAGACCCTCGGCTCCGGCACCTTGGCCGTCACACATATCTCCTCCAGCGCCAGCAGCCGCAATGCCGTGCCTGACCGGTGCGAGCTGCTCATAGATCGCCGCCTGACTTTGGGGGAGAACGATGTCAAGGCCCTCGCCGAAGTGCGGCGAGTCATCGCCCGCGAGGGAGTCAATGCCGAGGTGGAGGTTTCGGAGCACGACATTACCAGCTACACCGGCTATCGTTGCCATACCCGTGAGTACTACCCGGCCTGGGTGATGGCCGAGGATCACCCGCTGATCGCCAGCGCCGTCCGGGCAGTAAAGACCCGCCTGAGGCGCCGCCCTCGCGTGGAATGCTGGAGTTTTTCGACTGAGGGGGTCTACACTGCCGGTGTAGCGGGTATCCCCACCGTCGGTTTTGGCCCTGGAGACCCCCGCCTGGCCCATGCCGCCGACGAGCATGTCAGGCTGGATGATGTGTGCGCTGCAGCAGAAGTCTACGCCCAACTGGCCATAGAAGTGCTGGGCACCGGGTGAAGCAGATGGACCACAGTGAGTTCTGTGTCTCATCCCAGGTAAAGGCGGCAGTGGAGCAGGGACAGCCCGTTGTGGCTCTGGAGTCCGCGCTCATCACGCATGGCTTTGCCCCGCCGTACAATCTGGAGATCGCCCGCCGGATGGAGGAGATGATACGGACTAACGGTGTCTGCCCCGCCACCATCGCCGTGCTGGACGGGCGTGTCCATGTGGGGCTCTCGGACGAGGAGCTGGCACGCCTGGCTGTGGGGATAGGGCTCCGTAAGCTCAGCTTACGCGACCTGCCGCTTGCGGCGGCGCAGGGCGCAAGTGGCGGCACCACCGTTGCCGCGACGATGCATCTGGCGTACCGCGCGGGCATTCAGGTTTTTGCGACCGGGGGCATTGGAGGGGTACATCGGGGCCGCCCGGAAGATGTGTCGGCAGACCTCTTTGCACTCGCTTCCATTCCCATCGTCACCGTCTGCGCCGGTGCCAAGGCCATCCTTGATCTGCCCCGCACACTGGAGATGCTGGAAACGCTTGGTGTACCGGTGATCGGCTACCTCACGGACGAATTCCCCGCCTTCTATAGCCGCCGCTCCGGGCTGAAGGTGGGAGGACGGGCCGAGTCGCCCGAGGACATCGCGCGGATAGCCCGTGAACGCACGGCATTGGGGCTGAGCACAGCCGTGCTGGTCTGTGTGCCGGTGCCTGAAGCCGCTGAGATTCCCGCCGAAGAAGTGGAAGCCTGCATCTCCCGTGCCGTGGAGGAAGCCGAGAGGGCCAAGATCACCGGCTCCGCGCTGACCCCGTTCTTACTGGGACGGCTGGTCGAGCTGACGGGGGGGCGGGCACGTCTGGCCAACGAGGCCCTTCTCGTCAACAATGCCTGCCTGGCAAGCCACATTGCCCGTGCTCTGGCGAGGTAATCGCATCGGCACAGGCTACACCACCACCGTCTGCCGGGGAGACCGGGGCGTCAATGATATATCATATACACCAGGGACGTGTGATGAAGCGTGTTGTGCGCCTGTCTCTTATACACATCT